>CANJNE010000018.1 GCA_947475275.1 Flavobacteriales bacterium | reverse complement strand
TTATTTATTTCTTTCTTTGTTCGGCAGATGACTGCAAATCGTAATTATTTGTATTCATTTATTATCTTCACCTCATGAAAATTTTTAAATCATACTATACCATTTTCTGGTATATACTTGCTTTTGCGCACATAGGGCTATTCTTTTTTATTGAAGGCTTAGCAAGTGAAATGGATCCGATGCCTTTCAAGGTAATTCGATATTTATTGATGGCCTTTTTATTTTTGATAGCCTTTAAAAGAAAGAAACTTTCATTGTGGATTTTTTCTGCTATGATTTTAGGTGTTGAAGTAGGTATGGATTTTCCTGATTTTTCTCTGGAAATGGAACGTTTTGGGAAAATTTTTCTACGTCTAATTAAATCGTTAGTAGCACCTTTAATATTTGCCACTTTAGTTATTGGGATTGCCGGTCACAGCAATTTAAAACAAGTAGGGCGAATCGGATTGAAGAGTATTTTATATTTCGAAATTGTAACCACATTGGCTTTGTTCATCGGCTTACTTGCCATAAATGTTTCTCAAGCTGGGGTCGGTGTAGAGGTGCAAGCGAGACAGCAGGATAAGGCCAAATCTCAGGAGCTGCTGGCTCAAAAGGTGGAAGCTAAAGATCATTTCGTTGAAATTTTTCCAGAAAACATTGCCAAATCGATAGCTGAAAATCAGGTGCTTCAAATTGTAGTATTTTCTGTCATTTTTGCTATTGGTTTAGGTATGGTGAAAAATAATCATCACAAAAAAATAATGTTAGATTTTAGTGAAAGTTTGGCGGAGGTGATGTTCAAATTTACTGATATAGTTATGTATGTGGCTCCTCTTGCAGTTTTTGGCGCTTTGGCTAGTACTGTTGCAAAATCTGGTGTAGATGTGCTCATAAGTCTTATGAAATTGGTAGGCACCTTGTATGTCGCTCTAATTGTATTTGTTCTTTTAGTGCTGGTGCCAATTGCAATGGCAGCTAAAATTCCATTAAAGAAATTCCTAAAAGCTGTTGCTGAACCAGTTACATTGGCATTTGCTACCGCAAGTAGTGAGGCGGCCTTACCAAAAGCTATGGAAAACATGGAGAAATTTGGCGTTCCTAAAAAGATAGCCGGTTTCGTTATACCAACAGGATACAGTTTCAATTTAGATGGTACAACTTTATACCTTTCTTTGGCAAGTGTTTTCGTTGCTCAAATGTGTGGAGTGCATTTGTCCATTACCGAACAAATTACAATGTGCTTGGTATTGATGCTTACCAGTAAAGGTGTTGCTGGAGTTAGAGGTGCCTCGTTTGTTATTTTGGCAAGCACAGTTGCCTCTCTTGGTCTGGATCCTGAACGTGCAAGTGTTATTCTAGCGGTAGACGCACTTATGGACATGGGTAGAACTTCTGTAAACGTACTTGGGAATTGTTTGGCTTCAGCAGTAATAGCAAGAAGCGAAAATGAACTTTTTAAGACGGAAAAAGATTTATTTATTGATTAAATTTTGTCGCCAAATATTTTGCGGTCCAATTGTTTTTTTCTTTAATCAAATCTTCTGGTCGTCCGCAAAACACGATTTGACCGCCCATTTTTCCTCCTTCAGGACCTATGTCAATAATATAATCTACGCACTTCAAAACATCAGTATTGTGCTCAATCACTACTATGGAATGCCCACAATTGATTAAGGCATAAAATGCAGTAAGGAGTTTGTCAATGTCATGAAAATGTAATCCTGTAGTAGGTTCATCAAAGATGAATAAGGTATGTGCAGATTGACTGCCTTTAGATAAGAATGATGCCAACTTAATACGTTGCGCCTCCCCACCACTTAATGTGCTGGACGACTGACCTACTTTTAGATAGCCGAGACCTACATCGATTAATGGTTTTATTTTATCCGTAATTTTTAGCGAAATTTTATCTTGAACTTCATAGAAAAAATCATATGCTGTGCTTATATCCATTTCAAGAACATCAGCAATACTTTTTCCTTTATAGGTCACCTCCAAGGTTTCCTGTTTAAATCTAGAACCATTGCAAGTTTCACATGTTAGGTGGACGTCAGCCATAAACTGCATTCCAACCGTGATTTCACCCTCTCCTTCACATATTTCGCATCTTCCACCTTCCACATTAAATGAGAAAAAACCAGGTTTATAATTTCTGGCCTTTGCCAATGGTTGTCTAGAAAATAACTCTCTTATTTCATCGAATGCCTTTACATAAGTAATAGGATTGCTACGCGATGATTTACCAATAGGATTTTGATCTATCAACTCGATAGCTTTTATCGATTTAAAGTCACCAGAAATTTGAGCTGAGCTATTATCTCCATCACCAATAAGTCCAATTTCTTTTCTGATCAAATTGTAGAGAATTTCTTTAACCAAAGTCGATTTCCCAGAACCGCTCACGCCCGATATGCCTACTAAACCATGAAGTGGAATTGAAACGGAGATATTTTTTAAGTTATTTCTGCTCGCGTTTTTTATTTCGAGAAATGAGTTTAATGATTTTCTCTTTTGTGGAATTTTTATTACTTTTTCTTCATTAAGATAGTCCGCAGTCAGACAATCTTTTGCTTGTTTAAGTTGCTCGTGATTGCCTTGAAAAACAACAGTTCCACCATAAATTCCCGCTTTAGGTCCTATGTCCAAAATTTCATCAGCGATTTGCATAATGCGTTCTTCGTGTTCGACAATAATAACAGTATTGCCTAAATTTTTCAATCTTTCAAGCACACTTATTAAACGATCTGTATCTCTTGGATGAAGTCCGATTGACGGTTCATCAAGGATGTAAATTGAACCAACGAGTGCACTTCCAAGCGAAGTTGCAAGATTTATGCGTTGTGATTCCCCACCCGATAATGTGTTGGATGTACGATTCAAAGTAAGATAGCCCAGTCCAACGTCCTTTAAAAAGCCTAATCTATTGATGATCTCGGGTAATATGCGCTTTACAATTCGCTCTTCAAAATCTTTTTTAGGTATATTTTCTAAAAATGCAAAACTGTCTTCAATAGGCATTAAAACAACATCTGATATTGATTTACCATTAATCTTCACGTAGTTGGAATCTGATCTAAGACGTGTTCCTTTGCATGATGAACAAGTGGTTCTTCCTCTATATCGCGAAAGCATTACACGGTATTGAATTTTATAGGTTTGGCTTTCTAAAAATTTAAAAAAGTCATTCAAACCACTAAAATAGCTGTTCCCAGTCCATAATAGATTGTATTGTTCTTCAGTTAATTCATTGATTGGGCGATGAATTGGAAAATCGAATTTCTTGGCATTAAAAATCAATTCAGATAAATACTCACTCATAGAATCGCCTTTCCAAGGTGCAATTGCGCCAGCGTAAATAGATAAAGTCTTATCGGGAAAAACCAAATGCTCATCAATTCCTATTACCATTCCGTATCCTTCACAAACTTTGCAAGCGCCAAATGGATTATTAAAAGTGAAAAAATGTTCATTCGGAATTTGAAACTCCATTCCGTCCAATTCAAATCGGTTGGAATATTCAAATTTTTCTTGAGTATTCGTATTAACGATTACACAATTTCCGTTGCCTTCATTAAATGCCAATTGCACGGATTCTGCAAAACGATTGATTGATGATGGTTCGATACTATTTATTATGCGATCGATAATAAGGAGGCTCTGAGTGTTTATTAGTTTCTCAAAATTTACATAATCAGAAATGTTTACAATATCATTTCCAATCAATAACCTCTGATACCCCTGCTTTTGAAGCATTTCTATATATTCCTTGGTTTCGTATTTTCCGAAATGAACCAAGGGGCAAGCAATGAGTAACTTTTCTCCTTCAGGTAATTTTTTCAATTGATCCATTACATCTGAAACTCCATGTTTTTTTACTTCATTACCACTAATTGGAGAATAAGTTTTTCCAACTTTTGCAAATAATAGTTTTAAGTAATCATATATTTCTGTTGTTGTTCCAACTGTTGATCTGGGATTACTTGATATAACTTTTTGCTCTATTGCTATTGCTGGAGACAAGCCTTTAATGTAGTCTGTTTCAGGTTTATTGAGTTTTCCTAAAAATTGTCTGGCATAAGAAGATAAACTTTCAATGTACCTCCTTTGTCCTTCCGCATAAATGGTATCGAATGCAAGCGAGGATTTCCCAGAACCTGATAATCCAGTTATTACGGTTATTTTACCATGAGGAATTTGAACAGATAAATTCTTCAAATTGTGCACGCGAGCGCCTTTTATGTCGATGAAATGTTGCATGTACCAATTACAATGTAAAGATAGAAACAGTATGTTACAAAGGATGTTTAAATCCAATGTATAAATGTTAAAAAACGGCAGTTTTTGTTTTTGTATTTCAAAAAACGTATTTTAGCAATCAAATCAAATAAAAAACGCGCCTATAGTCAAATTTTACGCTTTAATTCAGTAAGAACCCTAAAAAGGAAATTATGGTAACTAAGCGTATGGATGACAGTCTTTTGGTGACGTTGTATCAAGAAGGTAATGAAAAAGCATTTGAGGAGTTGTTGTCAAGACACAAGGACAGAATTTACCGTGCTATTTATTTAAAAATTCGCAATCAGGAATTGGCTGAGGATATTTTTCAAGAAACTTTCGTGAAAATCATCAAAACTTTAAAATTAGGGAATTATAATGAAGAAGGGAAGTTCTTACCTTGGGCTTTGAGAATAGCCAATAATTTGGTAATAGATCACTTCCGTAAAGCCAATAAAGTAAGAATGATTTCGGAATCATCCAGTAAAAGAGATGACTTCAATATTTTTTCAACATTGTCTTCAGGAGATAAAAATGTTCAGGAGGATTGGTGTCAGCGTGAACTCGAAGCACAAATGGTTAATTTGATTGATTTTTTACCGGAATCTCAAAGTGAAATTTTGAAAATGCGCTTGTATGAAGATTTGTCTTTCAAAGAAATTGCCGATAAAGAAAATATTTCAATTAATACAGCTCTCGGCAGAATGCGCTATGCATTGATAAATTTGCGTAAAATGGTGGAGCAAAATCAGTTGGTAACTGAGTTTTGATTTTAATTGCCCATAATTTTATTCCAGTAATCGTGTTCTAGCTCAAAAATATAACAATCGTAAAAAGCAGGATGAATTCTAGAAAATTCTTCACTTAAGGGGTTTATTTGGTTGTCTTTATAAACTGATCCATTAATCTGTCTGTAAAAAATGAGGTTTTCAAGATTTTCAATTTTGGGATCGGCAATATTCAACTTTTGCTCAGAAAGGATAGGCCTTAACCATGGATAATAAATCCAGCACAATTCTTCAGGTTCGGCATCTTTATTTTTCTTGACAACCGGGCATAAACCTATTATTCTGGTCTCGCTCATTTGTCTTGTATTATCGATGAAAAAGTCCTCTTTAATTCTAAAACTTACCAATTCAAGATTATTCAGTTCTTGGAATTGTGCTCTTGGAATAGTATCAACAAATTGGTCTTGAGAAAAAGCCTTTAATTGTCCATTTGCTAAATATTTAAAAATTGTATCAAACACATTTTGATTAACCAATTCAGCATTGAATCCTGGCCACAATTCTCTCCAATTACGATTCAAAATTGCAACTTCTCTTTCTTGTAAAGGGTAATAGTTATATATTCCACTCGAATCTTTTTGAGGAAAGTAGACTGGTTTAGAAAGAACTTTAATTGCATCATTACCAGGTAATCCAGGAGTAGTTTGTTCGAATTCGAAAGGACTGCTATAATTTCTCTCAAATATGATATTGCCTTTTTCATCATATAATGTCCAAATTCCAATTCTTTGTCCATTGGAAAAATTACCTATTACAACAGGCCAATATAAGGTTTCTCCTTTATAATCTATAGTTTTTTGGTATGAAGTGTAGCTGCCATCAAGTTGGTTGTTCTTCACTTCAAATGATATTAATTTGTCGTCGATAAATCCTTCAATCTTTTGCGAATAAATGACAAAAGGAACTGAAAATATGATGAGTATTAAATTCTTTAACATGGAAAATTATTTTTCTAAAATCACTGTTCTAACCATTCTGAACCCTATGGTTCTATATCCCTCATCACCGTAATTGCTTCTAATGGCAGCATCAACAGGAAATTTGAATTTTTCCATGAAGTTATCTCCTAGAACAATTTTTCTTTTTAAAACTTTGGGGTCATCCGTGCTGTGTTCATATTCAAAAATATTAATAGGATTTCTTTTTGCATCCAATTCATACATTGATTCATCCATCGCGTTGACCGTCCATTCTGAATAAAGACCAAAGTTTTTAATATTCAGTTCTTGGTTTGCGAATATTATCCATTCATATACATTTGGCAATCTGTAAGAATAATTGGTCGCTGACTGTTGCAATTTTTCACTCCAATTACAATAAGCTTGCGCAGACTCCCAGGTAATGCCAATTGCTGGTTCGTTGTCAAAGTTAATGTTTGACCAAAACGCATCAATAATTGTTTTTTCGTTCAAGGTTGGTTGCGGGACATATTTGTTATAGACCGTTTCACCGGAATCTTTATACATAGCCTCTAAGAAAACTTTGTATTCGCCAACCGTTATTAAATCACTGATTTCAAATTCATGGTATTTGGTTTTTATCTTGGATTCTTTACCGAAATAAATCTCTTTAATAGGCAATTTAGATTTTTCTACTACTTTAAAGTTTTGGGCTAGTATTCCGTGAAAAATGAAAAAAATCGAAATTAGGGAAGCTAGAAAAATTTTCATAAACGAATTCAAACGGGGTTAGAACGAAATTAAAACTTAAACATAACAAAGTGCTTAAAAATTCATATGCCTTTCTTTCTTTTCCTGAAAGATGTCGGCAATTGTAATTAATATTCCAGTTTCTTCAACACTTCCAAAATCTGGATTTACAGCCGTTCCAAATGTTTTCATTGTTGAAGAAAGGTTCATGTAAATATTTACCAATGGTGGTATAAACTCACCTTTTTCCTTTAATGCACTATTCAAAACTTTAAAACCATCTTTGAAATCAAGACCTTTTAATTGATTTTCCACATATTCCTTATCATAATTTTGAATTAATGGGTGAATAGGTTTCATTAAATTTTCATTGTCAGGAAAAAAATGATGCATAAAATGAAGTAGAAAATCACGGCCCTCTGTATTGTAATTAGGATACATTGTCACTTTACCGAAAAAATATCGAATGTCAGGATTATTAACAGCAAGTGCACCGAGTCCGTCCCAAATATTATCCAGTGCAAAAAGCCCTTTTCTCGGATTTACAGATGGTTGAAAATTAGGTTGCACCCAACTTCTACCCAGTTCTATTGTGAAAGGCAGATAGTTTCTAACGAATCGATCTGTAAATTTGAAGTAATGATGGGTAGACAAATGGATTTCGTCTTTAATATTATCTATTGCTTTTTCGCAACGGATAAAACGATATCCACCTACAATTTCTTCATCCTCTGGTGACCAAACAATAAGTTGGTCATAACAATATTTCCCAGTATCAAATTCATCAAGGTCAACACTTAGGCCAGTTCCTCCGCCAGATGCACGAAATGTTACTTCTCGCAAACGTCCAATCTCTAAAAGGACATTAGGAGCGGTATTGTTATTTACAATGTAAATTTCGTTATCGCCTTTTCTCGTTTTTCTTGTGAAAAACTCTTTCTTGAGCTCAGATTTTAATAGCTCACGATTAATGGGTTGTATTACTTCTGCCTTCATTTTTTATTTGATAAACTTCACTTTTAATTTCCTGTGCTAAAAGATGATCTCCTTTTGTTGCGTCTAATTGACTTGTATCGATAAGCGCTCCAACCTCAAAAGTGATTGTTTTATTCCGTTGCTTGAAAAGTTCATTTGCTAAATAAAGCATTTCAACATTTGCCTTTATGCCAAAGAATTTTCTAAAATTGGAAAGTCTGTAAAAAAAGTTAGATAATTCCCCTTCAATGTAAACAGGTAAAATCGGAATTTGGTATTTCAAGGCATATGTCATGAAAGTTTTTTTCCATTCTAAATCTTGAACAATTCCTTTACTTTTTCTGCTTACTAGTCCTGCAGGAAAAATGCAAATTGCATGATCAGATTCAAAAAGTTCCATGATTTGAATCCTTGCAGATTTTTCATTTCTGCCGTATTTGTTTACACCAACGAAAAAAGGTTGCAAATTGGTAAGATGCATTAGAACATCATTAACAATGAACTTCAAATCTTTTCGATGATTTTTCAATGCATGGATAAACGCAACAGCGTCCATTCCTCCTAAAGGGTGATTCATTGTAATTACTACAGGTCCAACTTTAGGAATTCTTTCGATGCCATTTACAACCACTTTCATATCAAGATGATTAACTGCTGCTTCACAGAATTCATGACCAGAATCATTTTTGTGATTTTCAAGAAAATGGTTCACCTCGTCTTCGTGTAAAATCTTTTTAAGGTATCGGATAATGAAGCCCGGAAGCCATTTCTTTAGTTTCGGATTCTTACTATGAATAAGTTTCTCGACATCGATAACCTTATTTTCTTTTTCCTGCATCAAAACAAATTTAAAGGTTAAAGAAATATTTAAATCGCAAACAAGTTTGTTTTATTCACATTTGCATCTTGACTACTTCACATAATTTAGCTCCTTTCATAGAATTTCTTGAGGTAAGTTTGCTTAATTTTACAAATCAAATTGGGAATAGATGATAAAATTGTCTCAAAGACTGCTCACGATGGAAGAGTCTGCTACTTTGGCGATGTCAAGAAAAAGTAGGGAATTAAAAGCAGCAGGAAAGGATATTATTTCTCTGAGTTTAGGTGAGCCAGATTTTAATACGCCTCAATTTATTAAGGATGCGGCTATTGAGGCGATGAATAATAATTTCACGACATATACACCTGTTTCCGGTTACGATGATTTGAGAGAAGCGATTGTTGAAAAACTTAAAAGAGACAATGGACTAAATTATACCAAAGATCAGATTGTCGTCTCAACAGGAGCGAAACAATCCATTGCCAATGTTGTATTGAGTTTAATAGAGAAAGGTGATGAAGTAATTATTCCCGCTCCATATTGGGTTTCTTATTTGGAAATTGTGAAATTAGCAGAAGGAACTCCTGTTATCATTCACGCTGATATTTCATCAGACTTTAAAATAACTGCGCAACAGCTAGAGGATGCAATTACGGATAAAACAAGGATGATGATTTTTTCAACCCCCTGCAATCCAACAGGGTCGGTATACTCTAAGGATGAATTGAAAGCATTGGCCGCCGTTATTGCAAGACATAAACAGTTGACCGTGATATCTGATGAGATATATGAACATATTAATTTTGCAGGAAATCATGAAAGTTTAGCGCAGTTTTCTGAAATTTTTGATCAAGTTGTAACCATTAATGGCGTTTCAAAAGCCTGGGCAATGACCGGTTGGCGCTTAGGATATATTGGCGCTTCGAAAGAAATAGCCGATGCTTGTACAAAAATCCAAGGTCAGTTTACATCCGGAACGTCATCAATTACACAAAAAGCTTCTATTGCAGCCTTAAAAGCAGACCCAATTGTTTTAAAAGATATGCTTGCTGCCTTCAAAGGTAGACGCGAGTTGGTATTGGACGCCCTTAAAAGTATTCCTGGAATCAAAATTAATGTCCCAGATGGTGCCTTTTATGTTTTTCCTGATGTATCCTATTATTTCGGAAAGAAATATAACAACTTTAATATCCAATCAGCTGAAGATTTGTGTATGTACCTTTTAAGCGAAGCGTTAGTTGCAGTAGTAACAGGTGAAGCTTTTGGTGATCCAAATTGTATAAGAATTTCATATGCGGCATCAAATCATGTCCTAGAAACAGCCATGGAAAGAATTAGAATTGCACTTGATAAACTTAAATGATAGATTACAAAAGATATTTTGATCGTTTCAATGGCAAAAAAGTACTTGTCGTTGGTGATGTTATGGTGGATACCTATGTTTTAGGAAAGGTAAATCGTGTTAGCCCTGAAGCTCCCGTTCCAATTGTTAGTCTTGATAAAATTGAAGAACGATTGGGTGGAGCAGCAAATGTTGCACTCAATATCGTTGCTTTAGGGGCTAATCCAATTGTTTGTTCAGTTGTTGGTAATGATGATGCAGGAAAAAGCTTGGTTAAGCTTTTGCATGATTCCGGTGTTTCTCACGAAGGGTTAATTTTTAGTGAAATCAGAAAAACAACGGTTAAAACCAGGGTGATTGGGAACAATCAACATTTATTGAGAATTGACGCCGAGCAAACACATGATATTGATGCCAATGATTCTGAACAGTTGGTGAACAGAATCAAAGCGTTATTGCATAAAGGTGTTGATGCAATTATTTTTGAAGATTATAACAAAGGTGTATTGACGGCGGATGTTATTGCTAAAATAATAAATTTGGCTAAAGAATTTAGTGTAATTACTTGTGTAGATCCGAAAAAAGAGAATTTTTTAGCATACCAAAATGTGACCTTGTTCAAGCCAAATCTTAAAGAACTTAAGGAAGGTTTGAGAAGGGATTTCAATTTTTCTAATGATAGAAATGCATTTGAAGAGGCAATTAAGGATTTGGAATTGGAATTGAAAAATGCAATTTCTTTTGTAACCTTGTCAGAACATGGTGTTTTTATTAAAAATGAAAATGAGAAACATTACGTTACCGCTCATGTTAGAAATATAGCAGATGTAAGTGGAGCAGGGGATACTGTAATTTCCGTAGCTACACTTTGTTTAATTGCAGGATTTGGTGTTAAAGAATTGGCAGAGATTTCAAATATTGCCGGTGGTCTTGTTTGTGAAGAAAGTGGGGTGGTTTCAATTTCAAAAGAAAAATTGATTGAAGAAGTTGAGCAAATTTTAAATAATTAGGAACAAAAAGTTACCATTTCATGTTGCTTTGATAAAAATAGGTTGAAATGTCTGAACAGAAAATAGTAAAACCTTACGGAAAAGAAAATAGCTCCAAAAAAGATGAAGTTGCTGAAATGTTCGACAATATTTCTAAACGATATGATTTTTTGAACCATTTTTTATCATTAGGAATTGACAAGATTTGGAGAAGAAAAGCCGTCAATGAGCTAAAAGAAGTTGATCCTAAACGTATTTTAGATTTAGCAACAGGAACAGGTGATTTTGCAATAGCGTCTTTGCGGTTGAAGCCTCAAGAAATTGTAGGAATGGATATTTCCGAAGGAATGCTTGATGTAGGTCGACAAAAAATGAAAAAACGTAAATTCGATGACATCATCACCATGAAATATGGAGACTCAGAAAATTTACCGTTTGAGGACAATTATTTTGATGCATTAACCGTTGGTTTTGGTGTGCGAAATTATGAGAATTTAAACAAAGGATTATCAGAAATGCTTAGGGTCGTAAGACCAGGTGGAAAAATTGTGATTTTAGAATTTTCTAAACCGAAACGTTTTCCAATTAAACAATATTATGCATTCCATTCTAAGTATATCATACCATTTTTTGGAAAACGCATATCGAAAGATGAGAAAGCTTATGCCTACTTGCCGGAATCTGTCGCAGCTTTTCCTGAGGGTATGGCATTTGAAAATATTTTAAAAGAATTAGGTTATAAATCTGTGAAATCTCGCTTGGTTTCTGGCGGAATTGCAACAATTTATTCGGGTTTAAAATAAATGTTAGGAACAAAACAACATAAAAGTATTTTTAGTCAATTAACAATTTGCTCCGCATTTTTTGTTTTCTTTTCATTTATTACATTTTCTCAGACAGCCAAAACTATGAATTACAGAAAGTTTGATGACAAGCTTTTACATTTTGGGTTCATGTTAGGAATAAATTCAGCCAGTTTTACAGCATTGCCTATTCAAAATGCATACGAGGAATATGGTTTGAAATCTTTGGTAATTAAATCTCAACCCGGAGGTCAAGTTGGAATAGTCTCCTCATTGAAATGTGGAACACCATACGTGAGACTGCGCTTTTTACCATCTTTGTCCTTTCAAGAAAGATCAGTTTTATATACTTTTAAAAATCCAGATCAAAATGCAACGAAAGATATTTTCGATGAACAGAGGGTGAATTCAACAAATTTAGATTTTCCGCTTATGTTTCAATTCAGGACAGCGAGGTTAACCAATTTCGCAACCTATTTACTTGCCGGAGGTCAGTATTCTATAGACTTGCAATCACAGCAAGATGCTTCTCAAAATTTTGCCGATCCATTTTTGAAAATTAAAAAGTTTGATATTCAAGGACAACTCGGTGGAGGACTAGAGTATTTTACGCCTTATTTTAAGTTTGGTGTAGAATTAAAATATTCTCATGGATTTTCGAGTTCCTTCATTCAAGACAATACTACCGTTTCTAAACCTATAGACATGCTTTACAACAGGGTTTGGTGGATCTCTATAATATTTGAAGGATAAAATGGCAATCCTTGTTCAATTAAGAATAAAACCTGAATTCATACACGATGATTTGTATCTTAAAGCTGCAATAAAAAGTCAACTTAGGTTGGAGAATGAGGATTTTTTATTCGTTTGGAAAAAAAGAAGTATTGATGCAAGGAAACCACAAATTCTATACAATTGCACCTTTGAAGTCTTTATACAAGGGGAATCTATCCCAGAGAAGACAAAATTTGATTTCAAAAATGTTCAAAATTCTAAATCTCTTATTATTATCGGCGCAGGCCCTGCAGGACTTTATGCAGGTTTAAGATGCTTAGAATTGGGCATTAAACCCATAATTTATGAACGAGGAAAAGATGTGCGCTCCAGAAGGAGAGATTTAGCAATTTTAAATAAAAGTGGTGTTATTAATCCGGATTCAAACTACTGCTTTGGTGAAGGAGGCGCAGGGACATATTCAGATGGAAAATTATACACGCGTTCGAAGAAAAGAGGTGATGTGGACAAAGTTCTTCAACTTTTTGTGCATTTTGGTGCGGAAGAACGAATAACAGTGGATGCGCATCCTCATATTGGCACAAATAAATTACCTCAAATTATTGTGGCGATGCGAGAGCAAATTATTGAAAATGGTGGTGAAGTACATTTCAATACAAAGGTGACCGATTTTTTAATTGAAGATGGTAGCCTAAAAAAAATACAGTTGAATCAAAGTGATTGGGTAGGATGTGAAAATGTTATAATCGCAACAGGGCATTCTGCACGTGATATGTTTTATGTTTTGCACAGGAACGGTGTTCGGTTGGAAGCAAAATCTTTCGCTTTGGGAGTAAGGGTGGAGCATACGCAAGAATTAATTGATAAAATTCAGTATCACGGGCGATTGAATGATGATTACCTGCCACCAGCATCTTATTCATTGGTTGAACAAGTTCAAGATAGGGGAGTATATTCTTTTTGTATGTGTCCTGGTGGAATTATTGCACCTTGTGCTACAGATGAAAATGAAGTTGTTACTAACGGTTGGTCACCCTCAAAACGGAATAATGTATATTCCAATTCTGGTATAGTCGTCGCTATAAATCCTGATGATTTTCCTGATGGAAATAAAGATCCATTTATTTGTTTGGATTTTCAAAGAGCTATAGAGCAAAAAGCTTATGAACTAGGTGGTGGTAATCAAAAAGTTCCTGCACAAAGATTGATGGATTTCGTTAATGGCGTTAAATCAAAGGATTTCCCAAGGTCCTCTTACGTTCCTGGAATTACATCGGTTGATTTTAATGAATTGTTGCCACCATTTGTTTTAAATCGCTTAAAAAAAGCTTTTGTTCTTTTTGATAAAAAAATGCATGGCTTTTTAACGAATAATGCAGTTGTTCTTGGCCCTGAATCAAGGACGTCATCTCCAATTCTTATTCCTAGAAATCCTGAAACATTAGAGCATCCTGAAGTTTTAGGAATTTTTCCATGTGCTGAAGGATCGGGATATGCAGGTGGTATTGTATCTGCAGCAATTGATGGTATGAAATGCGTTGATGCAATTGCCCAAAAATGGGATATTCAAAATCATAAATAACACAACATGTTTAAAAAGGTACTAATACTTCTAATAGTCGTTTTTATCAATACTATTTTTTATGGTCAGGGAAATCCGGATTATGCTAATGCTGATAATTGGGCTGTTCTGCCCGAAAGTTATCCTGATTTGTTAAGTGATTTCTCAACACCAAATATAAATGACTCAGTAGATGTTTTTTATTGCTATCCGACTTTGATTACATCAAAAAAAGACAAGCGTTGGAATGTGCCAATAGATGATAGTGTACAACGAGAAAAAGTTTTGAATTCGGCTGTCAAATTTCAAGCTTCTGCCTGGATTTCTGCTGGTAATTTATATGTCCCTTTCTACCGACAAGCACACATTCGTTCTTATTATCAGTTGGATTCTGGGGGTCGAGATGCCTTACTTTTGGCTTATGCTGACGTTAAAGCTGCATTTGAATATTATTTAGCGCATTTCAACAATGGAAAAGCAATTATTTTGGCTGGACATAGCCAAGGATCAACCCATATTTCAATGCTATTGAAGGATTATTTCGATAATAAACCCTTGCAAAAACAACTTATTGCGGCTTATATTCCAGGAATAGGTATTGATACCAATCATTATGAATCAATAAAACTTATGGATAATCCCTTCGAAACTGGAGGGTTTCTGGCATGGAACACATTTAAAAAGAAATTTGACAAATCAAATTATCATTTTTACAAGGGAAAATCGGTGATCAATCCTGTAACTTGGGATACGAGCACATTTACATCGAAAACACTTCATCAAGGTTTTTTATTTTCCAATGGGAATTTATATGTTAATTCATTTGATACACATGTCGATGACGGTGTGATTTGGATATCTACTCCAAAATTTCCATTCCGTTATTTGGCTTTCACAATGGATAATTATCATGTTGGTGATGTCAATTTGTTCTGGGAGGATATTCGCCAAAATGCTTTGATACGTGTTAAAAGTTATTTCGACTCTAAATTACAGGAATAAAAAAACGCCTTCAGAAGAAGGCGTCATTATTAAATATGTAATAAAATCATCTTTGTAGATGCAGGAATCCATGACCCTCTAGAACAGCATCTTGATATCCTGTTAGTTTGTATTTGTAGAAATATACTCCATCTGTTGCTTCAGCACCATTATCAGTTTTACCATTCCAGGCGGGATTAATTCCTGAACCTTCAAAAACAATATTTCCCCATCTGTTGATGATGGTTAAATCAATATTTATTGCGTTTGTAGCATTTAAGAAAAAGAAATCATTATCGCCATCCTCATTCGGAGTAAAAACATTAGGTACTTCAACAGTTGGAGTTGGAGGAATACAAGATCCATCATCAACCTCAGCAAGTGGATTGAAATTGATTGCAATAGGATCTGTACAACCACAAATATTAATTACCACTGGAAAGAAAGCAACATCATCACAATTGCCTTCTGATGCAGTAAGTTGAATTTGAGCATCTTCTGTATATGTTTGTGTGATGGTATTCAAATTATTTACTGTCGTAGTTTGGCCATTTCCGAAGTTCCATTCAAAAGTTGAAGCATTTTGGCTGTTATTAGTTATCGTTACTTCAAGAGGTGAACATCCCAATTCAGGTGTAATACTGAAAGACGCAATTGGAGGATTCAAAATATCAACAAACACACTGTCATTTACATCACATACGGCATCTTCAACCGTAACATAATACCATCCAGATGAAAGATCAGTCCATACCGAAGCATTAATGAAATTCGGACTATTGGGTCCTGGTCCAGACCAATTGTAACTCACACCAGTTTGTGGTGTAACCGTTTGACCTGAAATTTGAACCGAAACATATCCTGTAGGTTCACATGTTGCCGGCCCCATGTAAATAGTGTCAATTTGCAAGAGTTGGTTGATAACCATATAAACGCTGTCTTCCCGTGTGTAGCCGCATCCATCCGTAATGGTCACATAATAAAGTAAAGTGTCATGTTCTAGACCACTTGTAGGAAGAATTGTAGGATTTGTTGTACTTGGTGTAGACCATTCATAGGTAAATGGTGTTTGCGAATTTCCAGCATTCAATACGCCAACACTTGGTGTCGCATCCGGACAATAAGTAAATACCGTATCAACCAAATCGTAAGTCATTGCATCTGGATAGACGTTGATATTAATAATTGGAGATTGGCATTGATAATTTCCAGCAGTATCATAAACCAAGGCTTGGAATGTTGTGTCAGCATAAGGTACCACCCAAAATGAATCAGTATCTTGAAGTCCATTTGTCCAGTTGACAACAGTTGTAGACCCACAAGGAGCACCAGTTGCGTTAATAACGATATTATCTAGACCCCAGTTATCACAACAAGAGCCTGATGAACTGGTTTGTATCCATTGAAACATTGTTCCAGTAGTGGTTGCTCCTGGTGGAATAGGAACATTAAAAGTTCCCCATGTCGTATACGGTGTAGTTTGACCAGCACCTACAGCACTTCCGGTTGTGCCCGGATTATTGGGTAAGGTATAACCTCCAGGAGAATAATAAACAATTACATTCCATGTAATACCACCATCAGTACTGTATTGCAGTGTCACCCCTTCATTTGCTAAATCAGGGCCTTCACATGGAGCGGCACCACCTTGGGTAGCATAAACCATATCGAAAGAAATAAAACCGCCGCAACTGATATCGAAAGCTGAAGTTGTAATTTGTGGGGTACCAGAACCCGCTGAAGCAGCCCAATAATATGCAGTACCTGTAGTGTTTTGGCCACATGGAGCTGAGAACGAAGTGCCTCCGGCAACAGACCAATTAGAAGGTAATGCAGCTGAATTAAAATTAAAAGCTTGTCCAGCGTTCAAAAGGTTTGAGGTTGTTGTAACTAAAACTGAGTCACCCATACACACCGTTGTATCAAGTGGTGAAATGGTAATGCTACAGTATCCATTTTGAGCGATTGATTGATTGAATAATGCAAATGTTCCAAGTAAAAGTGTAATTAACCTTTTCATGTAATTAATTATTGAACGTTAATGTTGGTAATTTTTTCTTCTTTGAATTTCCAGCCTCCCGAAAGATTAGGGTTCACAATCAATCGAGTTAATTGTCCATTTGTAAAGGTACAGTCCCCTTCTAGCGTTTGATTAGGTTCAATAGCAATTTCGACATGATGTTCGGAATAATCATCACAACCACTACATCCCTCCTCAAATTGTAAACCGTAGTTGAAAGCGACAAATACTTTTTCGCTTGTGGTATTTTCGATTTTTAAAAAAGAATAATAAAGTTGTTTGCTATTTCCAACCATTTCGCAAGAATTACGTTTTGTAGAGAAAATGACGCCTTCCTTATTTATTATTTGAGACCAATCTGTATTGGGAGTTTGATTTATTTGTCCGAATGAAAGCATTGAAAGTAACATCATGCTGCAAATCAGTCCTTTTTTCATAGAAAATAATTTATTGTACAATTTTGACCTTCAAAAATAGTTAATTGAACTTAAACTAACTAATTGAAAATTCATATAAGAGACCGTTTTGGTAATCTATTGGTTGCATCCAAATAAATAATATTACATCATTCTCCACTTGGATAAGATTATACCTGTCGCAATTCCTGCATTTAAAGATTCAGCTTGACCAATTTTTTCAATAGTAATTGGATGCGTGAGAAGCGCTTTAACTTCGGAAGAAATTCCTTTAGATTCATTACCAATTACGATTATTGGATCATTCTCAAAAGCAACATGATTAAATGAATTTCCATCTAGTACCGCGCCATATATATTGCCATTCGCCTTTGAAAGATAATCTAAAATGTTAGTATAAGAAATCTGAATGTGAAAAATAGATCCCATTGTGGATTGCAAAACCTTTGGATTAAAAATGTCTACGGTATCTTCCGAACAAACAATTTTTTTTATTCCAAACCAATCTGCAGTTCTAATAATTGTCCCAAGGTTTCCTGGATCTTGAATACCATCCAAAATTAGCGTTCCAATGTTTTTGTCGGAAACCTTTGGCCGGAAACCAGTTTGAATTAGCGCAAGGCATTTATTTGGATTTTTTAAACTTGATATCCGACTCAATTCTTTATTCGTAATTATTTCTTGAGGTCTTTCATTTGGAGCGATATTGTAATCGGATGTATGATAGACGCATTCTATGAATTCAGGTACAAAATTCAATGCTTCATCTACTATTTTTTCACCTTCAACAACGAAAAGGCCACTTTCTATTCTGAACTTCTTTTGTTGAAGTGACTTGATGAACTTTATGTTATTGATTGAAAGCACGAAAATTGAATTGCTTAATTATTATTTTTGTGTAATGATTTCTAGATTCAAATCTAACTATATTATCCTAATATTGATTGTTTTGTGCGCCTCTTGTGATTTGACAAGATATGTGCCTAATGGAAAATTCCTGTTAGAATCGAATACAGTTAATGTTGATGGAGAGGCATTGAGTAGTTATGAACTTAATGCAACCTTGAGGCAGCAAACCAATTACAAAACGGCAGGTATCATTTTGAAATTAAGGGTTTACAATGCAATTGACACCACAAAGATTAAGCAAAAAAGAGACATCTTAAATCAAAGGATTCTCGAAAAAAATAAACTTTTAATAATTAAACAACAAAAGATTAACCAAAAAAGAATTGATAAAGCACGTACAAAAGGAAATGACTATTATACTGAAAAACTTGTAGATACCATAATACCTAAAAGATTTTTACGAGAATGGATTCAATATAAACTTGGTGAGAAACCAGTTGTTTTTGATAGTGCCTTGTTCAATAAATCAATTGAGCAGTTAAATATTTATCTTAGAAATAGGGGGTATTATTTTGGAACAGTTGCAGGAAAAGTAAATTACTTGCCTAAAAGACGAGTTGGTTTGGAATTTCAAGTTACTACCGGCAAACGATTTTATATTGATACCGTGTTTATCTATCCAAATGATGATGTCCTTGGTCCAAAGTTTAGAGGTTATTTGAAATTAAACCCAATGATCGGACAACCTTTTGATCAGGATATAATTGATAATTCTAGAAACGACATAGCGAAATTTCTCCGAAGCAATGAAATATACGGATTTGGTAGTTCTAATTTTACAATTTTAGCTGATACCAACCAACGTGATATGAAAGTGAAATTGGTATATAATGTAAGTGATAGACAAATAATCTCTAAGGAAAATATTGATTCTATAATATATGTCAAGCACTTGCCTGCTCAAATTGGTGAGGTTTATTTTCATGTTTCTGACACGAGTTTTTTTGAAAATAATTTTGCGGACACAATTAGAAAATTGGGGATTAATTTAATGGAAAATCAGTTTTTCACTACTATTGATACCTTGCATTATTCTATTTTTAAAGACAAGAAA
Organism: Flavobacteriales bacterium; assembly: GCA_947475275.1. Lineage (GTDB taxonomy): Bacteria > Bacteroidota > Bacteroidia > Flavobacteriales_D > Crocinitomicaceae > M0103. The sequence goes on along the minus strand of CANJNE010000018.1, from coordinate 9,668 downwards.
AGTAGGGAAATTGACCCGAAAAGCCAAACGATTTTTCTTTATAACGGTAAACTAGATATCAAGCCTGATGTTTTCGAAAGAAATGTTTATTTGGAGAGCACAAATAAATACAAAGAAGAGTACCTCGAAAGGAGTTATGATCAGCTTGTTCAGTTAGGTTTGTTTAAAGTGATCAAAATAGAATTAAAGGATGTGAAATCTGATATTCCCGGTAAAAATAAACTAGATGTTCATTATTACTTGATTCCAGCTGCAAAGCAAAGCTTCAGTTTCGAACCAAGAGCAACAAACTCCAATGGTTTTTTAGGTGTATCTTCATCCATTAAATATGTAAATAAAAATATTTTTCATGGTGCACAACGAATAGAGTTTTCTTTAAGCGGAGGATTTGAATCTCAACCTCCAATTTTTGACGAAACTATTGATGGTGAAAAGATCAAAAAAGCCGGAAGGAGTTTCAATACATTTGAATTTGGCCCGAGTTTAAAATTGGATTTACCAGGATTGTTTCCCGTAAAAAGAAATGCTAATTCTTCAAAACGAATTAAACCGAGAACTGAAATATCAACGGCCTACAACTTTCAAGTGAGAACTGATTTTAGCAGACAATTGTTTCAGTTGAACTATTTATGGAAATTTCAAAGTACTTCAAAAGAACAATTGTTTCAGTTTGGTTTACCAGGATTGTCGGTAATCAAATTTGTCAATATTGAAAATTCTGCAGATTTTCAAAATAAACTTGAAATTTTAAACGATTTGTTTCTCAAGAATGCATACAGCGATCAGTTTATTTGGCAAGATTTTAAATTTTCTTTTGAATACAATAACCAAAAAAAGCAGGATCACAATAAAGATTTGATTGTATATTATAATGGAAGTTTTGACCCATCCGGGAATATAATATCCATATTCAAAAAATATCAGGATACTGTCGTTGGTGGTCAACATAGTATTTTTGGTGTTGGTTATTCTCAGTTTTTAAGGTTAGATAATAACTTCTCAGCTGGCATGAAAATTAATGAGAAATCATGGGTTTACAGCAGGTTGCAGGCCGGAATAGGCGTTCCTTATGGTAATACCAAGACTTCTTTGCCTTATGATTATAGTTTTTTTGCCGGTGGAGCTAACGATAACCGCGGGTGGAGAGCGCGTGCCTTGGGTCCTGGGTCCTACAAATATTATTTAGATACCAATCGAACTGCAACACAAATTGGTGATATTCGTTTGGGATCCTCTATAGAGTTTCGATATTCTCTTGGTTCTACACTAAAAGGTGCCGCCTTCGTGGATGCAGGAAATGTATGGACGTATAAGAACGATATTAATAGAGAAGGAAGTCAGTTTTCTAAAAATTGGTACAGAGAAATTGCCTTATCGGCTGGCATTGGCGCAAGAATGGATTTTGGATTTTTCATCTTGCGTTTTGATCTTGGAATTCCGCTAACAAATCCTGCGCTTCCTGAAGGTGAACGTTGGATTTTTCAAAAAGACAGGCCTAAATTCAAACAAGAGGCGATTGCTGCTTTTGGGCCAAATTATGCCAAAGTTGTTCCCAAACTATTTACTCCGGTGGTTCAATTTGGTATTGGTTATCCTTTTTAATAGAAATCAATCTTCATCAAGGATTGTCAAGTTAGCGAAACTCAATAATACAGTTTTAGCTCCATGATGGGGGAAAAATATTGTAGCTTTTTTATCTGCCCCACTGCCTTCCATTTTGGTTACCTTTCCCTTGCCAAATCTATCGTGAATAACGTTACTACCAACTTGTATTGCGTCCGAATTTTCTTTATGAGGTCTTGTGGATGACATTTCTGATAAGGGTTTCAAATTGGGTTGCGATTTAAATCGGTTATTCAATCCGCCAGAAAAAGTCTCGTTTACGGCATTCGATTTCCCCATTAATGACCTGCCTTGACCTCTTTGCGGGGCATCAAATTGAAGATGTTTTGTGTCAATCTCATCTATAAATCTGCTTGGCTCAGAAGAAACCAAATTCCCCCAAATGAATCTCGAAGTCGCATAAGAAAGCGTACAGGATTCCATAGCTCTCGTTACAGCCACATAAAACAATCTTCTTTCTTCTTCTAATTCAGATCTTGAGTTAATGGATAATTGAGATGGAAATAAATTTTCTTCCATGCCAACCAAAAACACATGTTTGAATTCTAAGCCCTTACTAGAGTGTATGGTCATAAGTGAAACATAGTTTTTATCGTCATCTTCGTTTACATCTGCATCGGTGAGTAAGGCAACATCTATCATGAAATCAGCAAGCCCAGCATCTTCATCATCACCTTTTGAAATGGTAAATTCTTTAATACCTGCCAAGAGCTCTTCCACGTTTTGATAACGTTCCACTTCCTCAGGACCTTTGTCTTTTTCAGCGTACAAATCTTTGAGTATACCCGATGATTTTGCAATGGTTTGTGCCAAGTCATAGGCATTCAGCTTGTTCAGTTCAGCGCTAAAACTTTTTATTGTTGTGACAAACTCCGAAATTTTTCCTAATGTTCCAGAGTTGAGTCCAACAGGATATTTACTTGGATTGCTTATGACATCCCACATACTTGTGTTGTAATTGTTCGATGCAATAATAATTTGCTCTATCGTAGTTTTTCCAATACCTCTTTTTGGATAATTGATAACACGTTTTAATGCTTCCTCGTCATTCGGGTTTGTTGTCAAACGAAAATAGGCGAGAAGATCTTTGATTTCTTTTCTTTGGTAAAATGATAAACCACCGTAAATTTTGTAAGGGATATTTAGTTTTCTTAAAGCCTCCTCAAATGACCTTGACTGTTTGTTGGTTCTGTATAGAATGGCAAAATCACTGTATTCACTTGAGGAATTGTGCTTTAAATCGAACAAACGATTACTGATTTGACGACCTTCTTCGTTATCCGTTAATGTTCGCAGGACGGTTAATTTATTTCCTTCAACGTTATCCGTCCAAACACTCTTTTTTATTTGATCCTGATTTCTCGCAATCACTGAATTCGCTGCCTCGACAATATGTTTGGTGCTTCGATAGTTTTGTTCGAGTTTGTATAGTTGAAAATCTGGATAGTCGTTTTTGAAGTTTAAAATATTTTGAATGTTTGCGCCGCGAAAAGAATAAATACTTTGCGCATCATCGCCAACCACACAAATGTTCTCATATACAGCCGCTAGTTTTTTCACAATGAGGTATTGCGCATAATTGGTATCTTGATACTCATCTACCAATATGTATTTAAATTTCTGCTGATAATAGTGTAAGACATCAGGAAAATCGCGTAGCAAAATGTTTGTTTGGTACAAAAGGTCATCAAAATCCATCGCTCCAGCTTTGAAACAACGTTGTGCGTAAGCGGCATAAATTCGTACAAGTTCAGGTCTTCTTGATTGGATGTCTTCGCTAAGAATTTCAGTGTTTTGCGCATATGCTTCAGCCGAAATCAAGTTGTTTTTTGCTGAAGAAATTCGGCCTAAAACCATCCCCGGTTTGTATACCTTATCATCTAAGTTGAGTTCTTTAATGATATCTTTCAATAGACTCTTGGAATCCTGGGTATCGTAAATGGTGAAATTTGTAGGATAACCCAATCGGTCAGCATTGTACCTCAATATCCTTGCAAAAACGGAATGGAAAGTACCCATGGTGATGTTTTTGCCTTCATTACTTCCAATTAATGTATTGATACGGCTTGACATTTCTTTTGCTGCTTTGTTTGTAAAGGTCAACGCTAAAATGTTAAAAGGATCAACTCCTTCATTAATCATGTGTGCAATGCGAAATGTAAGAACACGCGTCTTGCCAGAGCCGGCGCCAGCAATAACCATTATTGGACCGTGAACATGTGTGACAGCCGCTAATTGACTCTCGTTTAAACCGCTTAAATAACTCATTCTTGGAAGTAAATATTTAGAAAAATGAATGCCACTTTCGTAAAGATAAAGTTAGGAATTATTACAAGTTTAAAATTTGTATTTGACGTTTATTTTTCAACTGTGTTGACTTAAAAAAGTTCTTTAAAATCAAAACTCTTGAAGAGAAATATTACATTTGCACCTGTTATCAAAGTACCTATGAATTCACATTTTAATCCTGGAGTCGCTACTGGTGACGAAGTGCAAGAGATTTTTAAATTGGCAAAAGCCAAAGGTTTTGCACTTCCTGCTGTAAACGTTACCAATTCTTGTTCTGTAAATGCAGTAATGGAGGCTGCGGCAAAGGTGAATTCACCTGTAATCATTCAATTTTCAAATGGTGGTGGCTTGTATAATGCCGGAAAAGGTTTGACCAATGAAAATGAAAAGGCTGCAATTGCAGGATCTGTAGCTGGGGCACTTCACATTCATAAACTTGCTGAATTGTACGGTGCAGTTGTAATTCTTCATACGGATCACTGTGCAAAAAAGTTATTGCCTTGGATTGATGGGTTGATTTCGGAAAGCGAAAAACATTTTGTTCAATTCGGAAAACCACTTTTTAGTTCTCACATGATCGATCTTTCTGAAGAACCCTTGAAAGAAAATATTGAATTGTGCAAAGAATACCTGAAAAGAATGAGCGCAATAGGAATGACACTCGAAATCGAATTGGGTATTACAGGAGGAGAGGAAGATGGTGTTGATAACACAGATGTGGATAGTTCTAAACTTTATACTCAGCCCGAAGAGGTTGCTTATGCATACGAAGAGTTAATGAAGGTTTCTCCGCGCTTCACTATTGCCGCAGCTTTTGGTAATGTGCATGGCGTTTACAAGCCTGGAAATGTGAAGTTAACCCCAAAAATCTTGAAGAATTCTCAAGAATATGTTCAGCAAAAATTCAACACAGGTCATAATCCTGTTGATTTCGTCTTCCATGGAGGGTCGGGTTCAAGTTTGGAAGAAATAAGAGAAGCAATTGGTTATGGTGTTGTAAAAATGAATATTGATACGGATTTACAATTTGCTTTTACAGAAGGGGTAAGGGATTATATAGTTAACAATATAGACTATTTGAAAACGCAAATCGGCAACCCTGAAGGAGAGGATGTTCCGAATAAAAAATATTATGATCCACGAAAATGGATGCGTGATGGTGAGTTAACTTTTATCAGTAGATTGGTTAAATCTTTTGAAGATTTAAATAATATTAATACGCTGTAAATTAATTAAATAAACAGTGTTAATTAAAATAATACTATAGTCATGAGTTGGTTTAAAAGAGAGAAAGAAGGTATCACAACTTCTACTAGTGAAAAGAAAGAAACGCCAGAAGGTTTATGGTCGAAATGCTCGAATTGTAAGACCTTATTCACAATGGATGACTTGGCTAAAAACAATTACGTATGTGAGCGTTGTTCTCATCATGAGCGTATTGGATCAGAAGAATATTTCAGTATCCTTTTTGATGAAGGTCAATATATCGAACTGGATGAAAAATTGACTTCTGGAGATCCATTAAGTTTTGAGGATACCAAAAAATATGTTGATCGTATTAAAACGACCCAAAACAATACTGGATTGTATGATGCGATCCGAACGGCTCAAGGAAAGTTAAACGGTCATGATTTTGTTGTGGCTGCAATGGATTTTGCCTTCATCGGTGGTTCTATGGGATCCGTTATGGGTGAAAAGATTGCTCGGGCAATTGATAAAGCAATTGAATTGAGGGCTCCTTTTATGATCATTTCCAAATCCGGCGGAGCACGAATGATGGAGGCTGGATATTCATTAATGCAAATGGCTAAGGTGTCAGGAAAACTGGGGCAACTTTCTGAACATAAACTGCCTTACATATCGTTCTTGACAGATCCAACGACTGGTGGTGTCACGGCATCGTTTGCAATGCTAGGTGATATCAATATTGCGGAACCGGAGTCATTAATAGCTTTTGCTGGTCCACGCGTTGTGAAAGAAACTATCGGTCGCGACTTGCCAGAAGGTTTCCAAACTGCGGAGTTTGTTTTGGAACACGGTTTCTTGGATTATATTGTGAATCGAACTGAATTGAAACAAACTTTGGGATTGTCCTTGGAGTTGTTTAGGAAATAAATTTCGACGAAATATTTTTTCATTTTCAGATTGAGTTTTTGTTAATCATTTATTATTTAGCGGTTAACTTTCCTTTTTTAGCCATTCTTTAGAATTTATAATTATCTTTGCACGTCTTTTCAAAGTGGAAAGGCTACATAATAATTATTTAAATAAATATTGGCATGTATATCAATACAGAAATCAAGAAGGAAATCTTCAAAAAACACGGAGGGTCTGAGGCAAATACAGGTTCTGCGGAGGCACAAATTGCATTGTTCTCATTTAGAATTTCAAACTTAACGGAACATTTGAAAAAGAACCGTAAAGATTTTGGAACGCAACGTTCATTGCAATTGTTGGTTGGTAAAAGAAGAAGTTTATTGGATTATCTTAAAAGAAAAGATATTGCAAGATACCGTGCGATTGTTAAAGAATTAGGACTTCGTCGTTAATTCTAAACGCGTACAAATTTTATTGGAGGGGGCATTCGACATAGTCGGTTGTCCCTTTTTTTTATATGATTTGATGAAGAAACATAATTTTCGGGAATTAGTAATATGGCAGGATACAATGAGCTTTGTGAAAAAAGTTTATGGGTTATCAATGCAATTACCTGCTGAAGAACGTTTCGGATTAATATCTCAAGTTAATCGAAGTTCCATTTCAATTCCTTCAAATATAGCTGAAGGTTCAGGAAGATCTTCGAGTAAAGAATTTGTGAGATTTTTAGAGATTGCCCTTTCTTCAGCTTACGAATTAGAAACCCAATTGATATTGATAAATGAATTATACAACCTCGATACTAAAGAACATTTAACAGAACTCTCTTCTTTGCAAAAAAAGATTGGAGCATTTATTAGAAAAGTAAAATCAATGCAAATGATAGAAAACAAATAAAAAAGTCCAAAAGTCTGAAAGTCCAAAAGTCTCAAAGTCCAAAAGTCAAAATAATAAAAACAAATAAATATGAATATAGGAATCAGAAAGTCCATGCATACCGGAGGAAAAGAAATTTCCGTAGAAACTGGTAAATTGGCAAAACAAGCTGACGGATCCGTAGTGGTTCGAATGGGTGACACGATGTTACTCGCAACTGTTGTTGCAGCACCTGAAGCAAAAGATGGGGTAGATTTTCTCCCACTTACCGTAGATTACCGTGAAAAGTACGCTGCAGCTGGTCGTTTTCCTGGTGGTTTTTTCAGAAGAGAAGCGCGCCCATCAGAAAATGAAATTTTAATAATGCGTCTAGTTGATAGAGCTTTGCGTCCATTGTTTCCAGATGATTATCATGCGGAAGTACAATTGATGATTCAATTGTTGTCTTATGACGGCGTTCATAATCCAGATGCACTTTGTGGTTTGGCTGCTTCTGCAGCGATTGCAGTTTCGGATATTCCATTCAATGGGCCAATGTCTGAAGTACGTATCGGTCGTGTGGATGGAAATTGGGTCGTAAATCCAACGATGGATGAAATGAAGGCTTCTGATGTAGACATGATGATTGCCGGTACCATGAAAGATGTTAATATGCTCGAAGGAGAGTTCAAAGAAATATCTGAATTGGAAATGGTTGAGGCGATCAAATTAGCGCATGCGGCAATTATTGAACAATGTCAGTTTCAATTGGATTTGGCTGCAGAAATTTCAACGGCAAATCCAAAAAGAGTATACAGCCATGAGGTTCATAACGACGACGTGAAAGCGAAAGTGTATGAATTCGCAATGGAAAAATGCAAAGAAGTAGCACGCATGGGCTTGGCCAACAAAGCTAAAAGAAGTGAATTGTTTGATGCGATTAAAACAGAATTGAAAGCTACTTTTTCGGATGAAGAATTAGCTGAAGTTGGTGGTTTCATTTCTACATATTTCTCTCAAGTAAAGAAAAAGGCAGTTCGTTACGTTATGCTTCATGAAGGTAAGCGTTTGGATGGACGTCGTTTCGACGAAATTCGACCAATCTGGGCTGAAGTGAATTATTTACCAATGGTTCACGGTTCAGCTGTGTTTACACGTGGTGAAACGCAATCGTTGACTACACTTACTTTAGGTGGTAAGATGGACGAGCAAATGATCGACGGCGCTACTTTCCAAGGAACTGAGAAATTCATGTTGCATTACAACTTCCCGCCGTTTTCAACAGGTGAAGCAAAACCGTTAAGAGGAACTTCACGTCGTGAAATTGGTCACGGAAATTTAGCGTTGAGAGCGTTGAAACCCGTTCTACCTGAAGACAATGCCTATACGATTCGTTTGGTATCTGATGTTTTGGAATCCAACGGTTCTTCTTCTATGGCAACTGTTTGTGCAGGAACATTGGCATTGATGGATGGTGGTGTGCAAATCAAAGCGCCGGTTTCCGGAATTGCAATGGGATTGGTAGCAGATGATGGTAAATTCGCTGTATTGTCTGATATCCTTGGTGATGAAGACCATTTAGGTGATATGGATTTTAAAGTTACAGGTACAGCAGCAGGAATTACTGCTTGTCAAATGGACATCAAAGTAGATGGTTTGCCATACGAAGTCTTGATTCAAGCTTTAGAACAAGCAAAAGCTGGACGTTTACACATTTTGAATAAAATTGTAGAAACTATCGCAAAACCAAATACTGATTTCAAACCACAAACACCAAGAATCGAAGCATTCAATGTACCGAATGACATGATTGGTGCCATTATCGGACCTGGAGGAAAAATCATTCAGGCGATGCAAAAGGATACCAACACAACCATTACCATTGAAGAATTACCAACAGGTGAAGGTCGTGTTCAAATCATGTCGAACAATGGTGACGATATGAAAGAAGCGACACGTCGTATCAAAGCAATTGCTTTCCCTCCGCAAGTTGAGGAAGGTGCAGAATACGAAGGAAAAGTGAAGTCTGTGAAAGATTTCGGATGTTTCGTTGAAATCCTACCAGGTACTGACGGTTTAATTCATATTTCTGAATTCGCTTGGGAAAAAGTAGCGAAGATGGAAGATGTATGTAAGGAAGGTGATGTATTGAAGTTTAAAGTAGTTGGAAAAGATCCAAAAACGAAAAAATGGAAATTGTCACGTCGCGTTTTACTTCCAAGACCAGAGCGCACGGAAGAAGCTCCACAAGCTTAATTCAAAACAAAATAAAATCAAAAGGCAATCGAAAGGTTGCCTTTTTTGTTTCTTTCTCTGATGATTCTTCTGAGCCCTAGAAACGAATGATAAATTCAAAAATTGAGATTTTATTTAAAGTGTATAACAATTGTAAAGCAAAGATGATAATTCCAAGCGAAAATTGATATTTCATTCCCCCTTTGGAGGGGGACATAGGGGGAGGAACTACTTAGTTAAAATTTATATACCATTCATTTCATAAGTACCCATCCCAACTTCCATTTTCTTTCCCACTTTGGAGGGGGACACAGGGGGAGGGCTAAATACCAAATTCCCAGACAAAAATGCTATCGAGTTCATTTTAACCTTTCCCAACTTCCATTTTCTTTCCCTCTCTCAAGGGGGACACAGGGGGAGGACTAAAAACTATTTTCCCAGAAAAAAGCTTTCATATTCATTTAAACCCATCCCAACGTCCATTTTAATTATAGATTAAATCTTAACATCAAATTTTCTCAAAATGTAAATAAAATTTACAATAATGTACAAATTGTGTATTTTTATAC
>CANJNE010000017.1 GCA_947475275.1 Flavobacteriales bacterium | reverse complement strand
GGGGTAACTGAAAAATTGGCAGAGGTCGGAGTGCCATTGTTTTTGTATAACTGCAGCAATCCATTTTCAAGACCAACGATTATATCTTGATCGTTATCTCCATCAATATCACCAAAAGTAGGAATGATATGCAATCCCAAAGCCGCACTGCTAAAATTTAAAAAATCATTATCAACAAGAGAGAAAATCGGATTTGTAGCCGATCCTGTGTTCTTATAATAAGCAATGCTACTTTCTTTGCTTAATGTAGGTTTATATCTATAAAAATTTGCCACAAATAAATCTTGAAGACCATCACCATCGACATCAGCAAATACTGGAATTGTACCTGTTCCATGTTCAATCATCTCATTTTGAAGGAAGGCATTGGTTTGGTATACAAAAGTGGGTTGCTGGTTTGTACCTAAATTCTTGTAATAAAGAATGCTTTTTTCATTTTCAGAAATGTTTTTTGCATTAGCGCCAACGATTAAATCTTTTTTATTGTCAAAATCCACATCTACCCAAAATGCAGCAGGAAATAGATTCATGTTGGCTGGTAGCGAATTACTTGGGAAATTGGTAGTAAGTGAAACCATTAAAGAATTGCTGTTAGGTGCAGTTCCGCCGTTTATCAAAAGATTTAAATTTGGGTATGCCACATCTCCAAGTATCAAATCTAAAACGCCTGAGTTGTTAATATCCAAGGCTAAAACAGTCGAGCCTGCATGTTTTGGTGTCTGTTCTGTGGGCTTAATTGTACCTTCAATAATTGGATATTCAGCACCAGGAATGTTTCCTGTTGTGCATTCAACAGAGGGATCATTAAGATAAACACCACTGGTATTCAAATCTTCACGAAAACCTCCCCAGCATTCGTTTTTCAGAACAAATTCCAAAGAATCAGGAACACCATATAAATCCATACTTTGATTTTGATGGTATTGTAAATGTTCTCCACCTATGTGAAATGTCAAAATATCAATATCACCATCACCTTCAACATCAACAATAGCTGGTATATCTGCCGAACTCACATACAAATTCAAATTTGCTCCCCAATAATTGGAATACAAAAGGTTCTTTGCCAATTGCCAACTTAATCCATTAGCGGCATCTCCAGTGTTTTTATATACTTTAATTCCGCCAATCCCGTATGCAAATAGATCTTTTTTACCGTCTTGGTTGTAGTCTATTAGTGTTGCTCTATACTTCACATCTGAAGGGAAATATAGATGCGCATTGTACATTAAACGATAAAATTTATTACCGTTCACATTTTCTTGTATATAAACCTTGCAATTGTCGCTGCTTCGATCAAAAACGAAAAGATCCATGTCACCATCGAAATCGAAATCAATATCTGAAAATTGGGCGTAATTCTGACCTCCTGACCAAGCTAAGTTGAGTTCATTCGCACCATTAAATACTTTTATTGAGTCATTGTATTCAAAATTGAACTGTGCAAAAAGTGATGCTGATAAAATTGTTGAAAACGCAAGTAAAATAAGGTTTTGACGCATTTTTAAAATAGATTTACATGAAGTCCAACAAAAAAAAAGTAAATTTTTCGATCATTAATCCAATGAAGTTACTCAATTTTGAAATAAAAAACATGAAGATTACTCATCTTTTAATTGCGATATTTTTCTATCAAATAGCTTTTGGACAAGATACGGCTCGTGTCCTATTTATTGGAAACAGTTATATCTACACAAATGATTTACCCACGGCAATAACACAACTTTCGACTTCATTGGGTGATCAAGTCATTTACGACTCTAAATTGAATGGGGGTTTTACCTTTGCCAATCACTGGAATGATCCTTTAACATACACGAAAATTCATGCTCAAGTTTGGGATTATGTCGTAATTCAAGGACAAAGCCAAGAGCCATCATTTCCCTTTAGTCAAGTTAATACGCAATCATTGCCATATGCCGTGAATTTAGCAGATAGTGCCTATGAGGTTTCCAATTGCACACAAGCGATGTATTTCATGACTTGGGGGCGTCAAAATGGTGATCCACAATGGGATTCTATCAATACTTTCGATAAAATGAATGCTCGTCTGAGAAACGCATATTTAAGAATTTCTGACTCAGCTGATGCTTGCGTGGCTCCGGTTGGTGTTGCCTGGAAATATGTTAGAGACAATTATCCATCTATTAATTTGTATTCTGGCGACGGGTCTCATCCGAGCGTTGAAGGAACTTATTTGTCGGCATGTACCTTTTATGCATCGGTTTTTAGAAAATCTCCTATCGGAGCTTCTTTTTTAATGGGCTTATCTCCAACGGTTGCTGGTCAGTTGCAATCTGCTGCTGCTTTAACAGTTTTGGATAGTCTTCAAACTTGGAATTTAAAACCTGCTGATTCGATTGTTATTGCCGCATTTGATGGAACTCAAAACGGAAATCAAATTCAATTGAACAACCAAAGCTACCGAGCAGATAATTACCAATGGAATTTCGGTGACGGTGGACAATCTTTTGAAATCAATCCATCATATACTTATTCAATACCGGGAAGCTATACTGTGCAACTCATTGCGAGCAGTGCGTGCGGTTCCGATACTTCAGAAATGGTTTTCAATGCTGAAGTGTTTTCAGTTGATGAAATGCAACTTGATTATTCCTTACAAACCTTTGGAAATGGAATTTTTTCTATTCGATACAATGCAATCTCTGAATTTGAAAGGTTCGATTTTGTATCAACGGATGGCAGAGAATTAACAAATCTAGTAACATTAAACCAAGACGCAACTCAAAAAGAAATTCAATTGGATTGTTCTAGGATTACGAATGGTGTTTATTATCTTATACTTGAAAAGGATAAACAAATTCAAACCATAAAAATTTCCAATTTTTAGACGATTTCGAGAAACTCGCTCATTGGTTTTCTCACCTTTTTAAGGTGTTGATTGGAATCTTCCTCAGAACGATATCCTAATGCACAAACTAATGTAGCATCAAGATTTTTATCATTTAGTCCTAAAATTTCATTGTACTTTTCAGGTTCAAATCCTTCCATTGGAGTGGCATCAATTCTTAATGCAGCACATGATTGCATTAATATTCCAAGTGCAATGTATGACTGACGTGCGTTCCATTCATACTGATCAACTTTAGATTTTTCATTTACCTTTCCTTTAACAAAATTGGCAAATCCTTGCAGCTGTCCTTTTTCAAGCGACCTTGTCATTTCTACTAGTTCAGTATGCTGGTCGATATAAACATCTGTCATTTCTCTTAAGGAACAGAATACCAATAAATGTGAAGCATCCGTTATTTGTGATTGGTTCCAAGAGTATGGCTTAAGCTTTTCTCTTATTTCTGCAGATTCAATCATTAATATCTTGAAAGGAAGTAAACCAAAGGATGAAGGGCTTAGCCTAAGTGCCTCAATTAATATATCAATTTGATCTTGAGGAATTTTCTTTGTTGTATCGTATTTCTTTGTGGCGTATCGCCAATTCAAATCTTCTATGATGGTTTGCATACTTAATTTATTTCCATGGGTACTTCAATGGCTAAAATCTTGCTATTTTCTTTAGCATTGATTGTTAACGCTGCAGTATTCCAAACACCTAAAGCATCTCTTTGTTCTAAATTATGGTCGCCAATTTTTATTTTCCCTGATATGACCATGAAGTATACACCACTATTATTTCCTTTTAAGTTGTATTGAATTTGACCGTCTTTATTAATGTCAGCCATGCTCAGCCATGCATCTTGATAAATCCAAGCTCCATCGTCATTCATTTCATTTCCAACCAATTGTAAAAACTGATTTTTCATTTTTTCAGTTTCAATTTTAAACTGAGCATATCGTGGTGTGACATTTCCTTTATTAGGGATGATCCAAATTTGAAACAATTTTAGCGTAATATCATTTTTTGGATTGAATTCACTGTGCAATATGCCAGTTCCAGCGCTCATAATTTGAATTTCTCCCGCTTCAATTGTTGCCGTATTTCCCATGCTATCTTTGTGCTGAATAGCACCTTCTAATGGAATGGTGATAATCTCCATATTATCATGTGGATGCATACCGAAACCCATTCCTGGACTTACTTCATCATCATTGAGAACACGCAGTGCCCCAAAATGAATTCTTTCTGGATTGTACCATGATGCGAAGCTAAAAGAATGTTTGGCATTAAGCCAACCGTGGTTTGCATGTCCTCGCGAACTTGCAGGGTGAAATACAGTATTCATCGGTACTTTAAAAATGTTTCTTCAAAGTTAAAGGTAATTTTAATACAACTTGTGCAAGATTACTGAAGTTTAATCATCAGAATTTATGTTGGCAATTCTTCCAATATAAATTGAAAGTACATAATGAAATACCTAATTTTCTCAATTTTCCTTATCCCGTTGATGACATTTGGACAAAATAATACCCAATCCATTCGTGGAAATATTACCGATAAACTGTCTCAAAATCCCATAGTTGGTGCGGCAATAGAAATAACAAGTATCCAATTGAGTTCTTATTCTGATTCAATTGGTAATTATTCCTTGTCAGGTATTTCTCCAGGAAGGTATGAAATCAAAATTTATTACAAAGGCTACAAAACACTTCTCATACCGAATATATTAATAACTTCTGGGAAAGAAGTAATTCTTGATTTTGCTTTAGAAGAAGATTTTCAACAGCTCAAAGAAGTAACAATTAAATCAACCAATAAAGAGGGGACAATTAACAGGCTGGCAAGTGTAAGTGCTAGAACATTCTCTATGGAGGAGGTCAATCGATATGCTGGTGGAAGAAATGATCCTGCACGTCTGGCAGCAAATTTTGCTGGTGTTAGTGCCCCAGATGACAGCAGAAATGATATTGTAATTCGTGGGAATTCTCCTGTAGGTGTATTGTGGAGAATTGATGGAATGAATGTAACCAACCCAAATCATTTTGCGTCAGTCGGAACAACTGGTGGTGCAGTGAGTGCATTGAATACGAATTTATTAAAGAGTTCAGACTTTTTCACCTCTGCTTTTCCTTCAGAATATGGAAATGCAACGTCTGGGGTATTTGATCTTGGATTTAGAACAGGTAACAATAAAAGAAGAGAAACAACAGTGCAAGCAGGTGTTATAACAGGTTTGGAATTAACAACCGAAGGACCCTTTAGTAAAAAAAACGATGCATCTTACTTGGTAGGATATCGCTATTCCTTAGCTGGAATTGCTCAGGCTGTTGGCGTTAATATTGGGACAACAGCAACGCCGACCTATCAGGATTTATCGTTCAAACTAAATAGTGGGAATACCAAATTTGGGAAGTTTTCTTTGTTCGGTATTTTAGCTTCAAGTACCATTAATATCGGTGGCGGTGCTACAAATACCTTGTATGGTAATGGTAATAAAGTAGATTTTGCAAGTAAAATAGGTACCGGTGGTTTTAATCATTTTATACAATTGAATACAAAATCATACATCTCCACAGTTGCTGGAATTAATTATTCCTCTACAGACCAGACATCATTTGATGTCGATCACATGACGGATAGTTTATTCGTTCGAGAAAATAATAATGTTGAGAAATCAACATACTTTATTGGAAGTAATTATAATTTGAAGGTTAATTCACGATTATTTCTTAAAGTTGGTGTTCAGGATGAAATTATAGGATTGAATCTTTTTTACAAGACAAAGGACAATATTTTTTCTCCCGAGAAACAAATTTGGAATAGTCAAAACAACACCAATTTGGTTCAAACTTTCGCGCATCTGAAATTCTCAATTGCCAATAATTTACTCCTCAATGCAGGGGTGCATGCCCAATACTTCTTTTTAAATGAAGCGAAGGCTATTGAACCAAGATTCGGTTTGGTTTATAATGTTTCTAATAATAGCAGTATCAATTTTGGATATGGTTTGCATTCTCAAATGCAGCCAATTAATGTTTATTTTTTGCAAAACACAGACATAAACGGAGGTATAGTTTACAACAATATGAACCTAGATTTTACTAAAAGTCACCATTTTGTTTTAGGATATAATATTCAGCCCTTTAAGGATTGGAGAATTCGGTCAGAAGTTTACTATCAATCTATTTATAATGTTCCAATTACTTCCTATTCAAGCAGTTATTCCATGTTGAATACAGGTTCAACTTTTAAAACAGATTTAACTGATAGCTTGATTAATGATGGTACTGGTTCAAACTATGGCGTTGAAATTACCTTAGAGAAGTTCTTTAGTCAAGGTTATTATGGTTTAATTACTGCGTCGGTTTATAATTCAAATTATAAGGGTAGCGATGGCGTTTTAAGAAATACTGCATTTAATGGAAGATATGTTTATAATATTTTAGCGGGTAAAGAATGGGAAATAGGAAAACAAAAACGAAATCGATTTGCTCTAGATTTGAAATTCACCAATGCTGGCGGTAGAGCATACACCCCGATAGATTTGGTTGCTTCTGCGGCTATTGGACATGAAGTACTTAACACTGATGCCTTATCCGGTTATTATGCAAATTACTATCGACTTGATTTAAAAGCTGGAATTACCTTGAATAGCGCTAAACGTAGGATTGCACAAACACTTTCTCTTGACTTACAAAATGTGAC
Organism: Flavobacteriales bacterium; assembly: GCA_947475275.1. Lineage (GTDB taxonomy): Bacteria > Bacteroidota > Bacteroidia > Flavobacteriales_D > Crocinitomicaceae > M0103. The sequence continues at coordinate 24,512 of CANJNE010000017.1, read as the reverse complement.
CAATCATAAAAATGTATTTTCAGAAAGCTATGACAATAAAACCCAGGAAATTAGAACAACATATCAACTGGGATTTTTTCCTAATGTCGTTTATAAGGTTCAATTTTAAATTTCGAAAAAAGCATGTTTAAACTTATTTCCTAAATTGAGAAAAGAACACGTTAGTATTGTTTTGAAAAAAAATTATTTATTTCCTGTTTCAATTTTCAATTGGTCAATTTCACCTTTAAGATTTTCGATTTCTGTGTTAAGTTCTTTAATTGCTTCAATCAAAACAGGAATCAACTGATTGTAATCTACTGCTTTGTATAAGGTTTCATCACCTGCATTGATAAATAAAGCTTTTTCTTGAACCATTTCAGGGAAAATTTCCTCCAATTCTTGAGCTATTACTCCATATTGCTCTCTTGACTTACTAATTATTTCTCCTTCAGGAGTTTTTGATTTTGTAGTAATAGTGTAATGTTTTCCATTAATCAATGATAGCTTTTGAAGTGCATTACCAATAGGAATAATATTGGATTTTAATCTTCTGTCGGAAGCATTTATCCATCCGCCAAGAGCATAGCCTGCACCGTCACAACCAATATCGGCTGTAAAATAACCCGCCCAACCGTTAAGTGGATCTGTAGTTTGTCCGTAAACTCCATTAAATCCGATACCATAGGTACCGATGCGTAATCCAGTTGTTGCTGTATTGTTTCCATAAAGTCCATAACCAGCACCATAATTGGTTTGACCAACAACACCATTAAAACCAATCCCGTTAACTCCACATCCGCCAGCAGTTCTCAAATTTGATCCATAAACTGCTGCAAAACCAGTTGCTGTTGCTGGAATTTGTCCGGAAACGCCATATCCTCCGCCAGAATTATTTCCCAAGATTGCTGCAACATTGGCATTGGTACTATTGGTATTTGATTGCATTGCCGAAAAGGAATTTGAAGGATTTGTGCTTTCTGCTCTGAATGCAACACCTAAACCAGAATGTGTTGAAAGTACACCAGAGGAATTGTTTACCGAAGAATTTATTTCGAGTGCTGTAGTATTAGAACCACTATTGTTGATTTGAACTGAACCTGCATCAGTATTAATGGTTCTTCCCAAACCAGATCCACCAAAATCGTATGCTTGATCTAAAGTGCCGCCGCCTCCACCAGAGGTGGTTAATGTTACCGAATTACCTCCGCTTATTGAAAGGGTGTTTCCGGATAAACTCAAAGTTTGTGCATCTGGTCCTGCCGGTCCTTGAACTCCTGCTGGCCCTGTTGGCCCTGTTGGTCCTGTTGGTCCTGCTGGCCCTTGCGGTCCTGGAATACTACTACCACTATTTTTAGCATATAAAGCATAAGGAACGCTTAATAACTGGGTTGTACCACTAATAGTGTAATTCGTCCCGCCAGTTAAATCATTTTCTGTTTTGATGTAAAAAGGACCATTAGCCCAATCAATTGTCGAGAAATTTCCGGATATCAATAAACCTGTACCAATTTCTATAGTCAAAAGTCCATTGGAATTTGTGCTCGCATTGTGCGTTTCAATAAATACATTGGATCCTGTTGCAGACCCTTGAAGGATACTAACCTGGGTGCCAATAGTCGTGTTGTTCACTAAGTTGTTAGATGCATCACGAATTACTGCCTGAAAAGTCATTTTTTCGGGTGCTTGAGCATAAAGAGATAAATTGCTCAAAACAAGGATAAAGGTTATCAGCTTTTTCATAAATTAGTTTTTGATGATTTTATATGATTTTATTAATTTTTGTTCGTCTTCGATATTGAGGAAATAATTCCCAGATGATAAATTATTTAATTTAAAGCTTGGATTTAGGGAAAGATTTTGTCTTTCTTTGACCATTTGACCATTTTGATCAGTAATAAATCCCTGAATGTCCTTCATTTTTGAAAAGTCAGCTTGAATAGTTAATTCATCAAAAGAAGGATTTGGACCAATGGTTATTTCAAAAGTATAGTCCGATTCGTTTACTGAATTATCCAATATTTGATAGGGTTGTTGTACACCTTGATTTATATTTCCAGAGGCATTGTCAATGTTCAAGTAATCTATTTGTCCAACGGAAAAACTCAAGCTACCATTGGATCCGCTAAAATCTCCACCAGATGCTGTGGTATTTTGCTGTGAATAAAAGTTAAATGAATTGATTAATAAGAGAACTGTGAATGTAAAGTAGTGTTTCATGATTAGAATTAAAGTCACCTAAAATAAAAAAATTAAGTCAAATACTAAGAATATAAGTTATATGAAATGAGTGCTTGAAAAAATAACTTTACCTTTAATTGAAGAATTAAGATTTCAAATGCAAAAATTATTTTTTATTGTAATTCCAGTACTTCTACTAAGCTGTTCTAAAGAAAGGGAGTCGACATATGCCAAATATGATGAAATTGTTGAAGCTGTTTATTCAAGTGTCGTTTTAGAACCAGAGGGGACCTATGCAATTAATGCTACAATTTCTGGGATTGTTACAGCAGTAAATGTTCAAGAAGGGGATTCGATTTCTATTGGGGATTGTATATATTCAATTGATAATGCAGCCGCAAAACTGAATGCAGAAAACGCTGAATTGAATTATGAATACCTCATTTCAAATAGTTTCGGAAATCAATCTATTATTAATGAGTTGAAATTGGAATTAGAAACAGCTAAGTCTAAGTTGGCTTCTGACTCTTCCAATTATATGCGCTACCAAGCATTATACAGAGATAATGTGGTTTCTAAAGTTGAAATGGATAATACAGCATTACTTTACGAACAAAGTAAAAATGCAGTTGCAACATTAAAAAATAGAATTTCCAGAACAAAAGTTGAACTCGATAATCAAGTAAATCAAGCCAAGAATTTAAGAGATTTAAACAATTTGAAAACGGATGAGTATCAGATTAATTCCTTAGCTGATGGTATGGTTTATCAGTTGCTAAAAGAAAAAGGGGAATTTGTTACAATGCAAGAGACTATTGCAGTTATTGGAAAAAAGAACCAATATAATATTAAAATGCAAATTGATGAAGTTGATATTGCTAAAGTAAAAATCGGACAAAAGGTTGTTGTTTCCTTGGAAGCATTTAAAGAAAAATCCTTTGATGCCAAAGTGATCAAAATTGCGCCCAAAATGAATGAAAAAACGCAAACTTTTGTGGTTGAAGCTACTTTTAACAACGCCCCTTCGAATTTGTATATGGGTCTCACAGGTGAAGGAAATATCGTAATTCAAGAAAAGAAAAAAACGCTTGTAATTCCAAGATCATATCTTCAAGATGGAAACAAGGTGGAAACTGATAAAGGTTTAGTTGTAGTAAAAACTGGACTTTCGAATTGGGAATTTATTGAAATTTTATCCGGAATTGATGAAAAGACAAAAATCTACAAGCCGGAATAGAGCCAATTGGAAATTGATTTTATCCATTTCTAAAACGCACATTTGGACACGTAAAAAACAGTCTCTGATTGCTGCTTTAGGGGTCACTTTTGGCATTGGGACGTATGTTATCATGATGAGTTTCATGCATGGGCTTAATGATTTATTGGATGGGCTCATTTTAAATCGAACACCGCATATTCATCTATATAATGAACTTAAGCCTTCGACAAAACAACCTTTAGATTTAAATGAAAACTATCAAGGGAAAACCATTTTTGTTCAATCCGTAAAGCCTAAAAATGCTCAAGTTCGAATTCACAATGCGCTACCTATTTTAAGCTTTTTAAATAGTCAACCTTATGTCAAAGGAGCAACGCCGCAAATTAAAGCGCAAGCATATTATTTAGCAGGTTCGAATCAACTCAATGGATCCTTGACCGGTATTGATGTAATGAAAGAAGGACATTTGTACAATCTTGGTGATTACATAATTGATGGAAGTCTGGAGAATTTGGCACAAAATGAAAAGGGGATTCTTCTTGGAGCTGGAGTTGCTAAAAAACTATCTGTTCGTGTTGGAGATGTAGTTCAGGTTTCATCTATAAAAGGTGATGTGATGCCTTTAAAAGTGGTTGGCTTTTATCAAAGTGGAATGGCGGAAATTGACAATATTCAAAGCTATGTAAATTTAAAGGTCGCCCAACGATTAACTGGGCAATCCAATGATTATGTTACAGATATCAATATCAAATTAAATGATATGGAATTGGCTCCAAAATTGGCAAAACAAATGGAGGAAATGTTTGATGTTACTGCTGTTGATATCCAAACTGCAAATGCCCAATTCGAAACTGGTTCATCTATTCGCACAATGATTTCTTATGCGGTTTCCATTACTTTGCTAATAGTGGCTGGATTTGGAATATATAATATCTTGAATATGCTCATCTTTGAAAAGATGAATGATATTGCCATCCTCAAAGCAACAGGTTTTTCAGGTAAAGATGTCAAGTGGATGTTTATAAGTCAAGCCATGATAATCGGTTTGGTTGGTGGATTTATTGGTCTATCTGTCGGATATTTGGTCACCGTAATTATTGATAATACGCCTTTTGATACAGCTGCGCTTCCCACAATTAAAACATTTCCAGTAGATTACGATATTAAATATTACATTATCGGGGTTTCATTTTCTCTAATATCAACTTTTTTGGCAGGTTATTTTCCTTCTCGAAAGGCAGAGAAAATTGATCCGGTAGATATAATTCGCGGACAATAAGATGCAAGAAATTATTAGAGCCTCACATATCACTAAGTTCTTCAGAAAACCTGTTGAGGTAAAAGTCTTAGATGATGTTTCCTTTCAAATCAACAAAGGGGAATTTGTTTCGATTATGGGTAAGTCCGGTTGTGGAAAATCCACATTACTTTATATACTTTCCACTATGGATACCGATTATGAAGGCGAATTGTTCTTAGACAGTGAATTGATTACAGGTCAGCGACACGAAGAATTGGCTCGAATAAGAAATGAAAAGATCGGATTCGTTTTTCAATTTCATTATTTATTACCAGAGTTTACAGTTTTGGAAAATGTAACGCTACCAGCCAAGAAATTGGGAATTAAATCCAAACAGGAAATAGAGCATGATGCCATTGAGAAATTGAAATTACTTGGTATTGACGATCAAGCAAAAAAACTATCTAGTAGAATTTCAGGAGGTCAAAAGCAACGTGTAGCAATAGCGAGAGCATTGATAAATAATCCCTCAATAATAATGGGTGATGAACCAACAGGAAATTTAGATTCTAAAAATGCCGATATCGTCTTTGATATTTTTAAAGATTTATCTATTTCTCAAAATCTATCCTTACTTGTGGTAACCCATGATGAAGATTTCGCGAAACGCACTGATCGAATTATTCATATGGGTGACGGAAAGATTATTTGATTTATTTGCGAATCAAATGAAAGTAGGTGTGCCCATCAACTTTAACGCCGCTAAAATCGGTAGCCAAATATTTAATGAAATATACACCTTCAGAAGCATCATTGCCATTAACCTTTCCATCCCATCCTTGATTCAATTGGTTCAATTCAGCCATAACATTTCCCCATCTATTTAGGATAACAGCTTCGAACTGCGCACCGTAAAGAACATTCACAAAATATTCTTCATTAGAATTGTCTCCATTCGGTGTGAAAACATTCGGCGGCGTTACAACCATTGGAGGAATAGCCTCAATAAGTATTGTCCAAGTATCTTGACAAATACCATTAGATGCAGTTAGAACAACAGGATAAATTCCAGGGGTACCATAAATGTGGTCAATGCTTTCTGCACTCTGTGTCACCAAGGAAACACCATCTCCAAAATCCCAAATGTAATTAGTAGCATACAAGCTTAGATTATCTAATGTTGTTGGAACAGGTATATTTCCATAAACCAAACTTGCGGCACCGTTCGATTCAGGTTGAGGTAATGAAGTTACGCTAACTTGGTCTGTATCTGTACAACCATTAGCATCTGTTCCTGTCACCGTAAAAACTGTTGTCCCAGCAGGAGGAGTAAATGCAACATTATTGCTTACATTATTATCCCAAGTGTATGAAACAGCACCTGAACCGTTTAAGGTTACATCTGATGGAGTAGAACTTCCTGGCTCACAAAGCACTTGATCTGGTCCTGCGTTAACAATTGGTAAAGGATTGATCACAACGACAGCATTTCCTATTTGATTTTGAGAACATTGTGTTAATGTTGCGTCGGTAACACTTGTTAATGCATAGGTATAAGTTCCCGCAATATTTGTTGGTGCATTGAGTGTAAATGTATTTCCACTAGTAATTACAGCGGTTTGTGGAACACCATTCAATGTATAGCTAATGGTATATGGAGATGTGGAATTTCCACCTGTAAAAGTAATTCCTGGTGATGCTGAATTTAAACACAACTCAGTAGTACCTGAAATATTTGCGGTAGGTAGCGGATTGATACTTATAATATCTGTAGTTGTGTTAGAACAAATTCCCGCAGTGAAATCGTAAGTAATGGTATAGACTCCTGGTGCACTGGTTGATAGATCAATTAATCCACTAATTGGATTAATGTTTAGACCTGCAGTAGATGAATATATACCCCCAACTTGCCCAGTTTGCAGAACAGCCTCAGAACCGGTAGCGCAATAAATGGGATCGATGTAATCAATTGTTGCTACTGGCAAATCAACTACGTTAACTGTAGCTGAACTATTTTGTAACTGAAAACATTGGGTGGTACTGGCATCAGTAACATCAATAATTGTAAAATTATAAGTGCCTGAAGAACCAGTAGGTATATCTATTGTCCCGGTGTTTCCAGTTGTTATTAGCGGTGGCGCATTTGATCCGTTGACTTGATAATTTATCGTGTAGGGCTCCGTACCGCTTCCTCCAGTAAACGTAAGCTGTGGGGGAGAATCACCAACACAGACATCTGTTGCGCCGCTAATGGATGCAGAAGGTGTTGGATTGACAGTAATAGTTAGATTCGCTGTTTGAGGTAAGGTACAAGAACCTGATTCAGTAACTGTTAAAGTGTAGGTTGTTGTTGCAGAAGGCGCAGCAACTGGATTTGCAATATTAGGGTTACTTAATCCTGCAGCTGGAGACCAGCTGTAAGTGAAATTGTTACTATTACAACCATTTGATGCATTGGCATCCAACTGACTGTTTTCATATGTGCAAATAGAATCTTGGGATGCACTTGCATTCAATAAAATCGGACTTGCTCCTCCGATAGTGAATGTGTATTCTGGTGTGTATATATTACATGTCGTTTCAGCTGCTCTCCATTTATAAGTTCCAGGACAAAAAGAAGATAAATCAATGTAGGTTGTTGGATAAGGTGTTGGAACATTGTAAGTGCATGATCCGCAGCTCCCACCTGCAATACAAAGTTCTTGAGATAAATAATTTGGAACTCCAGTAAAATTCGAATTGGCGCAAACGATTTCAATTCTTACGGTATAACAACATTGCCAGCCAGCGTTGGATGTGAAATTTAACTCTAAGGTATTACCGTTAACATTTTGAGATACGTTCGATAAAGGTTGACATGGAGTACATGCCCATGATAAGATAGAATTAGAAATAAAACCCATCATCAAAACGATGGACAAGAGACTCATTTTCATAGTAGAACAGTTGTGTTATACAAATTAACATTTTTTAGACGATATATGAAAATTTAAAGTTGCATATCGCCATTTTAATCTTCATTTAGTTCATTTTCAAGTTGTTCAATTCTCATTTCAAGTGACTTAATCAACTCGTTTTGCTCTTTTACCGAATTGATTAATGGTAAAACAAATTCCGCATATCTTACACTGTAAAAATCATTGCTATTTTGAGGTCTAACAACTCCACTAAAGGTTTTGCCCATCGATTTCAATGTTTCATCAACCTCTTGAGCGATAAGGCCAGTATATCTGATGTCTTCTTGACCTTTAGCTTTATATTCATAATTTACTGGTCTTAAATTCAAAATGAAATCTAAACCTAACGTTTCATCTTTAATATTTTGTTTTAACCTCTTATCGGAAAGTGTTGCCCAATTGACTTGACCTCCAATGTTTAAAACGGATGAGTTTCCAATAACTACAGAGTTACTCGAAGTAGCAATTGCTTCCGCTCCAATAGCAGTAACATTATTTAAGGAACTATTAAGAACATCAGCATTAAAGCCGATAAAAGTATTATTACTGCCAGAAACGTTGGCGTCTCCAGCAAAATTCCCTAGAAAAGTGTTGTTATTTCCCGTTGTGTTATAATAACCTGAATGTGCGCCAATAAAAGTGTTTTCGTTTCCTAAAATATTCGAATTTCCAGCTTGAACCCCTAAAAATGAGTTGTGTAATCCATCCGTATTTGACTGCCCTGCAAATGCTCCTATAAATGTGTTTTCATTGCCGTTATAATTCGAAAAGCCTGCTCTTCTTCCGAGAAAAGAGTTCATAGAACCGTCAAAATTGGCTTGACCTGATTCCGTTCCTATAAAGGTGTTTTGCATACCTGTAAGATTATTCAAGCCCGAGTTAAAACCTAAAAACGAATTATTAAACCCAAGACTATTAACTGCTCCAGCATTTACCCCAACAAATAAATTTCCAGTTCCTTTGGTCCACAGCACTTTTTTGTTATTGATCATGTAACTGCTATCTCCGGTAATTGTGATGTTTCCATTCACATGAAGTTTTTGAAGCGGTGTCCCTGTGTTTATACCAATCTTTAAACCATCGTTATATAGAAACTGACTGTCGGTTCGCCAAATTGTTCCATCCCAAAATAAAGTATTTCCGATTTGTGTTCCATTCGAAAGCGCATTGCCATTTCCACTTCCAGAACTATTCGCATATAGCGCATAAGGTACACTCAAGAGTTCTGTTGTTCCGAAACTGGTATAATTGGTTCCACCAGTTAAATCACCTTCGACTTCAATGTATTTTGAACCACTCGACCAGTCAATGGCATTCATACTTCCGATTGTTGCACTGCCGCCTCCAATGTTTAAATTGAATAAACCGAATTCATTTGTCATAGCTAAATGCGTTTCTTGGAAGATTACCGCGCCACTTGGACTCAGCTCACGAATACTTAAGCGTATTCCGATGGTAGCACTATTTAATGAATTCCCATTACTGCCTCTGGCAATAGATTGGTATTTAAACTGATTTGGGGCTTGACTTTTTGCGTGAAACGAGCAAAGAATTGTTAAGGAGACAATTAAACTGTTTAAAATGGTTTTCATAAATCGATTTTTATGATATTTCCGAGAAAATAAATTTGGTTCTGTCTATTTCTATAATAGACGAAATAAGTAGCTTGTTTAAGTTCATTGATTTCAATAGTGGCAGAATTAATCAATTCAAATTCTCTTTTTAATACTTCACTACCAGCTAGATTTAAAACAATAAGGTTTCCATCCAAAGCTTTTCCAGATTCAATTTGGATGACTTCACTTGCGGGATTGGGGTAAATGGTTATAAAATCTTCATCGATGTAAATAAGCTGATTATTTGACAAATCATTTTGTAGGAAACCTTGGGTTAAATAGTAATTATTGGCATTAAAGGTTTCACTTATTACCTCTCCAATCGTAAGAGAAAAAGATCCATTGGTATTTGATAAATATGCTCCGCTTGAGGTCAACACATCTTGACTTAATGTCAAATTAAGCGAGAGGGATGCAAAAAAGAGAAGGACAAACTTTTTCATAGCAGCACTTCCAAAGATACCATAAAAAAAATCCCCGCCAAAAAGCGAGGAAATTTATCTTATTGTTCGTGAATCTCAGTGACTTTGAACTCGGTGCGTCGATTCTTTTGGTGATCTTCTTCAGAACAAAAGACGTCGTTGACACAGCCATTAACGAGTACTTTTTCGCCATATCCCTTATATGATAATCTATTGGTATCAATTCCTTGCGAAATGAGATAGTCGACCGCAGCTTTTGCCCGTTTTTCTGATAAAATTTGATTGTATTGATCATTCCCTCGAACATCTGTGTGAGATCCCATTTCAATATCGATTTGTGGGTTGTCTTTGAGAATTTTCACCAATTTATCAAGTTCTTTTGCAGCATCATCTCTAATATTCCATTTGTCGAAGTCGTAGTATATGTTTTCTAAAACTATAGGTTTATTAATAACAATTGGCTCAACTAGAAAATCAGCATAAAAATCTTGTGAATATTTCAAACCTTTGGTAGAAATTTTATCCGTTCTCGAAAAACATCCCAATTTTGTACAATACAATCTGTACTCGGATTCAGGATTTAATTTGAGTTCAAATTTCCCATTTTCATTACTTATCATTTTTATGACTTCGCCTGTTTTAGAGTCTGTAATTTCTACCAATACATCCTTAACTGGAAGGCTACTTGTTTTATCTTTTGCCGATCCAAACAGATTGAACGTTGGTGCGAATTTTTCAAAACTGTAAATTTTATCAGATGAAGCCCTTGATGAGGTTACGAAACCTGAAGAATCATCGCTACTTAAAGAGAATCCAAAGTCATCTTTAGAAGAATTCAGTGGATAGTTTAAGTTTTCGGGCTGAACCCATCTTACACCGTTATTATAAGTGATGAACACATCAAGTCCTCCTAACGAATTATGGGCATCAGAAGAAAAATAAAGGGCTCCATCGTGATGAATATATGGAAACATTTCATTTCCAGCTGTATTTACGGTGTAACCTAGGTTTGTGGGTTTTGTCCATTCGCCATTCACAAAATCGGATTTATATAAGTCAGTCCCCCCTATACTTCCTTGCATATCTGAAACGAAATAAAGTGATTTTCCATCCTCGCTTAGTGTTGGGTGACCACAGGAATAGTCGTCGCTGTTAAATGGAAATTCCTCCAGATTTTTCCACTCGCCGTCAATTAGGGTAGCCTTGAAAATTTTGAGGTTGTTTTCCCTTTCCTCATTAACCTCTAATTTCTTTTTGAAATAGTTGCTCCGTGTAAAAAATACCGTTTTTCCATCGGCTGAAAATGTGGCAGGACCTTCATGAAACTTTCCGTTGATGTCACCTTTAAGCAATTCCGGATCCATCCAATTTCCATTTACATCCTTCTCGATATAATAAAGGTCTAGATAGGAATTCCCTGTCCAAGCACTTGTTTTTTGGCCTCTGAAAACTGGTTTATCAGCACTGAATACCAATCCATTCTGGTATTCAATTGGACTAAACGTGTTTACAAATTCTTCCTGAATCATAGGTTTCAATTTATAAAGCGTTGTGTCCCGAAAGCGATCCGTTACGGAGTTACATGATGACAACAGCATCGATGCGACCTTATCGTTAGGATACCATTGCAAATAAATTCGAATGTATCGTGCTGCTTCTTGATGACGCTTCATATTCATCAATAATTTTCCATATTCAAAATAAGTGTTTGGATGTGCATTTTGCGATTGGATCGCCAAACCATATATAGCCATTGCAGAATCCAATTGACCTATTTGAACATAACTGTCTCCAAGATTTAACTGCACATGAGGATCTGCTTTTTTTCGATATATTTTACTGTAATGATCAATTGCTTTTGAATAAGCAAGTGCCTCATAGCAAGCATCTCCTTTCATTTTGTGGTAGCTCACGCAAGAATTTAAAATGATCATTGACAATATTATGGGTAGAAACTTTAATTTTTTCATAATCGATATTTTAGAAATAACGTGGTGTTTTTATCTTAACCAAATCCCTTCCGAAGTCAATCCCTATCATGATTTCGTGTGATCCGGAACTATAATTTCTCAATTTTGAGAAGGTGATATCATATGCATATCCTACTCTGAAAAATGCATTGGTTTGATATTCTGCCATGATAACTACGGCATCACCTGACCTAAAAGAAGCTCCCAACCATATCGCATTTTTGTAAACAGCACTAATGTTGAGATCAACTTCCATTGGTGTATTCGGAACATATTTCAAGAGAAATGAAGGTTTCAAATTAACATCTTTATTGATTTTAAAAACATAACCACCTGTTAGTAAATAGTGCCTTCTGAGGAAGGTAGCTTTGTTTAGATTCACACTAAAATCATAATCTTTGTCATATGAAAAAAGTGTGGGAATAGAAAGCCCAGCGTAATATTTCGGTGTGAAATAATAAGCACCAATACCGAACCGAGGTAACATTTTTCCACTCAAGTTTGCATCGAAAACTTGATCATTATCCCAAACGGTAAGTTCGGTCAACTTTGCTGAATAATGCGAAAACCCCGCGTTTACGCCTAAGGCAAGTTTATGCTCACCGCCTAATTTCAATTGATAGGCATAGTTTGCAATAACAGAATTAAGGGTACTCACACCGATTCTGTCGTTTACAGCAATTAATCCGAGCCCCATATTCTTATTGGGTAAAGGTCCGTCAACTGCTGCTACAAACGTTTCTGGTGCTCCATCAAATCCTACCCATTGATTGCGGTAGGTGAGGGTAGAAGTCCAGTATTTGTGTGAACCGGCATAGGCTGGATTCAGATATAGTCCGTTAAACATATATTGACTCAACATAGGATCTTGTTGTGAGAACGAATTATTCACCCACAGTGAACCTATTAAAACAAGAAAGGCTATTTTTTTCATATTAATTTTATTGAATTATTTTCTTCTTAAATCCACGTATCCTTTAAGGGTAATCTCTTCTTTACCAAAAACTGTAAGTAGTGCGAAGTAGGTGCCATCTGGAATTTCTTCTCCTGAATTGTTTTCTCCATTCCAATCATTATTGTAATTGGATTGCTCGTAAACAATATTTCCCCATCTGTTGTAAATGATTAAATTGTTTTGGGGGTATGCATCTAAGCCATGAATCACGAAAACATCATTCCTGAAATCCCCATTTGGAGAATATCCTGTTGGCATTTCTAGCACACCGGGTTCAGTTAATCGGTAACTTCCATTAACAACACATCCATTATTGTCTTCTATGATAATGGTGTATATTCCATTTGATAGACCGTTAATTGCTAGCGTTGTGTCACCAGTTGACCATAAATAAGCGTAAGGTTCTGTTCCGCCGAATGCAGTTGCTGATAGCCAGCCGTCTTCACTTTGATTCCCACTCAAATTATAACCATTTATATAGGATGAAGCGTTAATCACAACATAGAATGAGTCAGGTTGGTTTATGGTGAAATTGTATGAACTTGTGCATCCAAAAATATCTGTAATCAAAACAGCATAGTTTCCTGCTGCTATGTCTTCAACTGTTGCGGTGCCTTCTCCGTTTGACCAATCATAGGTATAAGGAGCATTTCCTGTTAGCACGAAAACTTGAGCCATACCGCTAGCTTCTCCAAAACATCTTGCATCCTTCACTGATAATTCGCTTGATAAATTATCAATTGAACCCACTACTCCAGTATATTGAAGTACGCAATTATTGTAATCTTCTACAGTCAATGTGTAACTTCCTGCTGTAAGCCCAATTGCATTCATTCCAGCTGCTCCTGTTGACCAATTGTAAGAATATGGAGGTGTGCCGCCTGTGACAAGGGTTCTTATCGTTCCATTATTTGCCGTACAAGTTGCATCGGCTACTGTGCCTTGAATTGTCAGTGGTTGAGGTTGTGTGATTTCTTTAATCCACCCTGAAGTACATCCATTGTTATCTGTAACTACAAGAGCATAACTTCCCGCAGATAATGAACTTAAATCTTCAGTTTGTAGCCCATTATTCCATAAAAAAGTATATGGTTGAATGCCTCCGCTAACACTAACATCAATACTTCCATTGCTACCGCTGTAACAATTTACATTTTGAGATAATCCTGAAATAATTATCGTTTCAGGTTGAGTTATTGAAGCATTTGCTGTGGTTTCACATCCGTAGAAATCGGTGATTTGAACACCATAATTCCCAGGAGATAAATTGTTGATGTCTTCACTATTTGTTCCATTGCTCCAATCGAATATATAAGGTGGAGTTCCTCCGTTGACCGTTAGATTTAGACTTCCGTTATTCAATCCATAACAAGAAATATCTGACGCTTGTATCGATGCTGTTGGCACCGGTCTAACATTAACCGAGAAGCTTCCTGTAGATGTGTTTCCATTGATGTCAGTGATTTGAAAAACATTTACTGTCGTTCCAATTGGAAAACTAGATCCACTCGGTAAGCCTGATAATTGTATTATGGATTGCACTCCACAATTATCTGCTCCCGATGGATTGGGGTATTCTATCGAAGAATTACAAGAACTGATATCATTAGGTAATGTTAGTGTTGGATTTTGATTATCCAAAACAGATATGGTAAAAGAACAAGTAAAATTGTTACCGGAAGCATCTACAGCAAGGTAGGTAATGGTATGCTGACCGACATTGAAGAATTGACCAGGATTATAATTGCCACTTAAGGTTGCTCCGCAATTGTCATTAACATTGGGTACTTGCCATGAAACATTCGCACCGCATAAACCTGGCTCTGAAGCAATACTGAAGTTGGAAGAACATCCCACAATTGTTGGATTTTGATTGTCTTCTACAACAATCGAGAAGGAGCAGTTCTGCTGATTTCCAGAGGCGTCTACTACCAACCAGTTTACATAAGTCGTTCCTAAATTGAAAACTACATTGTTTAAACTTACTCCATTTCCTGTTGTTGCGCCGCTCAAAGAATAGGAAACTGAACTGATGCCACAATTGTCCGTTACTGTTGGATTCCAGGTATTTCCAATATGCATGTAAGAACAAGAACCTAAATCACATGAAACAGTATCTGTTGCTTGAACACCGCAAGAAGAAATTCCTGGTTGCCAAGTATCTTGAATGGTTACAGTGTAAGAGCAAGAGTCACTATTTCCTAAGCCATCTGTTGCTATCCAAAGAACCTGAGTTATTCCTTGGTTGAAAGTTACATTATTAAGGGTTGATCCTGTTCCTGCGGTAGCGCCTGTCAATTGATAAATTAATGATGAAATTGTACAATTGTCTGTCGCTGTTGCATTCCAACTGTTTGTCGTTTTTGTATAGGTACAAGCAGTCGAAGAGGTACTCTCGATTTGATTTCCGACACATGAAATGATTGGTGGCGTAATATCTAGAATGGTTGTAATGGTAACCTGATCTTGAGCAGTGCAATTTTTATTATCGGTAACTGTAACTTGATACAATCCTGCAAAAATATTAGATATGTTTTGTGTGGTTGCACTGAAGCTTGATGGACCCGTCCACAAATAGGTAAAGCTTGTGTTTCCTCCGCTTACGGTTGAAATTGCAGTGCCATCAGAAGTACCAAAACAACTTACTTGTTGCGTCATTGTTGCCGATACAACTAAAGAATCAGGTTCATTGATGTAAACTGAAATGGGACCATTAACACAGTTGTTATTGTCAATTATTGTATACTGATAAAGTCCACTTACCAATCCATTTATATCCTGGGTGGTGTTGACATAACTATTTGGACCTGTCCAATTGTATGTGTAAGGCAGGGTCCCTCCAATTGGCGTCATGTCAACAGAACCTAAGCTATTTTTAAAACATGGGTTGTCTTGGTAGGTATAAGAGGATGATAATTTGTTTGGCTGTGTAACTCCAATACTTCCAAATGTACTGCAGTTATTTACATCTGTAACTGTAACGGTATAAGTTCCAGGTGATAAATTGACTAAGTCTTCATGGTTGGCATATGGAGTTATACCTAGATTCCATGTATAATTGTATGGATAGGTTCCTCCAATTACAGTCAAGTCAATCGTACCATTATTAGAGCCATTACAAGATATATTTGTTGGAACCAATCCAATTTGCAGCGGGTTTGGTTGGGTTATGGTAAAAGTTTGAAAAGTACTGCAAAGGGATGCATCCGTAACTGTTACGGAATAGTTCCCAGCAGTGAGTCCGTTAATGGAAAGGCTATTATTTATGCCATTCGACCATGAAATGGAATAAGGTGGTGTACCATCAGCAACAACAATAAATGCGGATCCATCAGCTAAACCATTACAGCTAACATTTTCAGTATTGATACCAATTAGGAAATTGTCGCAAGGTGGTTGATTGATGATAACACTATCATTTTTGATACAATTGTTATCATCTGTTATAGCGACATGATAAATATTATTTCCAGGAACACCTGACAATCCTATTGCGGTTTGATTTGTTTGTCCACTTGGTGTCCAAGAATAAGAATAACTTGGGGTTCCACCTTGTGGATTTGCTGTTGCAGTCCCGTCGGTTATTCCTATTCCAGAAGCATTGGTATTCGTCATTGTATTGGTTAAAACCGTAGGTTGAAGAATGTTTACACTAACAATGTCCATACAGCCATTGGCATCAGTTGCCGTTACGACGTAATTCCCCGAAGGTAAGCCACTTGCATTCGAAGTGCTTTGAGGGGGTGCTGTATTCCAAGAGTAGGCAATACTTCCTACGCCACCTATAACATTAGCTGAAGCATAACCGTCCTCACCTCCATAACAACTTACATTTGATATACTGTCGATGAAAACATCAAAACCGGCACAAGTTGGGTTATTAATGACCACACTTTGAGATGCGAAACAGCCATTGGCATCTGTTACGCCAACAGTGTCGATACCATAACATAAATTGGTGGAAGTTATACCAGTGTTGCCGTTCGACCAAGAAATATTGTATGGTATTGTTCCACCTGCTACAGATACAGTTGCCGTTCCATTGCAAGTTCCAAAATCCAAAGTTGTACTCGTGTTTAACTGTATTGGATTAGGTTGAGGAAGAAAAACTCCAGAGCTTGACGTACATCCCTTTGAATCCGTAATTATCAATGAATAATTTCCAGATGAAGCAGAAATACTTATTCCGTTTGTTCCGTTACTCCATGAATAAGTCAGTGGCAAACTTCCTCCGCTAACATTGGAATTAATGGTAGTTGTTCCATTGTAACAAGAAATAGGATTTGCTTGTAATTGAATATCTAAACTATCAGAAAAGTTGATTCGAATGGTGTCTTTCGAATTCGCACACCCAGCTCCAGTTCCCGATGAGGTAAGTATTAAATCTACAAAACCAGCGTTTATTTCTGAACTTGAAGCAGTATAGGTGGTTACCAATGTGCTTGAATTCGGACTGAAGGTTCCTGTTCCATTTGACCAACTTCCGCTTCCGGTGGAACTGGATCCATTTAAATAAACAGTTGGATTGGTAGCACAAACCCATTTGTCTGTTCCCGCATTTACTGTCGGAGGAGAACTTATTACAACGGGTACTGTTATGAATTTTGGTGCACATGTAGCGGTCACCAATCCATCTTTCACTTGAGCAGTATATGTTCCCGCCGATGTAGCAAAATAAGAAGCAGATGTGGATACTGTGTCTCCTGAACTATTGAACCAATAATAATTGTAGGTTCCATAACCTCCAGTAGCTGATGCGGTTAAATTTACCCCCGTCCCACCTGAACAAAACGATGCTGGATTCGGTGTGGCAGAAATATTCAATTCATCATAAACAGTAATGGTAAATGTTCCTGATGATGGAAAGACACCACAAAATGCCGCTTTTGGGGTTCCAGTCACTTGATAAGTAATGGTGTAGGGATAGGTGGCATTTGTGCCTGGTTGAAAAACAGGGTTATCACAGTTTAAGCAACTCATATAGGTATTGCAAGTGGTTAAACTCGCACTGAGGTTTGAGCTTTTAGCTATTGCCGTTATCGAAATGCCGTTCAAACCATAAATAGGCAATGGTATACTGCAACCGACTCTTGCTGGTTGCGATATAGGGTAAATCGGTTTTGGAATTTGTCTAAAAATATATTTTATTTTATTGCTTCCAGGCTTACTGTAAACAATTTTATGGGGGCCCGGACCCGTAATGCATATTGGACCGCCCCCAGGAATTTGTGTTCCACAAGAACCCGGATTTGTTAAGTTACCTCCTGAAATAATGTTGTAGTTTCCTGACCCTCCTGGGTCCGCATAACCTGGAGCGACAATTAATTCAAACTGTGCGACATCTGGGTGCAGTTTTACATAGAAGGAGACGTATTCATCATTTACCGAGCAACATCCTGTCTTTCTAATTATTTCCGGAGTAGTAAAAGTCGAATCAGGACTTGCTGATAAATCAATATTAAAAAATGGAACGGTTGATGTACATTCCGGTAACTGACCTTGGGAATGCAAAAAATTATTTATAACAATTAAATTGAAAATGAAAACAATTTTTCTCCAAGGTACTTTGGTTCTGAAAAAGGATATTTTTGACTTCATGAAATAGATTTTGAGATACTATGAACCCGAAAATATTCCATCATTTTGAGAGCAAATTTCTTTTTAAACCAACTGCAGGCCTTCTTCAATTGAAAGCATTTAAAAGGGAGAAAAAAAACCTTGGGTTAGAATGGATTTTGTTTTAATAATTTTTGAAATTTGAGGAAAAATTTAAAAGTTATTTGAGTATCTTGCCAACAAATTATATACTTATGAATCGATTCCTACTACTTGGATTATTCCTGCAAATTGTTGTCATTTCATTCTCCCAAAATGTGCATCCAGATTTTTTGGATGGTCAAATAATTTTCAAGCTAAAGAAGGATGATGTTCTAATCCAAAACAAACAAAGAGATAAAAATGATTTTTCGTTACAATTGAATTTAAATGATTACCCTGAAATTCAAGCCGTTTTTCAAAATGTGAATGTGACAAAATTCGAAAAACCAAGCTATTTTACATACAAACCAAGTCTTCAAAATATTTGTAGAATTTATTTTAATGATCATTATAAAATTGATGATTTGCTAAAGGCACTCTCACAAATGCCTAATATTGAATTTGTTGAGAAAGAGCCAATTTATTACACCGATTTCACGCCAAATGATACTTACCACTCTGGTAATAATAAATGGTACCATACTTTGGTAGGATCTGAAAATGCATGGAACATCACCCAAGGAAGTTCGACTGTTAAAATTGCCATTATTGACAACGCCGTTTTTTGCGGTCATTCAGATTTAACAACTTATTCGCAATATGATGTTGCCGATAATGATAACAATGCAACACCACCTTTAACTTCATCTGCCGATTTTGGTTGGTCGCATGGTACGCATTGTGCAGGTCTTGCAACAGCCGACATCAATAATGCAACAGGTATCGCTTCTCTCGGCGGAAATGTTCGTTTAATTGGAGTGAAATGTACGCCCAATAGCGCGACAAATTCAGGTAGCGTTTGGTATTCTTATCAAGGTATTCAGTGGGCATGTGAAAATGGAGCCAATGTAGTGAGCATGTCTTTCGGTGGTTCAACTTACAGCGCTGCCATTCAGACTTTAATCGATGCCTACCCTGATGTTGTTTTTATGGCTGCAGCGGGAAATGATAATGTCACTACGCTCATGTATCCAGGTGCATACAATAACGTGATTTGTGTCGGCTCTGTTGATGCAAATGACAGCCGTTCCAATTTTTCAAATTATAATGGTGCGACGCCTTATGTCGACATTGCATCACCAGGAGGGTACTCATTTGGAGGTTTATATAGTACCGTATACACAACAAATGGAAATGGTTATGCCCAAATGGGAGGAACATCTATGGCAACTCCATTTGCTGCTGGACTTGTTGGACTTATGTTGAGTATTAACCCTACACTAACGCCAGCGGCAATTCAGTCTTGTCTTATATCTTCCGGAGTGAATATCAATCAAAATATAGGCCCAAGAATTAATGCTTTGGCTGCACTGCAATGTGTACAAGCAACAATTACCGGTAATCCTATTCCATATTTCTCAGGAACTCCTGTGAATATTATAGAAGGAGATTTTGTCAACTATTCTGACCTCTCTGCAAGTGGTGGTAATGCGATTACGTCTTATTCGTGGAGCTTTCCTGGAGGTGCTCCTTCAACATTTGTAGGACAAAATCCGCCTCCGATTCAATATACAACTGCCGGAGTTTACAGCGCTACATTAACCGTAACCAATAGCCAAAGTACACAATCGTATACCAGAAATAATTATATCAATGTAAGTATTCAACCTTATGGTGAATGGATTGTTCAAAATTCCGGTTTCACTACAGCGAGCAGGGGAATTAATCACATTTCTATTGTTGATGCCAATACGATTTGGGCTACCGCTTACGATGGTTCGGGGACAGCGGCTAATATTCAGCAATTTACAAAAACTACTGATGGAGGCGTTTCATGGACTCCAGGAAATATTAATATCCAAAATACAAATCTCGGAATTAGTATGATTCATGCAGAGAGCGCAACAAAAGCATGGTTGGCTGCTTTTCCAAATGGAGCAGGTCAAACAGGGGGGATTTGGATAACGACGAATGGAGGGGCAACCTGGACACGCCAGAATACAGCAACTTTTAATAATGCGGCTTCCTTCACAAACGCAGTTTATTTTTGGAATGATTTAGAGGGAGTGTGCATGGGCGACCCTATTAATAATGAGTTCGAAATATACAGAACCACCAATGGTGGAACAACTTGGACGCTTGTTTCTGGAGCAAATATCCCGAATCCCCAAGCCAGTGAATTTGGATATACCCGTCAAATGGAAGTTGTTGGAAACAATGTTTGGTTCGGTACAAGCAAAGGACGAATTTATTATTCCGCCAACAAAGGGCAAACATGGTCAGTTTTTACTTCCCCAATCGCAGATTTTGGAGGTGCTAATGTAGCGAGTAGTTCGGCTAATATGTCTTTTTCTTCGACCACGAATGGTATGATAGTCAACCAAGCAGGAACGATTTGGACTACCGCCAATAGCGGTTCAACGTGGACTCAAGTTACCGCAACTGGACCTGTTTACACAGGGGGCTTGTGTTATATTGAAGGCACAAATGTTGCTTTTACAACTGGCGCGGCTACTGGCGCATCAGGATCATCATATTCTACCAATGGTGGTGCAACTTGGAATTTAATTGACAACCAACAGCATTTGTATGTTGAATTCATTAATCCATCAATTGGTTGGTCAGGATGGTTCAATACCAGTGCAACGCAAAATGGAATGTGGAAATGGAATGATTTATCTTCCCCGCTTAATCCAGCGTTTTCATCAGCAGCACTTACCGTTTGTACGAATCAACAGGTGAATTACACCGATCAAACTACGGGAGCAGTTCCTACTTCATGGTTTTGGCAATTCCCTGGTGGTACTCCTACAACATCAACAGTTCAGAATCCAACGGTAACGTATGCAGCATCTGGTAATTATGGTGTAACCTTAACGGTTAGCGATGGTGTTTCGCAAACAACAGTAACGGACACCAATTATATTTCGGTTGCAGCGCCTGCTCCTGCACCTTCTGCTATTACTGGTCCGAATTCCGTTTGTGCAAATACCACCAATACATACAGCGTTGTAAATGATCCAAATGTGGTTTACAATTGGTCGTTCCCAGCAACTTGGACGGGCTCAAGTACGACAAATTCAATAATTTTAACTGCTGATGCTAACGGAGGGACTGTTTCCGTTACTGCAGAAAATGTTTGCGGTAATAGTGTAGCTAGTTCTATTGTTGTATCGGCAATGCCAGGGAGTCCAACTGCGGCTTTTTCCTCTACAAATAATTCGGGTATGGTAGGATTTGCAAGTACCTCAACTAATGCCGCCAATTGGTCTTGGGATTTTGGAGATGGCGGTACATCAAATATTGAAAACCCAAGTCATACTTACAGTTCTAATGGTAGTTTTAATGTTACTTTGATTGTTTCTAATGGATGTGGAAGCGATACGCTACAACAAACTGTTAATGTGAATGGTGTTGGTTTAACGGATTTATATAATCAACAAATCCATATCTATCCCGTTCCTGCTATTGATTATTTGATGGTCGATGTTCCAGAAGAATTTGTGAATCAATCATGTGTCGTTTTAGATAATTCTGGAAGAGTTGTAATGGAATTAGATATTATTGAAAAGGAAACCAAGTTAAATCTTGAAAATTTTTCGAATGGATTTTATAGCCTACAACTTGGTGGAATTCATATAGGACGCTTTGTTGTTGTCAACAATAATTAATATTTGAAATTATAATTTTTGAACCTTTTTAAGGATATGATCCTTTTTAGCCAAGAAAAAGTAACTTATTGGCAAGACCAAATTGAAGGTGTTCCGGTAAATTATTTTGGGCTGACTGAATAATTTTTTCAAATTTTTACTTGCTTTGTCGAAAAATAATGTTCGATGCTAAAACATATTATTTGTTCAATTACAAGTTTGAGAACCATTTCTCTTTCCCTTTTCATTATCTGCGTTTGTGCGATTTTTTCTCGTTGCAATCAAATTTTGTCAAGTGATAATGATAATCAGAATAGTGAAACGGCATCAAATGCATCGATAAAGCGCACAGAAAAATACAATGTTTTTGAGTTTAATCCGAAG
Organism: Flavobacteriales bacterium; assembly: GCA_947475275.1. Lineage (GTDB taxonomy): Bacteria > Bacteroidota > Bacteroidia > Flavobacteriales_D > Crocinitomicaceae > M0103. Next base: position 2,242 of record CANJNE010000017.1, on the reverse strand, counting down.
GAAATCAGGATGGGAGTATCCTTAAGAAAACCCAAGAAAGCAGATTTCTATATGAATAGCAATTTCTTTAATAAAAAGCCAATAGGATTGGTTGTAATCAAAGGAAGACGCTCTCAGTCAAGAGTTAAAGGTGGCGGGTATTTTTATGTAATTGACGGTCTTCCCAAGATTCAAGCTAAAGATTGCCCCAAGCGAACAGAATATGCTTCTCAGACTGTATTATGGGGTATAGATAATGGACAGGTCAATCAAGATCTTTTTAAAGAAAAACATGCAAAAACAAAAGAATTTCGTTCAATAATCGGCACGAAAGAGGATGGTAATTTTATATTGATCGCTTCAAATGAAAATTCACAGGTTACTATTGAAGAAATTACCAATTACGCACTTACTCTCGGTATGTATGAAGGGATACTCTTTGATGGGGGGTCTTCATTAGATTATAAACTGTCAACTGATTCAGATACAGAGATTTGCCAACCTATTTCTTCTCTTGTCAAAAGTATTGGAGATAAACATGAACCTATGGTATATATCTACGGAAATTTTCGTTGATTGAAATTGATTTCTAAAGTATTAAGTTTTCAACACCATTGTAATATTTACTGATTAATTGAGTTAAGGCCTTGTATTTTTTTTACATTTGTTCTATTAAATTTTAACCACATGAAAAAATTATCCCTCCTTCTTTTTACAGTCTTAATTGTTACTTTGGGTAACGCTACTTTTGCTCAAGGTACAAAGTATTTTAAATCAATTGATGGATCAACTGATTACCCCGTAGAAATTGTAGGTAAATTCGAGATTTCAGCTTCTGATACCCTATTGTATCGAAATTTCTACCGTCTAACTTACAAAAACAACAAAATTATCCAAGTTTATCAAAGTCCACTTTCATATTTGTCTGCAGAGAATACTTATGCGTTTGAAACACTTTATGAATTAGACCAAAATGGATATTATTCAAAAGCTTATTATTTGAATAAATTTGGTAAAAGAACTTCTCGCTACAGTATATACTATAAAAATTTCAAGTGCGATTCAAGAGGCAATATTATTGAAATAAGCGACTACGATAAAAATGGTAAATTAATAGAAGGTTGGGATGGAACGGCATACATTCGAAATGTATTCAATGAGAAAAATCAAAAAATTGAGTCTTCAAATTATGACAAAAAGAATCAATTAGTTGGGGATGATTCTTATTCTTATTCTGCTTCAACAACGAAGTATGAATACGATAATAATGGTTTTGTTTCTAAAGTATCGTCTTTTAATATTAAAGGAGCTTATGTAACCGACTATGCGCCTATAACAAAGTATAAAAACGACGCTCGTGGAAATAAAATAGAAGTTACCTACTTGAATGAAGACGGCACAAATTATTATGAGTCAATAACCAAAAATGAATACAATGATAAAAATGAATTGGTTAAAACATCTGAGTATGATTTGAATGGTGATTTGTATGATGCATACGGATATGGAGCTTCAACTGAATATAAATATGACTCAAGAGGCAATTTAATTGAAACACGGGTTTATGATACGCAAGGTCAATTGATTTCAGAGGGTACAGCCATCACCAAATATACCTACGATGCGAATGGAGATAATGTTCAAACGTCTTATTTAACAGCTGATAACTCGCCATCAACAGATTATAACGGTGTAGCGATTAGTAAATCAACTTTTGACAACCGACACAATTGTCTTGAAACAGCTAGTTATGATGAATTCAATGAATTAATCTCTGATTATAACGGTGTTGCTATATATCGTTATAAGTATGATGCCAATAATTATCAAACAGAAATATCGCGATATGGAACCGATGGTGAATTGTATGATGATGAATATTATCCAGCAACAGAGAAAAAAATATACGATGCAAAAGGTAATCTTTTGGAGATGGCAAGCTATGATGATCTCGGTGAATTAAAGACCGACTCATACACCAGCGCAGCAATTACTAGATACAAATATGACACTGACGGTAATCAAATTGAAAAAGCTACCTATGGTACTGACGGAGAATTGATTGGCGATTATTCCGATATTGCTATTGAAAGAAATACCTATGATGAAAGAGGGAACATTATTGAGACTTCCAAGTATGGAACAGATGGAGAGCTATACGATCCTTATGACTACGGAGCTATTCTGAAATATAAATTTGATGCCAATAACAATAAAATCGAGGAAAGAAAATTCGGAACAGATGGAGAATTATTGAAAGGTC
>CANJNE010000016.1 GCA_947475275.1 Flavobacteriales bacterium | reverse complement strand
AATAAATTTTTTAAATAACGATTCGACCATTAACAAAAACTATTCCAAAAAATTAAAAATGAAGTTAATTGCATTATTTAATCAAAATGAGCTTAATAAAGAAGTGAATTTGTTTTTGGAAGATTGGAATAACCCTTCACCTTTCATTACAATAAAAACATCTGGATCAACAGGGAAAGTAAAAAATCTAGTGGTTGAAAAGGCTAAAATGATTGTGTCAGCCAGAAAAACATTGGAATATTTTCAAATTTCTAAGAAATCTGACGTCTTACTTTGTTTATCTCCAGAAACAATTGGAGGAAAAATGATGATTGTTCGTTCAATTATTGGTGATTTGAACCTTTATATTGGAAAATTAAATGCGAATCCTTTGGAAGAAATATCGCATATTTTTGATTTTTGTGCGATGGTACCTATGCAGATTATAAATACACTGAAAAAGCATCCTAGCAAAATCGAAAACATTAAAAAATTAATTGTTGGTGGTGCACCACTACCTATCAAGATCGAGGAAGAATTTAAGGTTTTCACAACTGAGTTATTTCACACATTTGGGATGACAGAAACGTTTTCACATATTGCTATTCGCAAAATTGGAATTGATGAACCTAATGTTTATAATGCTTTGAATGGTGTTTCCTTTTCCACAAACAATGATCTATTAATTATAAACTATCCGGAAATAATGGATTTTCCTTTAGAAACAAAAGAGATTGTCCGGCTTTTTTCAGACAAAAAATTTGAATGGTTAGGAAGAAGTGATTTTACCATAAATAGTGGCGGAATAAAAATTATTCCAGAAAATATAGAAAATAAAATAAGCTCAATTATTAAGAAGCCATTTTTCATATCAGGCATTAAGGATGATTATCTTGGACAAAAAGTAATTATTGTAATTGAGTCTTATGAAAATATTGAATTGAAGAAAGATGATTTCAAAGGAATTTTAGATTTATACGAAGTACCCAAAGAATTTTTTGTTTTACAAAATTTCAAAAGAACAAATTCGGATAAAATAAATCGATCAGAAACCATTAAACTCATTAAAGATGCCGGAATCAAAATATTATAAAATTCTTGGCCTGGAACCTGGTTCCGATATTCAAACAATTAGAAAAAGATATCGCAAACTTGTGCTAATCTATCATCCAGATAAAAACCCGAGTTCAGAGGCACAGAAGAAATTTTTAGAAATAACAACGTCTTATGAAATTCTTATTGGCAAAAAAAAAGCACCGATAAATCAAGATACACAAATTAAAAGGAAGAAACCAAATGAAGAGCGCATTAAAGAAGCCAAAAAGCGATACTATGAACAACAAAAAAAAGAAGAATTAGAGCAAGAATTGTATTTTCAATCTTTGTTTGTTGGTAAAAAATGGAGTATCATAAAATTTTCTGTTTTTGTTGGAATCTTTTTAAGTGCGCTGATTACTTTAGATATGTTTCTACCACAACATAAGAAAAAACTGGAAATTTCACATTATGCTAAAAACGTTTCTTCTTTTAATGACTGGGATTATTTATCCGTATTGAAAACTATTAATGGGGATAAATATTGGGTTTCTGAAATTGAAACGGAATGTCTGATGAATGGTAACCAACTTTATCTTTTTGAATCATGGCTTTTTCACGAACCTATTAAAATTATTTGTAACGGCGCATCTTCAGAAGAAACCTTTCCAGTAAAATTGACATTTTATTCTTTTGGGCCTTTGATTATTGTCATTTTCCTACTGCCAACTTTTACTTTTTTTTACAGAAAAAAAATGGGTTTATATACATTATTATATTATTTGAGTCTATTGATCTCCCCAACATTAATGCTGATTTTTATATTTACCAATTATCATTGGTTTCATTTATTGGGCTTAGGATTTATATAACTACCTTTTCAATACACGTTCCATTTCTCGTTTATCATCTTTTTCTTTCAGATCCTGTCTTTTGTCATGAAGTTTTTTACCTTGAGCGAGCGATATCTCTATTTTAACCCAACCTTTATCAGATAGAAATAACTTAATTGGAATCAGTGTATTTCCTTTATCTTGAAGAAACTTAGAAATCTTTTGAATTTCTTTTTTATTAAGTAATAACTTTCGATCTGAGCGAGGTTTATGATGATAGAATGAAGCATTTTCATATTCGGATATATGCATATTTCTTATGAATATTTCTCCTTGTTGATGAATACAATATGCCTCCAAAATACTCGCTTTGCCTAATCGAATACTTTTTATTTCAGTTCCTTTTAATTGAATGCCCGCAACAAAACTATCTAATAAATGATACTCAAACTTCGCTCTTTTATTTTTTATATTTAATTCTTTAACTGGCATTTAGAAATAATTAATATCAAATTTACAATTAAAAGCATGAATTCCTCTTTAGCTTGTTTAAAAGAAAACGAAATGGTTTAAATCTAACTATTATCATTCATTAACTTTGAAATATGAAATTACCTTCCAAATACTTGGAAAAAGCGGTTGAAGAACTCTCATCATTACCTGGGATAGGAAAAAGAACGGCATTGCGTCTTGCGTTGAACCTACTCAATAGGACTGAAGTTGAAATAGAAACATTTGCTCGTTCACTTACAGATATGAAAGATTTTTTAAAAAATTGTAACATATGTCATAATGTTTCTGATGCTGAGGTATGTTCCATCTGTAATAATCCTAAGAGAGACTTAACAACTATTTGTATTGTTGAAGACATTAGAGATATTCTGGCTATTGAAGCAACGGATACATTTAAGGGTGGATATCATGTATTAGGTGGAGTAATTTCTCCAATGGACGGAATCGGACCAAGTGATCTTAACATTTCAGCACTTCTTGATAGAATAGAAAATGGCGCTATAACTGAAATTATATTTGCTTTAAGTCCAACAATGGAAGGCGATACTACAAACTATTATTTATTTAAAAAACTTTGTAATAAAGAAATTTTGATTACTTGTTTATCAAGAGGTGTATCAGTTGGAACAGAATTACAATATGCTGATGAAAATTCACTAGGTAAATCTTTACTTTATCGACAACCTTTTAAAACGAATAGTTAAACATTTTCTTCTTTAAATTGCCACTCATTATCAGTGTATTTTTTTGCAAGTAAATCAATTTCGCCTGAATTTATAAAGTGAACCCCATCGCCTACTTCGAACAAACATTGAATCATACATTTGGCTAAATCTATGTCCCTAACGGGTTTGTATTTATCAATGAGCCCTGTTCTAGCGAATGCATTTCCAAGAATAACGGAAAATTCCTCACCTTTTCTTTTCTCCATTCTAGAACCTTCTAAAACTGATGGTTTGATGATAATAAGCTGATCAAAACCTATTTTCTTAGCTCTTTCCTCCAGATTTGCTTTCATTCTTGAATAAAAGAAAGGGGAATATTTTGCAACTCCAAGTGCTGAAATCAAAACACACTTTCGCAAACCTTTTTCCCTTGCCAAACGCATAATATTTTCAGGTATTTCAACGTCAATTACAAATTGATTTCTTTTTGATCCAGCTTTCTTTATTGTTGTTCCAAAGGTTATGAATAAAACATCAGGATGGTTAATGTAGGGTAATGAATGGATATTGCGAAAATCGATAACATGATTTGTAACTTTGAGAGATCTTAAGTCAAGTTCTCGTCTGCTCAAAAGATCAATTTTGGCAAATCTATTGTCCATAACAAGAAGTTCAAGCAACTCATGTCCCACCATTCCAGTTGCCCCAAGAATTAATGCATTCATTTTATTTTTTTAGAAAAATATAAACGATTTTATTGAAACAAAAAAAAAAGTTCTATTTTCGGGTATTATTAACATTTAAATAAATTGTCTACGCTTTTTTTATTTTCTTATGACTAGTATTTTTGTCGCCAAATTAGATTTTGGTGTTACCGGAGAACAATTAAAATCATTATTCTCAGATTACGGACCTGTAATTAAGGCAAATGTAGCAACTGACAAAGAAACAGGTAAATCAAGAGGTTTTGGATTTGTTGAAATGACAAATAAAGAAGATGCGCTTAAAGCCATTGCTTCTTTGGACGGTAAGATTATTAATGGGCGTCCTATAGCTGTTAAGGAAGCTGAACAGCGAAGTGGTGATAATCGCTCAAAAAGTAATAATTTTTCACGTCCGGACTTCAAAAATAAACCTAATGATTCTTTTCCGAAAAGAACCAATGTTTCCCAAAACAAAGATTCGGAAAAGGATTTAGATTTTATTCCAAGAGCCCCAAAAGAAAATTCTGATTTTACCCCAGTTCCTATTGTTTCTGTTGATAATTTAAAAAATGATCCGAGAAAGAAAAAGGATGAAAAAAAGTCCACTAAAGATTGGGATTCTGAAAGAGGTGCAAAGAAACCAAAGATGAATGCTTACAAAAAAAGCGGCAAAAGCAATAACTTTTTCAACGATGATGATGAGGATTGGGATGAAGATCTGTTCAATTACAAAAAAGATGATGAAGATGTCGATTTATTCGAAGATGAAGAAAATGAGGATTAACTTTTAACATACAACCCTGCACAGCGGGGTTCTTTTTTTTTATAACGATATTATTAATGGAAATTCTAGTAATTTTTTTTCTTACAATTATAAACGCTTTTTTTGCATTATCTGAAATCGCTCTAGTTTCAGTAAAGAAAAATAAAATCCAACATTTAGCAGAGCAAGGAAATACTCGTGCGAAAACTATTTTGGAACTTTTGGAAAAACCTGAGAATTTTTTATCTTCTGTTCAGGTTGGAATAACATTAATTGGTATTATATCTGGAGCCTATGGAGGGGCCAATTTGACCGATGACCTAGAATTTTATCTTAGCGATTTTGAATTCTTAGGCACTTATACGCATATAATATCTTTATTGATAGTCATAGGAGCAATTACTTATTTTACCATTGTTATTGGTGAATTGGTTCCAAAAACAATAGGAATGAATTATTCCGAAAAAATTGCACTTTTTTGTGCACCAATTATTAAATATTTCACTTTAGCTACCTTTCCATTCGTTAAAATATTATCTTTTTCTACAAATATTTTTCTCAAACCTTTTGGAGTTAGAGAATCAGATGGCGATCATATGTCAGAAGAGGAATTAAAATTCATGCTAATTAATGCTGGAAAACAAGGTGTTCTTGAAACAGATGAGAGCCAAGTGCACCAAAATCTATTTTCTTTCACTGACCAAACAGCTAAATCCTTAATGACACATAGCACTGAAGTTGAATGGATCGATTTAAACGATAATAAGGATAATATTCTTACACAATTAATTAAAAGTGTTCACTCAAAATTCATTGTTTGTGATGGTCAAATTTCCAATATTAAAGGAGTTATTACGATAAAGGATTTTCTAGAAAATCATAATAATTCAGGATTTGAGTTGAAACAAATCATGGAGAAACCGATATTTGTTTTTCAAAACACGCCAGCTTTTAAAATTTTAAATCTATTCAAATCAAAGAAACAATATATCGGTGTTGTGATTGATGAGTATGGCGGTGTTATTGGCATTATTACATTGCATGACCTTATTGAAGCTATAGTTGGAGATTTACCTGATGAAGATGAGCAAGACGCTGCAGATATATTTAAGCGTGCAGATGGTTCATATTTAGTTAATGGAAAGACATTAATTTTCGAACTCAATCAATTTTTTCAAAAGGAAATTATCGAGGATAACATTTCGAAATATACCACGGTAGCTGGATTTATGTTGGACCACCTCAAAAAAATTCCAAATGCAGGTGATAAAGTAGATGATGGTAATTGTGAGTATGAAATAATGGATATTGATGGTTTGAGGATAGATAAAATATTACTGACTTTTAAAGCGGAAATAGGTTGAAAGGTTCAAGGTTCAAGGTTCAAGGTTCAAGGTTTAAGGTTCAAGGTTTAAGGTTTAAGAAGGATTAAGGATTAAAAGTTCAAGGTTTAAAAAGGTTTAATCGGCAAAATAAGCTGATTATTCACCCAAAATATCTCTAAAAGCTTTCGGTAGAAAATCACAAATATCGGATGCTAATAAGCTGTAATTTGAATCATTTTCAATGGCCAAATCACCTGCTAGACCATGTATAAACACACCTATAATCGCTGCGTTGAGTGAACTATAACCTTGAGCTAAAAAAGCAGTTATTATACCGGTCAAAACATCACCCGATCCAGCTTTCGCCAACCCAGGATTACCAGTAGTATTTACAAATAATTTACCTTCGGGAGAAAATATCTTTGATTGAGCGCCCTTCAACACCAAGACAGACTTTGTTTCTTCAACAAAAGATTGAATTTTTTCAATTGCCTCGATTTCATTGCTCCAATTTCCAAGTAATCTTTTGCATTCTCCGACATGTGGTGTTAGAACAGCTGTATTAAGAAAACTTCTAAGTTTCGGTCTTAAAGAAATTGCATTAATCCCATCTGCATCAAGCACAATAGATTTCTTATTTTCTTTTAAAAATAACTCGAATGAATCAATGGTATCATCTTGTGTACCAATACCTGGTCCAATCCCGTATGCACTATAATCTTCATGTTCAGGAATTTTGGTTAAAAAATTTTTGTTGGCATCCTCTAAAACCATAACCTCTGGCAAAGCTGTATGAAAAATTGGAGCACTCCCATTTGTGCTAAAAACCGTAACTAAACCTACTCCACTTCGCATGCAAGCCTTTGAAGATAGTATTGCAGCGCCTAATTTCCCTTTTGATCCAGCAACAATAAGCGCATGACCGAATTGATTTTTAAATGCATCCTTAGATCTTGTTTTAATAATACTTCTTATGAAATCGATCGAAATTTCTTGCATAATTTAATTATCAAGACTTTCCTGTAGAAGGACAAACAAACTGTGTTGTTTTTACATCTGATTTCAAAATTGCATTGAATCCACCTCTGATTTCAATAAAATTATCGAAACCACGTGATTTTAAAATTGAAGCTGCAATCATACTTCTATACCCACCTGCACAATGTAAAACAAAGTCTTCATTTTTAGGAAATTCAGCCATACTTTCATTAATAAAATCAAGTGGAATATTCATGGCATCTAAAACATGTTCTGCTTGAAATTCTGATGGTTTTCTAACATCAATTACACGAAATCCTTTATTAATAAATTTATTAACGTCACTTGCGTCATGTCTTTCCACCATATTCAATTCTCGATTATCATTAGACCATGATTGAAAACCACCTTCCAAATAACCTAAAACATAATCATATCCGACCCTCGCCAACCTGGAAACGGTTTCCTCTTCCCTGCCATTTTCTGCAATTATTAAAATTTCCTGCTTAACATCTGGCAACATTGCCCCAACCCATGGTGCAAATTGACCATCTAAACCGATATTAATGCTATTCGGGATAAATCCTTTTGAAAAATCATCTGGGTTTCTGGTGTCTAGAATAATTGCGTTGGTATCGTTGGCAAGCATTTCGAATTGTTCAGGATTAAGGGGTGTTAACCCTCTTTTCATAACCTCATGAATACTGTCATAACCCGTTTTATTCATTTGAACATTCATTCCAAAATATCCTGGTGGAGGCATTAATCCGTCAGTAACTTCTTTAACAAATTCTACTTCAGTCATATCAGCTCGCAAAGCATAATTGGTTGCTTTTTGGGCTCCAATTGTACTTACAGTTTCTTTACTCATATGCTTTCCACAAGCACTTCCCGCTCCATGTGCAGGATAAACAATTACGTCATCAGGCAAAGTCATTAGTTTGTTACGTAATGAATGGTAAAGTGTTGCTGCCAATTGTTCCATTGTCAAATCCGCAGATTTTTGAGCTAAATCTGGCCTTCCTACATCACCAATAAAAAGCGTATCTCCAGTAAAAATAGCGTGCTCATTTCTATTTTCATCCAAAAGTAAATAACATGTTGATTCCATGGTATGACCGGGGGTATGAAGTACTTTGATTGAAACATTACCAAACTTCAGAACTTCGCCATCTTTTGCAATATGAACCGGATATTCCGGATTGGCATTTGGTCCATACACAATTTGCGCTCCAGTTACTTTTGACAAATCAACGTGACCACTTACGAAATCGGCATGAAAATGGGTTTCCAGAATATATTTGATTTTAACGCCATCAATATCAGCTCTTGATGTATAAGGATGGGTTTCACGAAGTGGATCAATAATTACAGCTTCATTACCAGAAACTATATAGTATGCTCCTTGAGCTAGGCAACCTGTATAAATTTGTTCGATTTTCATATAAGTTAAACTTTAAATTAATGATTGGAAAAATTGAAAAATCTAAAAAAATAGTTCTTTAACAAAGATAAAGACTCCCATTATCAAAACAAACCAACCAAATATTATTTTTAATTGAGATTCATTGAATGATTTACTAAGAATAAATCCTATAAAAGTCCCGATTAGTGCAGAAATGGAAAAATACATTAATAATAAATAATCAAGAATAACACCTTTATTCCAATCTCCAATAAAGCCGATGCTTGCGTTTATTGCTATTATAGCCAAAGAGGTTGCAATAGCTTTTTTTATAGGAAGTTGACAGAAATTAACCAAAGCTGGAATAATTAAAAAACCGCCCCCAGCTCCCACGAAACCGGTAATAAAACCAACAACTATTCCTTGAATAAATATTATTAGAAAAGATAGATTTGAATTTAATTTATCTTTTTCCAGCATATTTTTTCTTTTTCGGATCATCGATACTGCGGCAATGACCATTAGAAAAGCCAATAAAAGAATTAAAAACAAATCTTTTGAAATGTCAAACCCATCAATTTGAATCAAAACTTCGGGTAAACTTGGTAAGATAAAATATCTGGTTAAATAAACACTTATCAAGGATGGCACCCCAAAATAGACAACGATTTTAAAATCAACAAATCCAGAAATAACATTTTTAATGGAACCGATAAGAGCAGACATCCCTATGATGAATAATGTGTAGGATGTAGCAGTAACTGGATCTAATTGAGTAACATAAATCAAAATGGGTAAGGTTAAAATGGACCCACCGCTTCCAAGCAGACCAAGAGTTATGCCCACAATTAACATTAAAACTAAACTAAGCCAAATCATTTCTTTTAATTGAATTCAAAAGTGAAAAAATATTTTCACTAATTACGATACTAAAGTTACAATATTGAATATGAAGAAGCTTAAAAACAATTTTCTTCAATTAGAGCGCTTATTTTTGTCGAAAAATTAAAGATGAAAGATTTATTTCTGCTTGACCCAAAAATAACTTATCTCAATTTCGGCTCATTTGGTGCATGTCCCAAACCCATTTTTGAAGATTACATTCACTGGCAATATCTTTTAGAAAAAGACCCTGTTCAGTTTATAACGGAAACTGGGCCAAAATACTTAGAAAACTCAAAAAGCGCTTTAGGACAATTTATTCATTGTGATCCAAATGATTTGATTTTTACCCCAAATCCAACTTATGCAATTAACTTGGTTGTTAAAAGTTTAAAATTAAATTCAGGAGATGAGGTTCTCACTACAAATTTAGAATATGGAGCGTTAGATAAAACTTGGAATTTTTATTTGAATAAATGCGGTGGAAAGTATGTTCAATCTTTAATTACACTACCGATACAATCGAAGGATGAATTCATTACCGAATTTTGGAAAGGATATAGTGAAAAAACGAAAGTTATCTTTATTAGTCAAATAACAAGCGCTACAGGACTTATATTACCTGTGAAGGAAATTTGTATTGAAGCTAAAAAAAGAGGGTTGATTACAATTGTGGATGGCGCTCACGTTCCAGGACATATTCATCTAAATTTGAAAGAACTTGATCCAGATTTTTACACTGGAGCATGCCATAAATGGATGATGACGCCTAAAGGTTGTTCGTTTTTGTATGTCAAAAAAGAATTTCATCAAATGCTTGAACCATTTATTGTAAGTTGGGGTTATGATGAGTCTATTCAAGAGCATCGATTTCAAGAATTTCAACAATTCAATGGAACTAGAGACTTTTCAGCCTATTTAACGGTACCGGCGGCACTAAAATTTATGCACGATTACAATTGGGAACAGAAATCTGACAATTGCAAAAATCTACTATTGGAATGCGCAAATGAAGTAATGGAATATCTTAATGTTGAACCGTTAGCACCTTTAAACAAAGATTTTTTCGGTCAATTGTGCAGTTGTTCAATAGAGAGCAAGAATCCTTCAAAACTTAAAAAACTACTTTACGAAAAATATCAAATTCAAATACCTGTAATTGAGTCAAATTCTAAGGTTTATTTGAGATTTTCAATTCAAGCTTTTAATACAAAAGAAGATGTTTTAAGATTAATTGCCGTACTGAAGGAAATTGGATTAGGAAATTTTTAACCATATATTCCTTAACATATAGTTAACATTAGCTATTTCTTTCTATTTTTATGTTGGAAAAATTTACTTATGAATAAAAACTACTCACTCCTACTATTTGTTCTTTCATCTTTTTTTTCATACTCACAGTATTGTACCAATGTTGGGCCTTCCAGCACAGCGGATTCTAATGTTGAGTCTGTTATTTTGAATGGTGCATCAGGTTCCATTTCATATACAGGTTGTCCTGGTGTGATTGGTCTTCAAGATTTAACTTTTTTAAGTACCACTTTAAATGCGGGTTCAAATTACACTGTACAAGTTGATTTTGGTACCTGTGGAGGAAACTATGCTGGGGTAGGACAGGCTTGGATTGACTTTGATCAAAGCGGTACTTTTGAGCCAACAGAGAGTCTTGGCACATGGCAAGGGACGCCTCCGGCTTTACCTCAATCATTTAATTTTACGGTTCCTTTTGGCGCTCAAAATGGTGCTACGAGAATGCGTGTAACACAACAAGAAGCGGGCACGCTTCCAATAAATCCTTGTGGAACTTTCACATGGGGTTCAGTTATGGACTTTACAATTAACATTGGAAATGGTGTGGATTGCTCAGGTTACACTGGTGATGACACAAATGATCCTATTATTGTGAGTAGCTTACCATATATTGACACGAATGATAATTCCTATTGCTATTCCAATCAAAATTTAGTTTACAATTCTTCCGATGTATATTATCAATTGAATCCTTCACCAATGATGGAATCCGTTACTGTTTCACTTTGTGGTTCTAGCTTTGATACTTTTTTAAGTGTTGTTGATGGTTTTGGAAATGTAATAGCCTACAATGACGATGTCTCTGGTTGTGGAACACAATCTGGACTTACATTTAATACTGAAGGATTAGGTTTGGTTTATATTATTGTTGAAGGATGGGGGAATGCTTCTGGAGAATACATTTTAGAAATCAACGCTAACTACCTCGATATAAACGAAATAGGCGACGATATTTGTTTAATATATCCAAACCCAGCAAATAAAGAAATGGAAATTAAAAACTATAAAGGGGATGTATTTATTTTTGATGTGGCTGGTAAAAAAGTAAAAGAAATCAAGAATTATTTTGGAAACAGCATTGACATAACAGACTTGAAAGATGGTATTTATCAAATACAAATCACTATTGATAATCAAGTATTTAGTAAAAAACTAATAAAAAGTCATGTTGAATAACAAAATTTCATACACCATCTTTTTTCTTGCTTTTTTAAATGGCGCAAAAGCACAACCTTGGTTTGAAAAATCAAATTTTGGAGGAACTGCGCGACATAGAGCGAGCTCTTTTTCACTTGGAAATTTTGGATACATTGGACTAGGACATATTAATTCGGGAGTTGATGTCGAATATGAGGATTTTTGGAAATATGATCCAGCCTCAGATACTTGGACCCAAATAGCAAATTATCCAGATGGAAAATGTTATCATGCAACGACTTTTGTTATTGAAAATAAAGCATATGTGGGTACAGGTCGATTAGAAAATGGCACATATTCTAACAACTTTTTTAGCTACGATCCAAATACGAACATTTGGACTCCAATTGCCGATATTTTGGGACCTGCAAGAAGAGGAGCTGTTGGTTTTGCTATTAATGGCAAAGGATATATTGGAACAGGTCAAACAACAACTGGATACGTATCAGACTTTTATGAATACAATCCTTCAACAGATGTATGGACTGCAAAAGCAAATTTCCCAGGAGCAGGACGAACCTCGGCTGTTGGATTTGCAATAAATCAATTTGGCTATTTAGGTACAGGAAACACCAATATGGGTTCATCAAATGATTTTTACCAATACCGTCCAGATATTAATCAATGGGTTTTAAAAGCACCTGTTGGTACTATTGCACGGCAAGAGGCTGTTGGTTTTGCAGTCAATGGAATGGGTTACATCGGAACTGGTGATGACTTTTCAAGCGGCAATAATTACGGTGACTTTTGGGAATATGATGTACTCTCAAATACTTGGGTTCAAATCGAGGATTTTGCCGGAACAGCAAGACGTTATTTGACATCTTTTGTGATAGGAACTAGAGCATATGTTGGAACTGGAACGAATGGAACCAATTTTAGGGACTTTTGGATGTTTGATCAAATTTTATCCGTATTAAATAGAAAACTTGACGATTATGATATGTCTATATATCCCAATCCCACATCTAATGTATTAAACATCAACTTGGAAAGTCTTCCAAATTATATTGATGCTTCTTCAATTAAATTCGAAATCTTTGATTTAAGTGGAAATATCTTAAAATCGCAACATCTGGAGTCAAATAAATTATCCATTGACATTGGGCAAATAAATCAAGGAAATTATATATACAGATTGGTTTATGACAACCAAACATTTAAGACAGGAAAATTTGTTAAGACGTAAAAATGAGAATTTACATTTTACATATTGCAACGCTTTTATTATTGAATTTCACCACTTTCGGAACGCCTTGGATTAAAAAGGCAAATTTCGGCGGTGTTGGAAGACATAGAGCTGTTGGAATAGCCATTGCCAATAAAGGCTATATGGGACTTGGGCACGTAAATGGAACTGGGGTCGACATATCTTACAAAGATTGGTGGCAGTATGATCCTGCATCAGATACATGGACCCAAAAAGCAAACTATCCGGTAAATAATCACGGCGCTGTTTCATTTGCAACATCAACTCGAGGTTATGTTGGCGGCGGCTCAGCATTGAGTAATGAATTTTACGAATACAATCCGATTACAAATACGTGGTCGCCAATAGCACCATGTTTAATAAGTCCTGGAGATACTCAAGGTTTCAGTGTAAATGAAAAGGGATATGTATATCAGACAAACCAATTAGCTGAATACGACCCTAACAATAATATATGGACGATGAAAACACCGGCGCCAGTGAGTTTTGGCTCATGGTCATGTTCCTTTTCTAACAACTCTAGTGGTTTTATTAAATCAGGAACTAACTTTTATGAATACAAACCTGCCAATGACTCATGGATGCAACGCGCAACATTTCCAGGATTAATGTCGAATGGAAGCAGTGCATTTGGAAGAGATGGTAAAGGTTATGTAACATGCGGTTACGTGGGAGGTCTTTCAATTGTCACCAACGAAGTATGGGAATTCGATCCCGGATCGAATGAATGGAAATATATTTGTGAATTTCCAGGAACAAGCAGGCGTTTTCCTGTGGCATTTTCTATAAATGGAAAAGGATATTTTGGCACTGGAACCAATGGTATTAATTTAAATGATTTTTGGTCATTCGACTTTGACCCATTGGAAACGAATGAAAATTCTGAATTTTCAATATACACCTACCCTAATCCAGTTACTTCAGAATTAATAATAAAAACAGGTGCTCCACTTTTGAGTAATAATTGTAAGTTGACATTATTTAATCTATCCGGCGAAAAAATTTCAGAATTTGACTTAAATGAAGAAACTCAGACTATTGAAAATTTAGAGTATATAAATGGTATACATATTTATACCATTCACAATGATGAACGTATTATAACCACTGGAAAAATACTTTTTGAATGAAAATAAAAAACTACTTACTTATTGGAATAATTGGATTTTCCATTAACGGTATAGCTCAAACTGGAAACTTCTGGACTAAGAAAAATGATTTTCTGGGTGGAAAAAGAGAAAGAGCTGTCGCTTTTTCAATCGGTGATTTTGGATATTTAGGAACTGGCGTTGATACAGCTGAAGTGGTTTTAAAAGATTTTTGGCAATATGATCCTATTAGTGATTCATGGACTCAAAAAGCTGATGTTCCAGGTTCACCGAGAAGAGATGCGGTTGCGTTTGTAGCTGGCAATAAAGGATATGTTGGAACAGGTATTGATAATGACGAATCATTTTCAGGTAATAAATTAAAAGATTTCTGGGAATATGATCCTTCAACAAACACATGGCTTCAGATTGCCGACTATCCCGGTGTTGGAGGAACTGGGGTATACTTTGCAACTGCATTTTCAATTGACGCTAAAGGATATGTTTGTTGTGGAAAAGTAGGGCCTAATTCATATTCAAACCAGCTCTGGGAATACAAACCGAGTATTAATCAATGGACACAGAGAACCAATTTCCCTGGAGGTGTGCGTTATCAGCTTTCATCCTTTACAGTTGGATATGATGCATTCGTTGGATTAGGAGCAAATCAAGATGTATTTAAAAAAGACTTTTGGAAGTACAATGCCGGCACCAATCAATGGACATCCATTTCGGATTTACCTGCAAGTGAACGCGGTTCGGCATGCACATTTACAATTGGATCAAGAGGGTATGTTTGTATAGGATCAGATGGAGGACTTTTAGATGATTTATGGGAATATAATCCTGTTGCTGATTATTGGGCAGTTCGTGCTTCGTTTGGTGGCAGTGAAAGGAGAAATGCGGTTGCTTTCGCTCTTGCAGGCAAGGCTTATGTTGGCACTGGTAAAGGTTTTTCAGGTAAAAAGGCATCAATAGAGGAATACACCCCATTGAATCTCGCTGATTTAGATGAATTAGAAAATTTAATCTCTATTTATCCTAATCCAGCAAATGTTGCAATTAACATAACTTTTCCAATTGATTTAATTTCTGATATTTCAATTTTTAGCATTAGTGGAGTAAATTGTAACTTGGAAAATTCAATCCAAGGAAATTATTGCAAAATGAATGTAAGTGATCTGGTTCCAGGAGTTTATTTTGTGCAATTTCGAAATTCATTGAATGATCAAATTATTTCCAAAAAAATAATTATTAATTAAACATGAAAATTTCTTCAAGAATAGCAATAGTAGTTTTTGCAAGTTTATCATTTCAAATTTGTTGTCAAAACATCTGGGAAATAAAAGATTCGGTTAATGGTCCTTCAAGAGGTTCTAGTTCATCGTTTGTAATTAGTGGAGAAGGATATATTGTTGGTGGATTAGATGATTTTGGTTTCAAAAGAAAAATGTATTCCTATGATCCATCACAAAATGATTGGGATGATGAATTGGCTCTAGGCGGATTAAACGGAGACGGTTTAGATAGAGGATCTGCATGCGGATTTTCAATTGGTGACAAAGGGTATATATGTTTAGGCCAAGGGCAAACAAATCCTTATTTTAAAGATACATGGGAATATGACCCAATTAATGATACATGGACGCAAAAAGCTGATTTTACAGGCACAGCCAGAAGACAAGCAGTTGCATTTGTTATTGGAAATGAGGCATTTGTTGGAACGGGTCAAGATGCAAGTGGTTTGTGCAAGGATTTCTATAAATATGACCCTGTAACAAACAGTTGGACACAAATTAACGACTTTCCTGGAACTGCGCGACGACAAGCCGTTGCATTTACAATGGGGGATCAGGCCTATTTTGGAACCGGAGACGATGGTGTATTAAAAAATGATTTTTGGATGTATGAGGCATCTATTGACACATGGATTCAAAAAACCAGTTTTCCCGGAACACCAAGAGCAGGAGCTGTTGGTTGGGGTATTTTTCCAACCGCATTTATAGCTACTGGTGAAGACAATAATTTTAATTACACTAAAGATGTTTGGGAATACAATTATTTTTCAAACACATGGACGCAAAGATCTGATTTTATCGGATCGGGAAGAAAGAACGCCGTAGCAATGGTCATTAACAATATCGGATATATTGGCACTGGATATAGTGGGATTTATGAAGATGATTTTTATTCTTATGCTGGTATTTTAAGTGTAAATGAATTTGTAGAAACGAAAATCAACCTATTCCCTAACCCATTTTTGGAATATGCAAATGTTACTTTTCAAAAAGAAATTCCATCAATAGTTAATATCAAAGCATATGATCAGTTTGGTAGAGACGTTACCGAATCATTTATTTTCAATTTTGAAGGAAATCAATTAAAAATCAGACCGGATGAACAATCAAAGGGAAATTATTTTTTAAAAATTAATGAAGAACCTTTTTCTAAAAACGGGCTAATTAAGTTTACCATTATTTGATTCTATGTCTAAATTCTATTTGATTCTCACCTTATTTTTCATAATTATTTCATGTGGTGAAAAGCAGATCAATACAAAAGTTGAATCTTTAGAAACTATTACTAAAGACAAAACATTAGATGTTGAAACTGTAAATTATTCTGTAAAAACAATTCAATCTGAAAAAGATGGTTGGGGTTACCAAATATTAAAAAATAATAAAGCAATAATAAATCAACCCAACATCCCAGCAATCCAAGGCAATAAAGGGTTCGCTAATGAAGCCATGGCAAAAAAAACAGGTGAATTTGTGCTTCAAAAAATCCAACGAGGAGAATTTCCTCCAATGCTAACTGTAGAAGAATTAGATAGTTTAAATGTTATCTATTAGATCTATATAAGTTAAAAATTAAAAAAACCCATGCAGTGGGGTTTTCTGAAGCTTCAGAAAACACGTTTAGGATTGCCGATTGTCTTTGTAATCTGCTGTTTGGTATACCTCTACTTTTAAAAGTTGCAGCCCGCCATTGACAACCAAAGACTCTCCTTATGGTCAAATAGGTAAGCTTCAAGATAAACTGCATGGGCTCCGAAAATCGGATACGGTCTCTGCACTTATTAGAAAGTGGTTCCGCTAATCAAATTTATATAAAGTTTATGAAACTATATTCCCAATTAAGTGAAAACATATGAAACTTATAATGAATCTTGTTTATCAAGCTCTTTTTGAAGCTTTTCAATTTGTTTTTCTTTTTCTTGAAATTTACGGTAATTCACCAATGTGGAAACTGCATATCCAGCAATCATTGAGAAAATAATTAATAAAGATAGAGGTGCATGAGCCTTGAAGAAAACCATATGAATTTCTTGTGAAGTCCAATTTAAAGTTGCAAAAACAACTCCGATAATCCCAAGCACAATATTCACAACGAATTTAATTTTAGCTATTGTAGACAATGTTTTATAATAATCGTACATAAAGATTGATTTAAAGAACTAAGATACAGATTATAAAAATGAAAATGTACTATATTTGCAACCAAAATTTATTTGAAAAAATGGCAACAACAGCTGATATTCGCAACGGTTTGTGTATTAAACACAACGAAAAATTATTTCAAATTATTGAATTTCAACATGTAAAACCTGGAAAAGGCCCTGCATTCGTTAGAACCAAAATGAGGGGAATAGAGTCAGGTAAAGTTTTGGATCACACCTTTTCTGCAGGGCATAAAATTGAAGTAGTTCGGATTGAAAACAGAGAATACCAATATTTATATCAAGAAGGGAGCGAATTTGTATTTATGAATAATGAGTCATTCGAACAAGTAAATATCCCTTCTAAAATGATTGAAAAGCCTTTATTTTTGCAAGAAGGGATGATTTGTAATATATTATTTCATGCAGAAGAAGAATCGCCACTTGTTATTGAATTGCCGATGTACATTATTTCTGAAGTTACATATACCGAACCCGGAATAAAGGGTGATACAGCTACCAACTCCATGAAACCAGCAACTATTGCCACTGGTGCTGAGGTAAAAGTACCTTTATTTATTGACAATGGAGAAGTTATAAAAATAGATACGCGCACGGGAATTTATGTTGAGCGTGTAAAAAAATAAGAATTGAAATGAACCGCTTAATCGCGGTTTTTTTTTGCATTGTTAAATTTTGGAAAGCCCTCCTTTCTTTTGGGATTGAAATAATTAAAACAAATTCTTAATTCAAGGGTTAGTACATAAAGTTTATTCATGAACGAAGAGTTTATAAATCCAATTGATCCTGATAAAATAACTGAGAATCCGCATTCTTTAGAATATGCTCATCATGCAGGAAGTGCATTGATTAAACCTGAAGATCAAGGTAAAATCAAAGGCAGAGCGCTCTCTGCTATGGAATACCAGACGGATATGCAATTGAATCAGATTTATGAGCAAATGCATTTACTTGCAGAACAGGCAAAGAAATTGGCGGATCGTAAGAAAATTTCTGAATTGATTTATACAGCTGAAATGCGCTTTGAACCGCTCATCAATCACACCTATTTTCTATACAAAAAAGAAAACGGTATACATTTGCTTTCTCTTGTTGCTCCTAGTCAATGGGGTATTTCTGGAAAGACATTAACATATTTGGCTACCATAAAACTTCTGGCAGATCATACATGGGAAGTCATTGATAGAATAGAAGCTTTCAATTCCTAATAAAGTAATTTAGGGATTCACTTTTTTTATATACTATTTGTGACTAGAAGACAAAGCTTTTTAAAACCTTAAGTTTTCAAATTTAATAGATTTTAACCGAAGTTTTCTTATCATTTGTAACCACACCTCGATACATTCCTTTAGTATTGAACATCATGATGTAATTGCCGCGTTTATCGACAGAAATAAATCCTCCTGACCCGCCTTTTTTTTCTAATCTTGCCATAGTTTTTTCACCGGATTCAGTTAAATCTTGATTACCAAACTCCATTCTTGCAGCGATATCTCTTGCAACAGTTTCTCTAATAAAAAACTCACCTTTTCCTGTGCAAGAAACTGCGCAACTTCTATTACTCGCATAGGTTCCAGCACCTACGATTGGTGAATCTCCAATACGGTTAAATTCTTTGTTTGTCAAGCCTCCAGTTGAGGTTGCGGCAGCTAAATTTCCATACCGATCCAGGGCAACAGCGCCGACAGTTCCAAATTTCTCAAGTTCCTCCAGGGCTTTATAATTGTAGTTCAAACTGGTAGTATCGTGATCGAGTATAATCGTATCTTTTTCTAGAGCTTTCTGATACTGTTTCCAACGAAAATCGGTAAAAAAATAACTGCTATCCGCATATGCCGCTCCTTTGGATAAACAAAATTCTTGAGCCCCATCACCATAAAGAAAAACATATTTCGAACTATCTTTTACCAATCTGGCGCCTTCTATTGGATTTTTTAAATTCGTTACGCCAGCAACAGCACCGCAAGTTAAATCCTTACCATTCATTATACAAGCATCCATTTCATTATAGCCCTCATGATTGAAGACAGATCCTTTTCCAGCATTGAAAAGTGGAGAATCTTCCATGTATTTCACAGCGGCTTCAACTGCTGTTATTGCCAAACCTCCGGTGTCTAAAATATTTTGCCCACATTTCAAGGCTTCTTTTAATGCATCCTTATACTCTTTTTCCAATTCAGGAGTTAGCGTAGATTTGCTAATTGTACCTGCGCCACCATGAATTACAAGAACATATTTATCCTTTAATTCCTGGGGTTCTTGAGCAAAGGAAATTGAATCTATATAAATTACAAAAAGTACTAAAATAAATTTAAGGAAGTTCATGTATCACAGGGTTTAAATCATCGAACAAATTTGAATGTTTCGTCTCAAAAAAGACAATTGTTTTATTTTTATTTGCGTATTCTTTTAAGGTCAAACAAATACGATCAAAAGAAGGATTAGAGGCATATTTACTGAAATTTTCAATTAAAATAATTGGCTTATTCGTCATAAAACAGCGTATGAAAAATACAATTTGTCTTTGAAATTCATTCAGTTTAAAACCCCTTTCACCAATTTTACTATCTAAGGTTATTTTGGTTTCTTCTGGTAAACCTTTTTGAAGATTATCCAAAAGCATTTGAATTTGCGTTCGATACGCCTCTTTTGTACTGTATGCACTTGCTTCAAAAACCGTATCTCCGAGTAATGGAAAATCTTCAGACAAAATAGAAATTCTTCGTTTCAGACTTTTTAAATTAACCCTATTTATCATCTGTCCATCAATCTTAATTACACCAATTGTTGGAGCATAAATTCCAAGAATAAGTTTAATCATCGTTGATTTGGGTAGACCATTGAATTGGTAAACAATATTTACTTTTGAACCTTGAATATTCAGAGAAAAATCATCAAGTAAATTAACCGATTGATCCGAATAAGAGAAGGTTACATTTTTAAATTCAATATTACCTCTTTTATATCTAAAATTTGGAACATCTGTAGCATTGGGATCAGTTTTCAAATTAAATACAGATTGTAATTTTTCAAAAGATATGTCGCCTACCTTCCAAATGGAAGATACCCTTATTAAACGTCTAAATACAGGTAGAACTGTTATGAACAAGAGTATAAAGCCAAGCAGGTGCTCCATATGCAAATCCACAACAGATCTTTTGTAGTAATACACCGTTATTAGGATAGTGAATAATGTTAAATACAGCATTCCTGGAACAATGACCCCTACAAGATTATATACCCGCTGGAACCGAACGCCATTCTTGTAAATTTTCCTAGATCGCGCATTAAATTTGTTCACTTCAACGGTTTGACGATTGAATCCTTTAATGGTAAGAACAAGTGGCAAACGAGATGAAACGAAAGACAATAAACCTGACTTTCGATTTCGATTTTTAAGTGTTACCCTATAAAGTGTTTTATTGATAATAATAACCGTTAAATAAACTATTACAGTTCCTGCTAGTACAATTAAAGTAAGCATCCAATTCACCCAAAACATTGCAATAAATGCCATAATAATGAGTAGTAAGTCTATTACAAACCTTATAATTCCAACTGTTAGAAAATTTCGAATACTGGACATATCTCCACTGTAACGTAAAAGATATTTACCAAAACCTGTGGCATCATATGAAGTCATTTGAATGGTCATTTGATGCTCAAAAAGAGATTCACGTATGGAACGGATAAATTTTTCACCTAGCACACCAGTATTGAAGCGTTGCAAGAAAGTAAAAAACATCCAGAAGATTATTAGACCAAGAAAAAACCACAAAAAATTAGGCAAAACATTCACCCAATTAGCTGGGAAAATATCTAAAATAAATGCTCTATTACTATTTGTTTCGAACAAAATACTGTAATACTTACTGATACTAATTGGAATAAGTATGGTAAAAACATTTGCAATTAGCCCAAAAAAAAGTGTGTAGGCTAATGTGTATTTGTTATTTGCAAGAAAACGCCAAAGAAGACCTTTATTCAAAACTTTTCTTTTATATTAAAACTGACCATGGTTTTTAGGCAAGTGCCAGTTTTTGTTGTTTTTTATTGATTGTTAGATTAATAACAGTTGTCTGAGGCAGGGCATTCACGATAGATGGACTTGACAAATCGGATAAAGTGAATACAGGATAATTTGTTTTCTCTTTTACTTCTTGAACCAACAGCGGACTGATTGTAAATAACCCACAAATTCCCAAAATATTTTGGTTCATACCTTCAAGAATTTCGATTCCTTGCATGGCACTCAATGAATCACCGCAGGAGAACATTATTCCACTTATTGTGCTCATGAATGCCTTATTACGAAGAAGCATATCTGTTTCCTTTTGAAACAATCCATCAGCGATTTCCATCACAATATAATCAGGTTTAACCTCGTCAGCCATTTGCAACAAATATTCATACAAATTAAGCATTTCTTGCTCATCACACAAATAAGTTGAAGGAAACCCTGCATTCGCAAAATCTAGGGCTCTTTTAGCACCGCAATCCCGAACAAACGATTTATCCTTTGACATTACTGTACCTGTAAGTTTAATAAAGACTACAGTCTTTTTTGCAAGCATAATACCTCGGCAAAGGTAACCGGCAGTTGTCGTTTTACCGCTATCCATACTTGCTCCAATTGATAAAACTATTTTTGGACTTCGCTTTGTATTCGGATTAAAAACAACCTCACTTTTGGTCATGTACTTCGTATTTATCACATTACCTTCAGTATCCGTAGCATAACCAACCAAACGTAAATCTGTAGCTCCAACCTTATGGAGTTTAACGTTCATGGACTCTAAGCGCCCAACAGCTCCTCCTTTGCCAAGAATTTGATAACGATTCAAATACCCATCTGGAACATACCCCTCAAATTGTCCGGTAGCATAGCGATTACCAAAAGCCAACATAACATAATCACCTTCAAAAATGTAAGTATTGTTACCATTGGGACCTTGAATAGAATCATGTTTACCTGTTTTTAATACTTTAAACACTGCAACATCTCCTGCTTTGGGTAAATGTGTTTTTTTTATTGCTGAATTGATTTTAAACGTTTCAACATCCTTACAAATAATTGATTTTTTAATTAACATGGTTTATAATTTATCAAGAGGTGGATATACATCATTATAATCGGATTCAAAATCTTTTTTCTTTTTCTTCTTCACCACAAATTCTATTTCGAATCCTATGGTGTGGAAATTATTGAAAGGAATTTTATAAAAGCTTTGACCTTTACTTAAGACATTAAGCTCCCTATTGGTTGTAAAAGGTGTATTGAATTCACGTTGGTAGAGATAATACATAGTAAAACGCATAAATTTGAAGGGCTTAGACGTAAAGCCTGCCAAGAAACGAAATCTATGAAAGTCATTTGGCGCATTCCTCGCCAACAAATTCGGATTGTTATCAGCATCATAACTGTAATAAGAAACAGGATCGCCACCCAAATAATAATAAATTTCCCCTTTAATAAATGGTGTAAGCGCTAAGTCTCCTAAACTTATATTTTTTGGAGAATATATATTCAAACCATAACAAAATCGGTAGCGGTATTTTGGCAAATTGGGAAAAAACGCTTCAGCAAATAAAGTATGTTTCAACTTT
Source organism: Flavobacteriales bacterium (assembly GCA_947475275.1). Taxonomy (GTDB): domain Bacteria; phylum Bacteroidota; class Bacteroidia; order Flavobacteriales_D; family Crocinitomicaceae; genus M0103. Next base: position 8,953 of record CANJNE010000016.1, on the reverse strand, counting down.
AATTTTTGTTTCAAAATTCTGTGTCTGTAAACAACTTCTGCGTATGGGCGGTCATACCTTTTAGTTGTTGTGGAACCAATAATAAAAATAGGCTTATAGCTTAGGCCAAAAGATATATCAGTTGTGGGACGATAATATAATTTTAAATCTGTTTGAAAAAACTCAAAGCGCCTTTTTGAGAAATTGTAACCGAATATCGGTTCCGCAAAAACAGAAAATTTACTATTTAAATCCCATCTCACACTACTATTACCCCACAACTTTGTACCAAGTGCCAAATCGTCCGAAGGAAGATTCTGCGCAAAAGTTAAATGGTACACGAGGAAATTAGCAATAAGAAATAAAAAATGTTTCATGGGCAGTAAAACAAAAACGTTCAAAGAATTTTAGAAATAATAATTGTTATGGTTGGTAAATTTGACATTTTGTAGAAATTGCCAATCCATGTTTAATAGCAGGGACGTTGTTATTTTCAATTTTCATAAACGACAAAATTGAGAATAAGTTGGCAAAAAATAAGAGCTGTGAAAAAACCTAAAGAAATGGTAACATTTACTTAATGTAAATCGATTGAGAACGTTTGTCATAGTTTGCGTTTAAATTATTAGTGCCGGTCTGAAGGGCATTCGCACTCATTCAAATCACAAACCAAATTTTTAACTCCTTAAAAACCAAGCATTAAACAAATTCCTGTTTTGGAATAAATTCCCATTAAGGGAATGTTTATATCATTTTAGGAAATTTACCTAATAAAAAACTGCTATCTAACAAAGGTATAAACAGAGTCATTTGACAGTTTATCGTCAAAAGTGTAACCATTATTATCAAAAACCTTCAACTCATTAATATCCTTTAAATCATTAGATATAATATATCTTGCCATTTCCCCGCGAGCATGTTTGGCATACATCATAACCATTTTATAATCCCCATTTTTAAATTCTTTGAAAACTGGCGTGATTACCGGATTTTTAAATTGTTTAAAATTGACAACCTTGCTGTATTCTGCTGATGCCAGGTTGACTACAGGTTCTCCATCTTGGAGATCCTTTTGAATTGAATCCGTAATTTTCGATCCCCAAAAGGTATAGAGATTATTGTGAGTTTTTGTATTTGGAAACTTTGTCCCCATTTCTAAACGGTATGGATAAATTAAATCAAAAGGTTTTAGAATCCCATAGAGCCCAGATAATATTCTAACTTGCTTTTGAGCCAAATCGCATTGGTTTTCATTTAGACTTTCGGCATCAAATCCTCTATATACTTCACCTGAAAAAGCAAGAATTGCAGGCAACAAAACTTCCCCATCTTCATTTGGATTTACAAAATTTTGAAATCTTTGAAAATTCAATTCCGCTATATCCTGAGAAACTGACATCAACGCTGCAATTTTTTTAGGCGAGAGTTTTTTTAATCTTTGAATCAAGAATTTTGTTTCTTGACCAAAAATAGGAGCCGTACAGGTCGATTGTCCCACTTGAGCATTTGTATTGATTGTTTTTGCAGGTGAAAGTAAAATTTTCATATACTGATTAATGTTATTAAGTCTAAACCAAATTGAAAAAAAATTGTTTATTTAATTACAAATATGATTAAGATTTGGCTTAATTTGAATATTTTAGCGTGCTTTAACTCAAAAAACAAACTATGAAAAGAATTACCTTTTTAATTGTTGGGGTTATCTTCTCCGGTAGCATTCAAAAGGTTGCTGCTCAAACAAACGAAGAGTCTGGTGTGATTTATTGTGAATCACACGGTATATCAAGACCTTTAGCTGAATTGGCGGAAGAAAATCCCGTAAATCTCAAAAAATTAGAACGTCAGAATCTAAAAAAGATGAAAGACAAAGATTGGGTTTCGAAAGATAAGAAATATCGAAAACCAAATGATTATGTGTTTACAGTGGAAAATGATGGTTTTTCGTATGGTAATGATTCTTCATTGCTTCAAACTTCATTCGGATCGCGTCCTGCACCGTCGACTAAAATCAATGTAAATGGTGTTAACAACGGTTCTTATCCCCACGATCCATCAGGAGCGGCAGGACCTAACTATTACGTTCAAGCTGTTAATGCAACCACCTACAGAATTGTAAATAAAACAACTGGTGCAACTGTAACCTCTGGTGCAGTAGGAAGTCTTTGGAGTCCTGCAACACCTAATGATGGTGATCCAATTGTAATGTATGACCGTTTTGCCAATCGTTGGTTTATTGCGCAGTTTGGAACCTCAGGAAACAAAATTTATATTGCTGTTTCTACTACAAATGATCCACTTGGAACTTACTACACATACACCTACACTTCCCCGCAATTTCCTGACTATTTGAAATTTGCTATTTGGCATGATGGGTATTATATGACATCTAACCAAGGAACGCAAAAAGTATTTGCATTCGAACGTTCAGTGATGTTAACAGGTGGTGCCGCTCGTTCAGTATATGCAACTTTCAATCCACCTGATGGTGGAGGTTTCTTCTGTCCACTTCCAGCTGATGCTGATGGAAATCAAGGTTTACCAGCAAGTGGAGCATGTCCAATTTTCTCCTATTCAGATAATGGATGGGGTGGCGGAAATACTGATGCTATTCAAATTTATCAAATGGCAGTTAACTGGACTCCAGCTACTCCAACTGCAACCATCTCTTTTGTTAGTGCTGTCCCAACAGCCGCGTTTGATGGTTCTTACAATGCAAGTTGGAATGATATTGCACAACCAGGAACTACTCAGAAATTAGATGGTATCGGTGGCGTATTGACTTACAGAGCACAATGGAGAAAATGGAGTGGCTACAACACTGTCGTTTTAACATGGGGTGTAAAAATAAGTACAACACAAAGAAGTATCATGTGGGCAGAGTTACGTCAAAATCAATCAACTGGCGTATGGTCAATGTATCAACAAGGTGTTTACACACCTGATACATACTACCGTTGGGTAAGCTCTATCGCAATGGATGATGCGGGAAATATTGCTTTATGTTACACTAAATCTGGATCTTCAACAATTTATCCAGGATTATATTACACAGGTCGTTTGGCTTCTGACCCTTTAAATCAAATGACGTTTGCTGAAGCGACCGCTGTTGCTGGTCTTGTTTCTCAAACTGGAGGAATTAACCGTTGGGGAGATTACTCACATACATCACTTGATCCAGATGGAACTACATTCTGGCATACTGCGGAATGGGGAGGTGGAAATGCAAGTAATCCGAAAAGAACGCGTATTTACTCATTCCAATTGGCTTCACCAACGAATGCGAATGTATCTATAACATCTAGTGATGCTGACAATATTCTATGTTCTGGAAACACTGTTACATTTACAGCAACAGCAGTGAATGGTGGAACTTCACCAAGTTATCAATGGCAAGTTAACGGTGTTAATGCTGGAACCAATAGCTCTACATTTACACCAACATCTCTTGCTAATGGTGCTGTGGTAACTTGTATTATGACATCTAACATGCCTGGGGTAACTGGAAATCCTGCAACTTCAAATGCAATTACCACTCAAGTTCTAACCAATGTTACTCCATCAATCAGTGTCAATGGTACAACACAAATTTGTTCTGGAACAGCTGTAACATTTACAACTTCTGTAGGAAATGGTGGTTCTACCCCATCTTACCAATGGCAAGTAAATGGAACAAACGTTGGATCCAACAGTTCAACTTATGTTGTGAGTACTTTAACTAATGGAGCTCAAGTAACATGTACTTTGACGTCAGCTGCAAACTGCGCCAATCCTACAACAGTAACTTCTGCACCATTGGTAATTACTGTAAATCCTACTCCTGCAACACCAACCATTTCTTATGCTGCTGGAGTATTAACATCTTCTTCAGCTACTGGAAACCAATGGTATTTGAACGGTGTTGCTATCGCAGGTGCAACCGGACAAACTTATACTCCAGTTGCAAATGGTGTTTATACAGTGAAGGTAACTCTAAACGGTTGTTCTTCAAGTTTCTCAAGTGGAACGACGATAAATGGTGTTGGAATTGAGGAATTGGCAGATGGAATGTTTACCATTTATCCAAACCCATCATCTGGTGAATTCAATGTAGAGTTTGAAGCTGTTGGTGGAGAAACTTATTCCTTGAACATCTTTGACGAAATGGGTAAATTGGTTTACGAGTCAACTATTCAAAATCAAAGTGGAGCTTATTCACATGAGGTTAAATTGAATGAGGTTGCTTCAGGAATTTACACGATCTCATTGAAAACAAGTTCACTTGAATCCAATAAGAAAATCGTAATCAAGAAATAATAACGAATTTCAAATATTACTGAAATGGTCGGGTTAACCCGGCCATTTTTTTTTTACAAAAGAATCCAACTTAATAATACAATGATTCCAATTCCAATCAAGTTTAATATTAAACCGTATTTCACCATGTCTTTAACTTTTAAATAACCCGAACTAAAAACGATTGCATTTGGAGGTGTTCCAACAGGAAGCATAAATGCCAAGCTTGCTCCCAAAGTAAGAGGAATAGCCAATTTTAGAATCGGAATATCAAGTTGATTCGCAAATCCTGCTGCTATAGGAACGAAAATGACAACCATTGCGAGATTCGATAAAACCTCTGAGGCGAAAACCGCAATCGTGACAACTGTGATGAGAATACCAAAATAGGACACCGAATCCATTTGTGAAAATGCATTAGACATTACTTCAATCATTCCGTTTTTTTCCATTATTGCTGCCAATGCCAATCCACCTCCAAAAAGCAATAAAATTCCCCATGGTAGTTGCTTTGTATCTTCCCATTTCAATAGTGTCTTTTTTTCCTGTGAAGGAATTAAAAATAACAATGCGCCTCCAAGTATGGCCACATTTTCATCCCGATAAGAAAACCCAGTCAAATTGTTGATGACATCTTTGAATGACCATAACAATACTACACCAGCAAAAATGACCAATACTTTAATTTGATCCTTCGTCCAAGGAGATCTTGGTAAATGAAAATGATTGGTTGTCTTTTTTGCCTCCTTACGCATGGAGAAATAAAACACCAAGAATAAAACGATTAACATTAAAATAGCAACTGGAAAACCGATTTTCATCCAGGTAAAAAAGTCAACTTCGGTATTGAATTGTTTTTCAAGAATACTTGCCATTTGGGTATTTGGCGGCGAACCCACTAGTGTCCCTACCCCACCTATACTGGACGCATAAGCCACTGATAACATTAAAAAAACTGAGAACTTACCTTTTTGATCATGTTTAGGTAAAGCTTCAATAATTGCCAGCGCCATTGGAAGCATCATCAATGCGGTTGCCGTATTTGAAATCCACATGCTGATTAGGCCTGTGCTCATTATGAATCCAAATAAAATTCGAACTGGCGATTGTCCTACAGTAGATATAATTCCACGTGCTATTTGTTCATGAACATTCCATTTTTCAAGACCAAGAGCCAATAGAAATCCACCAAAAAAAAGGAATACATTTCCATCTCCATAAGCCATTGCCAAATCGTCTTTGGATAAAACACCAAGTGGAATGGCAAAAACCAATGGAAAAAGTGCAGTAAGGTAAATTGGAATCACTTCAAAAACCCAAAAGAAAATCATCAAAAAAGATAATGCAATGGCATTCCAGAAATTAGATTGGCAACTGGTCGCAAGAAGAATAATTGCGAAGGTTGAAAATCCAATTGTTGTAGTGAGTTGTTTTTGGTTCATGGTTATTTGCATATTGTTTCAAAAATGAACGAAACTATTTTTGGAGTAAAAATCGGAAATTATTTTAATTGTGGGGATGGGATTGGGTTCGGGATGAAGAATGGTTATGAGTCCTCCTCCGCCGCGGCGGAGGAGGACTTTGATATTAACTTAATAATAAAAAAGGTAAAAACACTCCAACTTTGGAGAGGGAATTTGACATTAACTTAAAATTAAAAAAGTTACAAATACTCCCCCTTTGGAGGGGGATAAAGGGGGAGGAAAATGACAAAAAAAGCGGGAGTTCCCGCTTTTTCTTTGAATGAATTTGAATCGATTAATTCAATTCGTTAAGTTTATTGATAAAATCAACAGCTGCATTTTCGATTTCGGATCTGATTGGACGGAAATCGGCTTTGCTTTTTGCAGCGTTAATTTTCGCTAGCATTTCATCTTGAAAATTTGCCGCTGAATCGATTATTTCTTCTGTTTGTGTTGTTTTTTCTGGGTTCCACATTTGCATGCTGAAACATTCTTCAACGATATCAAAAACCATGTTGTTCAGGTTTTTCTTCAATATTTTTTTACTTGCCATAATTCTGAATTGTTTTTGCGAAGTTAGGGATTGCTTGTTAATACAAAGCAAAGTCCGGGAAAAGATTTTAACAGCATGAAGTGGCAAAGGTTATTCTTTGATGCAACGAACAGAGAAAAATGATGAACGATCAAGGTATTTTATTTCAAACTTATCAGTTCCTAAAGTCCATGAATTACCTGTATCATCTTCCTCGTCGGTTGAACTCCACCAAGGACCAGAACAACCTTTTCGTGTACCGTTAAATCCACTATAATTTGACCCCAGTAATTCTTTTTCAATATGCCTTCCATTACTTTTTAAGAAATCGACATGATAAGTACCCAAAATATCTTTAAGTTTTTGAAAATCATTATCCTTTGCTATTCGCCATCCTGCTGGAGCTATACCTCTAGAGTCGTTAACAGCATACCAGTTATATACCATATCATCATAACTGATATTTCCCTTGCTATCTAATTTATAAGTCCATGCAGGAATCTCATTTTGAAAACAGTAATCCAACAATTCTTTAGTATTGGCGTGTAAAATGGTATCCCCATTTCTGAATGTTTTTGACAATAAATTTTTGTTAGCCCAAGTATCCTCAGCTAAAGTGAATGAAGAATCATCGAATGCAGAACAGAATCCACAACTAAAATAATATTTCCATTTGTCATCTTCCTTTCTATACCACGTCTTGTAAATAATTGAACTATCAGCCATTGCATAACAATTGTATGACCCAATCAAATCATTAATGGAATTGGAAAAATCTGAAACAATTTTAAAATCATGAACATTATTATCGTTATAAATATCTCTTATACCATAGTTAGCCTTGAAATGAGTGATTTGCTTGATGAGCATTCCATCCTCGAAATAATAATCTCTACAGTCATCTTCTTTTTTGAATTTGAAAGATAGAAAGCCATTTATATATTTTGGATTTCCTTTTTCAAATTTTGGACGCTCTGTTATCAAATCTAACTTTTTAGCATGATCAAAAAATAAAAAATCCCAAAGTGGCTTGCCATGGTCATAACAAACGATTAACATAAAAGCTGCCTCCTCCCTATTTTTCACAAGACCTAAATTCTCATTTACGTATGCTTCCCAATAGCCATGCTTTTTACCATCTGCATCGTATTGATTAATGGAATCTCCTTTTTCGGTAACGCGCGGCAAAAACTCACTTTGTGCTGAAACAGTAGACAAAACCGCTAAGGATATTCCTACCGTAAAAAATAGATTTTTCATGTTGCAAGTATTTAAGGTTTAACTTGAGTGCCTTCTTCCTTGATGGCAACATGAAAAGAATGATGGAGGGTGGAAAAGTAACGGGATTATTCGAATTGTTTTTCTTTGGATATTTCTCTTATCATTAAAATTGGAGAAATAAAAATAGAATACAATACTGCGAGAACAAGACCAAATAATGGGAAAGCAAGCACAATTGTTTTAAAAGTATGGAGATCCCAAATGCGAATTAAAAAACTATAAATATTTCCATATTCCGTGTAATTGGAATCCAATATTATTTTAATAATAAAGTAAAGACCTATCATTCTGGAAACGGCGTTTAAAAGAATAGTGGTTTTATAAAATGGTGCTTTCCGAACAAAAAAATAGTCCATTAACAATGGTAATGAACCAACAAAACCATAGGCAACGCCAATTAAAGCCAGGTAAGCGAAAAGGAAAATATACCATACGACATCAAATTCAAATAGATAGATTTAGATACAAATCCATAATCCGCAAAATCCAATTGTAAAACTTAAAGCAGAACCTAAGAGCAATAAAAGGAAATTAAACATCACTCTTCTTTAATTTAAATATTGGAATGGTGCATTAATCATTTTTCAACAATTATAAAAGTCCAAGTGTAGCGAAAATTAGAATTTAAATATTGAGAACCATAATAGGGTATTACTCCAGGAGCTGATGCCATGAAATCGTATTCTGAAGGCGTCAAAACTATTTTTTTGCTTTCCTGAGGAGTGAAATAAAATTTTTCATCACCAATTCTCAAAGTCATGGCAATTGTTGTATTATTATTTATGACTAATTCTGGATTTTCGGATGTTGAGTTTCCATCGGCCATAAACAGCTCACCTTTTTGGGCTTTTATTTCCTCTAAAATTTTCACAAAATCTTGATGAATGTACCCCTCGATATTCGTTGATACATCAATCACGTGATAAAAATTATTTTCGGCATCTAATGAGAAAAGGAACAGTTGAGCATTTTGTTTTACGACGGTATCAATTTCATAATTCGTTCCAGGTCCTTGTCTTAAATTGACATTCTTGGTAGCATAACCCAAGTAAGATTGTGCATTGAGGGAAAAATTTGATATAACAATGATAAAAGCAAAAAGTAAGGTTTTCATAAATTAAGGTTTAAAGTTTAACGATTTGGTGAAACTCGAGTGTTTCGTTGTATAAAATTGTAAGTTGATACATACCAGCCTCTAAAAATTCGAGTGGTATTTTGGTTGTGTTTACTGCCTTGTAGACTACCCTGCCCCTGATGTCTGTAATGCAAATTTCAAAGGATTCAGCACTTTCAGTGGAAATGTTGATGTTATTGGTAAATGGATTGGGATAAACCAAGAACCTGTTTTCTGTAATTTCAAAAAGGTCATTCATGCCGAAATTGACATTGGAATTGAATTTCTTTATTTGCTTGCATTCCGACATTT
>CANJNE010000015.1 GCA_947475275.1 Flavobacteriales bacterium | reverse complement strand
TTTCATTTCAACATTGATTATCCAGAAGACACCTGTTTGGTTACAAATTATTTATTTTGGCGCTCTTGTATCCGCAATATTAAGTACGGCATCAGGAGCAATTTTAGCTCCATCTACAGTCTTGGCAGAGAATATCATAAAACCGAGATTTCCCGATTTAAATCTTTTGAGGACACTAAGATGGAGTGTAATCATTATGTCCATATCTGCCTTAATTTTATCTTTTTTCAATCAAAGTATTTTTGAATTGGCAAATATGGCCTCTTCGTTTTGCCTAGTTTCTCTTTTCATACCTTTTACAGCAGCTTTGTTTATCCCTAAAACACGTCGCGAAAGTGTAAATTGGGGAATGGTTACTGGACTTTTCGTATGGTTCATTATGGTTTGGATCCCTACAGATGTTCCCGCATCAATTTGGGGATTACTAGCTTCGGTAATTGGAATGTTAATCGGTCAGTTTATCATGAAACCAAAACATGCTTGAGCCATTAAATTTGCCCATAGCCCCATTATTACTATCGAAAGTTAATAGTAGAATTTATGTGCAATGTTTACTGCGAAGAAAAAAAATTTTGCTAACACCAGAGGAATGGGTAAGACAACATATTATCCACTTATTTATTAGTGAATTAAATTATCCTCAGAGCCTAATAAGTATTGAAAAGTCTTTACAAGTTCGGCAATTATCTAAAAGGGCTGATTTGGTTGTTCATGGGATTGATGGTAAACCTGTATTATTGGTTGAATGTAAGGCACCACACATAAGAATTTGTGAAGAGACATTTTTACAAATTTCAAACTATAACAGTCAATTGCAAAGCCGTTATGTAATGGCTAGCAATGGATTAACACATGTGGTATGCTTGATCGATAAATTCGGAAAAATAAGCTTAATAGAGCAATTTCCAACATGGTCGGAACTCACTCAAATAGGTCATTATTGATCTAATTTGAATGCAGAGGTTTTGTGAAAGGTCAAATCTGGATAATCCTGTTCCGCCATCGCTAACAAAAATTGTGTCTCGGCTAAAAATACTACATTATCATCTTTGTCTTTCGCTAAATAGGAAGCTTTTGCCTTAATGAATGATTGCAACTGATCATTATTGTCTGTCGTTATCCAGCACGCTTTGTAATAGTTTTTTGGTGAAAATCGGCAATTTGCACCATACTCGTTGACTAGTCTATGTTGAATGACTTCAAACTGAAGCATTCCGACAGTCCCGACAATTTTGCGATTCCCAGGTTGAATTATAAACATTTGGGCAACCCCTTCATCAGTAAGTTGATGTATACCTTTATCCAATTGCTTCGATTTCATTGGATCTAAGTTTTCAAGTTCCATGAAAATTTCGGGGGAAAATGAAGGAATTCCTTTAAATTGAAGTTTTTCTCCTTCTGTTAAAGTATCACCGATTTTGAAATTACCCGTATCATATAAACCTACTACATCTCCAGGAAAAGCTTCATCAATAACACTCTTATCTTGAGCCATGAAAGAAGTTGGATTTGGAAACTTTAAATTCTTTTCCAATCTCACATGATTGTAAAAAGTATTGCGTTCAAATTTTCCAGAAACTACCCTTAGAAATGCAATCCTATCTCTGTGTTTTGGATCCAGATTTGCATGAATTTTAAAAACAAAACCGCTGAATTTATTTTCAGTAGGTTCAATAAATCTTTTATCCGTTTCACGCCCCTTTGGAGAAGGAGAAATTTCGATGAACGTGTCTAACAATTCTTGAACTCCGAAATTATTTACTGCTGATCCGAAGAAAACGGGCGCGACTTCACCCTTCAAATAGGTTTCGCGATCAAAAGTGTCGTAAACTCCATCTATAATGTCTAGTTCTTCAATGAGCTCTTCCGCAAATTTATCCCCTACCAATTCTGGTAATTCGGGATCTCTAAGATCAGAAATGGATACAATGTCCTCCTCTTTTTTGGTTTTATTTGCTTGGAATAAATTGAGGTTCTTTTTGTAAATGTTGTAAACACCTTTGAATCGATCGCCTATGCCAATTGGCCAAGTAAGTGGTCTTACCTTAATTGATAATTTTTCTTCTATTTCATCCAACAGAGAAAAGGCATCTTTTCCCTCACGATCCATTTTGTTCACAAAAATGATTACTGGAGTATTTCTCATTCGGCAAACCTCCATTAACTTTTCGGTTTGTGTTTCTACACCATTCGCACAGTCGATAACTAAAATTACACTATCAACCGCTGTCAATGTACGGTAGGTGTCCTCTGCGAAATCTTTATGTCCAGGTGTGTCTAGTATATTGATTTGTTTTCCGCTATATTCAAATGCCATAACAGAGGTTGCAACAGAAATACCTCTTTGTTTTTCAATTTCCATGAAATCGGATGTGGCACTTTTTTTAATCTTGTTGTTCTTTACAGCACCTGCTGTCTGAATTGCTCCACCAAAAAGGAGTAGCTTTTCAGTGAGCGTAGTTTTTCCGGCATCAGGATGCGCAATGATTCCAAAAGTTCTTCTTTTTTCAATTGCTTCGAGGTACTTCATTTTTTGTATTTTCTGAAAATAAAAAAAAGGAATCCAGTAGAGGATTCCTTTTGGGTGGAAGATCGGGTTCGAACCGACGACCCCTAGAACCACAATCTAGTGCTCTAACCAACTGAGCTACAACCACCATTTTTGTGAGTGCAAATATAGCAACTTTATGTTCAATTTTCAATAAGAATTCTACTTTTTATTTAGTTTTACGATTATAAAACATTTTTATTAGCATGAAAGATTTAGTGGTCAGCGAATTTCACAAAAGAGTTTTTATGGAATCATATGAGCGCATTTATAAGTGTTTAACCATGATAGATGAAAAAACGCTTTGGGAATCGCCAAACCAAACTATTCCCTCCATAGGTAACATGATCTTGCATATTTGCGGGAACTCCAGACAATGGATATTATCCGGAATAGGTGGGAAAGAAGATAACAGGGATAGAGACCAAGAATTTGTAAAACAGGAAAAAATAAAGAAATCTGAATTGGTTTTTTTATTGGAAAATATTAAAGTGAATTTGAGACAAACGCTTTCAGATATGCATCCGTCAATTTTGGAGAAAGAATTACATCTGCAAGGTTTTACAGTAACTGGATTTTCAGCAATCATTCATGTCATCGAACACTTTTCTTACCATACAGGACAAATAACTACGCTTACAAAGTACTACACCAATCGGCCAACAGGTTATTATGGAAATATTGATTTAAACGTTCAAAATAGATTGAATTGAATATATTTTCAGTTTAATTTGTTGATAACTGATTGATATACTTTTCAGCTTCGAAAAATCTTGGGTTACCTTTGAAACAAAAAAAATGTTACGAATAGGAGTTGTAGGAGCAGGTCATTTGGGAAAAATTCATATCAAACTTTTATTGGAATTAAAAGAAGAATATGAACTTGTTGGTTTTTATGATCTTGATGACCTTGCCTCTAAAGCAGTAGAGGAACAATTTAACATTAAAAGATATCAAAAATTAGAAGAACTCATTGAAACTGTTGATTGTATTGATATCGTTACGCCAACAGTCACACATTTTGAAATTGCTAATTTATGTTTGAAAAAAAGTAAGCATGTTTTTATTGAAAAACCGGTCACCCAAACTATAGATGAAGCAAAAATACTCCAGGAGTTGGCCAGAGAAGCTAATGTTAAAGTACAAGTTGGGCATGTAGAAAGATTTAATCCTGCATTTCAACAGGCAATTCCATATTTAAAAAATCCAATGTTTATTGAGACACATCGATTGGCTCAGTTTAATCCGAGAGGTACAGATGTGCCTGTTGTTTTAGATCTAATGATTCATGATATAGACATTATTTTAAGCGTGATTAAATCCGGAATCAAAAGGGTATCATCTTCTGGGGTTGCAGTGGTTAGTGATACACCAGACATAACCAATGCCAGAATCGAGTTCGATAACGGATGTGTTGCAAACTTGACCGCTTCCAGAATTTCAATGAAAAATATGCGTAAATCGAGGTTTTTTCAGAAAGACGCATATATTAGTGTCGATTTTTTAACAAAACAACTTGAAGTTGTGAGGATGGAAAATTTAGAGGGCGAACCGGGGCCATACGATTTGATATTTGATCTTGGTGATAACAAACCTTCAAAAAAAATATATTTTGACAAGCCAGATATTGCAGAGAGCAACGCAATTAAAGAAGAATTGAGATCTTTTTATTTTGCAGTTAAATTCAATACGCCATTGATTGTTTCCTTGGAAGACGGATTTAAAGCACTTGACGTTGCCCAAATAATCCTGGATAAATTGACACTAAGTACTTAAAAATTCCTTACAATAATTAACTTTGTTATGCGTTAGTAAATGCTGACAAACTTATGAAAAATACAATCTTTCTATTAGGGATTTTCTTTCTATTTGGTGGTTGCATCAAAAACAATCCGAACCCATCTTGGTTGGAGGTAAATTCATGGGTTTTAGAGGCTAATCCAGACTCTCAATATCCAGTTGGAGAATTAACGCATAACTTCAGTGATGCATGGGTATATGTTGATGATGAGGTAATTGGCGTATTTGAAGTTCCGTTTAAAATCCCCATTCTCAAAGAGGGGCCTGTAAATATTAAGATTTATCCTACAGTTCGAAATAATGGAATTGCAGCAACAAAGAAAATATATCCGTTTGTAGAAGTGTACGAAATTGATGCTACGTTAACACCTAATCAGACACTAACGCTAAATCCTAATACTCGCTATAAAAGTTTTACACAGTTTTGGCTTGAAGAATTTGAAGATGCTGCTGTAAAAATTGAAAATGATCCTGTTTCTTCAACCAATTTAATAAAAGGAAATGACCCAAATATATTGCAATGGGGTAATTTTTATGGTGAAGTATCCTTGAATGAAATTGATTCGGTTTGGATTGGCTATTCTGAAAGTTTGGTATTACCTAAAGGAAAGGAAGTTTATCTTGAAATCGATTATTACAATACCAATAATGTAATAACAGGAGTGTTAGGGATTTCTTCAACAGAAATAAAAAATAACAGAAATATTAGGCTTAATGACCAGGATCCAGCTGATGTTAAGTGGAAGAAGACTTATATTGATTTGAAAGAAATAATTTCGAATTCTCCAAATGCAGAATATTTCAAACAGTCATTTGAGGCTTTTTTAGATGAGGGAAAGTCTTCGTCATTTATCATATTTGACAATATAAAAGTCGTTCGTTTCTAATGCGTAAAAACTTAGCGGTATTAATTTTATTGATTATTGATTGGTTTACTGCGGCCTTGTCTTGGTCAGTATTTTATTACTTACGAAAAATATCGATTGAACATCAGGAATTTCATGTCAATAATACCTTTTATCTCGGAGTCACTCTCGTACCAATTGCATGGATCTTACTATATTACTTACAAGGTACTTACCACGACATTAAAAGATTATATCGTCTAAAATTGTTCAATTTAACCTTTATTGCAACCATTATTGGTACAACACTAATATTTTTTATTCTAATTCTTGATGATCTTGTATCTGACTATCAGCTATATTACAAATCATTTTTCATGCTTTTAGGGATTCATTTCTTTACAGTATTTTTTCATAGATATATTTTCATTACCGTCATCGTAAAGCGTATTCAATCGGGTAAAAATGGCTTCAGGACCCTCTTAATTGGGGGAAGTGACAAAGCTGTAGAATTGTACAACGAAATATCTAAATTGCCAAAAAACGTAAATAGGATAGTAGGTTTTATTAATATTAATGGCGTTGATAAACAGTTGGAAGATAGGATTCCTTATTTAGGCAATTTAAATGATATTGAACAGATACTCATTAATGAACAAATAGAAGAGGTCATTATTGCAATTGAAAGCAAGGAGCATGATAAATTGAGGTCAATAATTGCACGCATTCAATGGGGAACAATTAGCATTAAAATCTTACCTGATATGTATGATATTTTATCGGGATCGGTGAAAATGACAAATATTTTTGGAGCCTTACTCATACAATTGGATAATGAAACTATGCCTTTTTGGCAACAAGCGTTGAAGCGATTTATAGACGTTTTTGTTTCAGTAATTGCAATTATAGTTTTATTTCCTTTCTATTTAATAATGGCGATAGCCGTTAAGTTATCCTCTCAAGGTCCTGTATTTTTCCTTCAAGATCGTATAGGGTTGAATGGTGAGGTATTCAAAATAATTAAGTTCAGGACAATGTATATTGATGCGGAGAAGTTGGGGCCCCAACTATCGTCAACGGATGATCCAAGAATTACCAAAATCGGTAAATATATGCGTAAGTTGCGATTAGACGAATTTCCCCAATTTATAAATGTTTTGAAAGGTGATATGTCCTTAGTCGGTCCTCGTCCGGAGCGGCAATTCTATATTGACCAAATTGTGAAAATTGAGCCTCAGTTTTTGCATTTAACTAAAGTTAGACCAGGAATAACCTCTTGGGGACAAGTTAAATATGGTTATGCAGAAAACGTTGAACAAATGCTTCAGCGGATGAAATATGACTTATTGTATATGAGAAATAGGACTTTGGCTTTAGATTTTAAAATAATGTTCTATACAATAATCATTATTTTTAGGGCCAAAGGAAAATAAAGTTATTTAATAGCAAAAGAGAACATTTTTTCATTCTGAATAAATCCTTCTAAAGTATCTCCAATTTGGATAGGCCCAACTCCTGCTGGTGTGCCTGTAAAAATTAAATCGCCGGTCTTTAGTGTTATAAATGTGGATACATAAGCAATAAGATTATCGAAATTGAAAATCAATTGATTGAGATTTCCATTCTGAACTATTTTTCCATTTTTCTCAAGGGAGAAAGTTAAATTATCAAGGTCTAAATTTGATTTATCAAGCCATAAATTGGAAATAGGTGCACTATTATCGAATGCTTTAGCCATTTCCCATGGTAATCCGTTTTCTTTGCATTTGGATTGCAAGTCACGCGCTGTAAAATCAATTCCTAAACTAATTTTTGAATAGTATTTGTGTGCGAATTTCGGAAGAATATTTTTTCCAACTTTATCAATTTTAATAACCACTTCACATTCGTAGTGCAAATCCGATGTGAATTCAGGATAGTAAAAGTCTTCACCATCCTTAAGCAATGCGCAATCAGGCTTCATGAAAAAAACAGGTTGAGAAGGAATCGGTGCGTTCATTTCTTTTGCATGATCTGCATAGTTTCTCCCGATACAAATGATTTTCATATTACTTGAATTTATTTTTTAATTCTAGTAGTTTATTTTCCAAGGATGCATGTTCTGTTTCCTTTTTTAGAGCTTCTTTTTCAGCTTTTATTTTTTCCATTTCCTTTCTTAAGCAGTTTTTTGTATACAAAGGAAAATCAGCATCTAACATCCAACCGTAATAACCAGGTTCTGTATTCATGACTTCTTTTATTGTTTTTCCTTTGTGTTTTCCAAAGTTATAAATTGCTGCCCCCTTTTCATTTATGGCTAATCTCCCTGCAAAATCTAGAAACTGATAATTATTTGCTCGTGAAAATTCGGATAAAAATTGGATGTCGCCGTTTAAATTGTCATATTTTTCCAATTGTGCTTTGAAAACCTCCCATGTTGCTTTTGCATCATAAATAGCGCTGTGTGCGTTTTCAATAGTTTTTGAGCAATAAAACTGAAAAGCTGCAGCTAGTGTCCTTTGCTCCATTTTGTGAAAAATATTTTGTACATCTACAAAATGACGATCGGCAACATCAAAACTTACATCAGCTCTCAATAATTCTTCCGCTAAAACAGGAATATCAAATTTATTAGAATTGTATCCAGCTAAATCCGCATTTCCAATAAATTCAACTATTTCAGTAGCAAGTTCTTTAAATGTTGGAAGTCCAAAAACATCATGATCATAAATGCCGTGAATTTCACTAACTTCTTTTGGTATTGGCATTGTTGGATTTACCCTTTTGCAGTAATTTTCTTCAGAACCATCTGGATAAATTTTAATGATTGCAATTTCAACTATGCGGTCTGAGGTAATATTTGTTCCAGTTGTTTCTAAATCAAAAACCGCCAGTGGCTTTGTAAGCTCAAGTTTCATATTATATCTTTCTGTAAATGTAGTAATCTATCTAGTTCTTACAAAATGTGTGTACGCTGAGTTTTGGCCAGAAGGAGATATTATGAAAGTACATTTAAGTTAGGATAAAAAAAAATGGCCATCTTTCGACAGCCATTCAATTAGGTAATAATGAATTATTCAGTTTTTAATGTAACATATTGAAATGGTTCGTATTTTTCTCTGTTTTTGTAATCATTTTCATAATTAGGACCATCAACGACTGCTGACACAATTGTTACAACAACTTTTCCTTTAGTTAATTCATTGCTTTCAAAATATTCAATAAGGTCATACTTCATGTTTTCAGCTCTAAGTTGAGAAAGCTTCTCGTTAGTCTCATAAGTTGATGTAGGTACTTTTGATGCTGATGAATATATATTGATTGTGATTTTTTCTCGTCCCTTTTTGAATTGTTTGTCGATATCCTTTACAAAGTCCTTAAGTTTTCCTCTGTTTGTGAATAATTTATTCTTATTGTATTCAAATATATGCTTGAATTGCATATTCTCAAAGGTTGATACTTCAACTTCAGGAATGATAACCACATCGTCTGTTTTAGGAAATACAAGTTGTCTTTTTTGAACATCCAATAAAAGATCTCTGATAATTTCTTGGTAATTTTTGTCGCACGCCGTAGTGAACGTTTCAGAATGCATTTCCTTATTATCAGAGGCATTGAAATATACAATTTTGTAGTTTTTACAAGGCTGTAGGCTTGTCATGAAAAGTCCATCACGCAATCTTGGATAGATCGTTCTGTTTTTATCATAATCATCACAATCATCACAAGTGATTTTCATATTTACAACAAAATCTTCAGGTAGGGGGGAGCCATCGGTCGTTTTTATAGTCCCTTTGAAAACTGCCATGTTTTTAAGGCCAAGTTTCGTGTTGAATATTTCATAAATATCAGTATTTCCATAACCACCTTCACGATTAGAAGCTAAGTATCCTCTTGTTCCATCAATTGTGGTAGTATAGTATATTTCGTTACTCGGTGTGTTTATTGGGTAGCCTAAATTTATTGCTTCACCCCAAGTGCCATCAGCCGTGAGGTCAGCTACAAGAATATCATATCCTCCCATACTTTTAGAACCATTGGAGGAAAAGAATAATTTTTTATTATCGATAGAAATAAATGGAGCATCTTCATTGTACGGAGTATTTATTTTCGCCCCGAGGTTTATAGGTTTTGTCCAAGTATTGTCATTTGTTTTAGCCATCATGTAAATATCGAGACCACCAAATCCTCCTGGCCTGTCTGAAGAGAAAAATATATAGTTTCCGTCGTGAGATGTCATGCAATGTGTTTCCCAATATTTAGTATTGATACTGGCATCATCTAATTTTTGAATAGCATTGAACTTACTCGCGAAAAAGTCGGAAAAATATATGTCACCGGCTCCTGTTGAATCCTGATATAAATAAATTTTTCTTTCATCGGCATTTACAGCAACTGTTGCCTCATTTCTATTAGCTGCGCAGAAATCTAGTTTTTTGGATTGCATAAATGCAGAATCTTGCAGATTTAGAAAAGAAACATATACATCTTCCGGATAAAAATTATTGGATGGATTTCGATAACTGTCACTTTCCCCGTTTGGCCATGATCTTTTAGATGTATAATATAAGGAACTGCCATCTAAAGAAATTACAGGCGAATATTCTGGATTTTGGGAATTAACATTAGGACCTAGATTTTTCAAAGAACCAAAACTTGGTTTTGACATCATTTCTCTTGCTATCCCGCATTGTTCTATGTTCATTTTGGCTACGGGAATCAGTTCGGATTTACTATTGGAATTAGCAATGAATTTATTATACATTGCGATGGCCTTATCTATTTCTTCAAGTTGATGATAACAAGTTGCTAAATGATAATAAGCATCTATTGGAGCACTTTTTTCTGACACCCCATATGCGTCATAGTTTTTATCGGTATTTAGTACGGATTTTTCTAGATACTGCAATGCTCCTTTAGCATCGTTGTCAATTTTAATTCGAACAAATCCTTTGCGATAATTATAATTGGCGCTTTCTGGTTTCAAAGAAAGTAATTTATCAGCAATTTTCTCAGCCGGATAAAAAAGTTCCTCTTGCATCATTCTAGAATTTTCTGAAACCAGCAGTTGTTCAGAACCATTTTCGAGTATATCCTTCAATGGGTCATCGTTTTGCTGAGCAAAATTAAATAATGAAATTGAGGAAAAAAGGAACAAGCTACAAGTACCTAAATTGAATAATCTTTTAATAACCATTTTGAAAATAAAAAATGTTAACTCGCGAATTAACGCAAATATTCTATAAAAGGTTTCAAAATTAACAAGTTAGATACTAAAATAATAATTATTTCTGTATTACTTTAAATACAGCCCTTCTGTTTGCTTGATTTTGAGAAGTATTACAAGAATTTTTAACATCATCACAAGAACAGTTATTAATTGGTTCAGTTTCACCAAAACCTTTACCACTTATTCGATCCGGATTAGATATTTTTGATTGAATGTAGGCTTCAACACTATTTGCACGCATTTCTGACAGATATTGGTTATAAACATCTGGACCTGAGCAATCGGTATGGGCACCGAATTCAATATATAATGTAGGATTATCGTTCATTATTTTAACAATCTTATCAAGTTCTTTTATAGCATCCTTTCGCAGATTGTATTTATTGAAGTCGAAATAAATAGATTTTACACCAAAAGTTTTTGCAAGATCACTTCCAATATTCACCTTATCTAGGTTAAAATCAATTGAAATTACTTCATCATTTCCTAACTTTTGATCAATGCTGATTACCTTATTTAAATAACCATTTGCACTAACAGTAATTTGAGTACTAATTTTATCACCTATTTTTTTACCATTCAGAAAATTCAATTTGAACCCACCACTAACATCACTAGTTATATTTTCAACAACCTCACCACTATTTAATTTCACGGCAATTGATGCATTTGAAATGGGGGTTCCACTAATTGCATCCGCGATTACACCGTTGATTTTGTAAATTAGCACTGGTGTGATTGAACGGGTATTCTCATCCAAAATAACTTCTTTTTCGATGAGCTCTTCCTTTAAAGAACAACTTGTTTTAAAGTTCGATTGGTACAATATTTTTTTGGTTGAGCTCGAATAATAGTATAATTCATAGTTTTTACAAGGTTCTAATGATGCCTTAAAAACCCCTTCACTTAATTTTGGGAACATCAGAATTGGCTCAGTGTTTTCACAATCAGCGCACTTAAGTTCCATGTTTAAAGCAAAATCTTTTGGTAATTCATTTCCATTGACGCTGCGAATTTTCCCAAGAAGGTTAAAGTTTGAAGTATTTCCAAATTGTTCATTTTTAATTTCATATATGTCCGTGCTTCCAAATCCATTTGGTCTGGATGAAGTTAAAAAACCTCTTTTTCCATCGATAGTTGAACTGAAATAAATGTCATCATTTAAAGAATTGAAAGGATAACCCGCATTTTGCGCCGCTTCCCATGTACCATCAGTATTCTTATTGGCAAGCAATATATCGTAACCTCCAATACTAGTCGGACCGTTTGAAGCGAAATATAACGTTTTTCCGTTTGCAGCAATAAAAGGGGCATCTTCATCAAATGCAGAATTGATATTCGCTCCCATATTTAATGGTTGTGACCAAACGCCATCAGTTCTCGTCACAATATAGATATCCAACCCACCGAATCCACCTGGTCTATCAGAAGCAAAGAAAATAGTATTGCCATCATAGGATGTCATCACATGAGTTTCCCAAAAATCAGTATTTATTTTGGGTTGTTCTAAACTTGAAATTTTATCAAAAGTTTGCCCATACAGGTCGGAAAAAAATATATCTCCTGATCCTGTTGTGTCTTGATATATGTATATATATCGTTCATTGACACTAACACCAATAGAAGCCTCATTGCTTTGTGCTTCACAAAAATCCAGTTTTTTTCCATTAGACCAATTGCCATTTTTATCGGATTGGCTAACATATATGTCTTCGGTTAATAATCCTCTTCGAATGTCTCGGTATACTTCAGTCTCGTTATTATACCATGGTCTTTTTGAAGTAAAGTATATTGAAGAACCATCTAATGAAATTACTCCTCCATATTCTTCATTGGCAGTGTTAACGTCACTACCTAGATTTATAAGACTAACTTTTTTGGCATTTTTCATTTCATTGCGTGCATTATTGCATTGCATTAAACCTAGTTGTGACAATGTAATTAATTCTGAATTTGCATTAGAATTGTCAAGAAAAAGTTTGTATTGTTGTTCAGCCTTTTCAATTTGACCATCCATGTGGTAGCATTTCCCTAGGTGATAATAGGCGTCAATGGGCGAATATTCTTCATTAATGCTGAATGCATCGAAAACTTTTTTTGTTTTAGTAATACTCTTTTCCAAATAGGGTATCGCTGACTTATAGTCTTGTTTCATCTCCAAAAGCAAAAATCCTTTGCGGTAATTATAGTTTGGATTTTCCGGCTGAAATTCTATCAATTTATCCATCACCATATCTGCTTGGTAATGAAAGCCTTCAAACATAAGTCTTGAATTTTCTTTTAGAAGCTGAGTTTCATCTGAATTTGAAATAATTTTCTTTATTTCTTCATTGGTAAGTTGAGCGGTAACGTTTGTTTGCAATATAAATAGAAAACATAATACGGAAATGGGTTTCATTTGGTTGGTTTGTTAAATTAATAGCGGGGCAAAGATAATTAGTTTTTTACAATTCTAAATTCTGTTCTCCTGTTTTTCTGATGTTCAATTTCAGTGCATTTGGACTTATTATTCTCACAAGCGCAATCATTTAAAAGCAGCGTTTCACCGAAACCTTTGCCATAAATTCGCTCAGGTTTGCTAATTCTGGATTGTATATATGCAGCTGATGCTTTTGCTCTTTTCTCGGATAGTTCTAAATTGTATACTGCAGATCCCCTGCAATCAGTATGAGAAGACAATTCAACGATAATCTCTGGATTATCATTCATCATCTTTACGATTTTATCCAATTCAATTTTTGCATCATCTCGGATGCTGAATTTATTCAAATCGAAATAAATAGGTTTTAAATTCAAGGTAGCGGACAAATCGATTCCAATTTCAGATGATTCCAAAGCGAATTCAGATAGAATTAAATCTTTTTCTAAAAGTTGTTCGCTAAAAGAAAATTCCTGAGTTAAATATCCTGGTTTTGATAATTTAATAACAAAAGATAAGGTATCACCAAATATTAAATTTGAGTTAATAGGGTTCAAAAATACTTTATTGAAAGAAAAGGTATCAATTGAATTATTTAAAATCAATTCAGCACTTATACCTTCTAATTCAATTTGTGTATTATTATCAACAACTTTTATCATATTCACATATGATTTTTCTGGAACAATTCTCTTTTTTAAGACGTCATAAATAACGTCTTTACTTATGGTCTGAAAATTCAGGTTGCAATCAGTTGTGAATTCGTAGGTATATATTTCGGTTTCATTTTTTTCACCAGTTTGATAACTTAACTTGTATGTTTTACATGGTTCTAATTGGGTTATAATATTTCCATCTCTGTTCCTAGATAATAGATCGATAACTTCATTATTTTCGCAATTTGTGCAGGAAATTATGGCCTTTAAATTATCAAGGAGATTGCTGCCATCAGATGTTTTTATAAAACCTGAAAACAATGCTGTTTGATTAAGGATTTCAGTCATTTCAATTCTATAAATGTCATATTGACCATAACCACCCTCCCTGTTTGAAGACAAATAGCCGTATTGACCATTTGAGGTAATTGAGAAAAAGGCATCGTCATAACAAGAGTTTATAGGATATCCCAAATTAATAGCGTTTTGCCATATTCCATTTGATTGTTTACTATAGAGAATATCAAATTCTCCCATGCTTTTGAAACCATTACTTGCAAAAAATAATGTTTGACCATCACTTGCCAGAAAAGGTGCGTCTTCGTCGTTAGAAGAATTAACACCTGAACCTAGGTTAAATGGTTTTTCCCAAGAATTTTTTTCATCCTTTTCCATACAATAAATATCCCGTCCTCCATATCCTCCGGGTCTATCCGAAACAAAAAAGAGCTTTTTTCCATCCAAGCTTAAAAAGCAATGCGTTTCCCAATATTTTGAATTCAAATCCTTGGTATTATTTTTTCTGGAAGAGAGATAACTTCCATTTCCAAAATTGGATACATAAATATCTCCGTTGCCGGTAAGATTTTCATAAAGATACAATTGCCTTTCATCAGCACTTAATGAAACATTCGTTTCATTTGCATTAAAATCGCAAAAAGATAATCTCTTTTCGGCATTGTTGAATTGATTTTCTATATCAGCTATTTTTATTTGGTAGATATCTTGTGGATAATTATTGAGAAGTGGGTCTTTTGTCTCTTCCATTTCCTCATCTTCCCATTTTCTATTTGATGTAAAAAATAAGAGATCTCCATCCGTTGAGATAACCGGAGCCATTTCTGGATTTGAAGTGTTAATGCTCGAGCCAAGATTGTAAATAACATGATTACTTTCTCTTGCTTTAATCTCTTTGGTACTTTGACATTGAGAAATTTTTAATTTGGCTAAACTTACCAAATTTGATTTCGCATTTGATTCTTGAATAAAGCGTTCGTAATAAAAAACGGCTGAATCTATATTTTCAATTAAATGATAGCATCTACCAATGTGATAAATTACGTCAATAGGCGCACTCATTTCTGAGTCAGAATACATGTCGAAATTTTTATCGATATCCTTGCTTGCCTTTAGAAGATAGGGTAGTGCCTCCTTTGCATTCAGCTTAATATCCAAAAGCATAAAACCTTTTCTGTAATTGTAATTGCAACTATTAGGATTCAATTGCAATAGGCGATCAACAATTATTTCCGACAAAAAATAATAGTTCTCTTGCAATAAACTCGATGATTCCAAAACCAATTCGTCTTCTGATGCCGAGGAAAGCATCGATCGAACATCATTCTCAGAAACTTGACAAATAGCATTTATTTTCCAAAACGAAAAAAGGAATAAAAGTGAGATATGGTTTATTTTCAGATGTTTTATTCTTTTCAAAACGTTCTTTTCGGGTCGAATTGTTCTAAATAATCAGCAACTTTTTTAACAAATTGCCCACCAAGTGAACCATCCACAACCCTATGGTCGTATGAATGAGATAAAAACATTTTATGGCGGATACCAATGAAATCACCTTCCGGAGTTTCAATTACTGCTGGAATTTTTCTTATCGCACCTAAAGCCAAAATAGCAACTTGTGGTTGATTAATAATAGGCGTACCCATAACGTTTCCGAAGGAGCCGACATTGGTTACCGTGAAAGTCCCTCCTTGAATGTCTTCAGGTTTTAACTTATTATTTCTAGCATTATTCGCCATTTCATTCACTGCTTTGGTGATACCAACCAAATTCATGCGATCTGCATTTTTAAGTACAGGTACAATTAGGTTTCCACTAGGAAGAGCAGTAGCCATGCCAACGTTTATGTCTTTTCTTTTGATTATTGTAGTTCCACTAACAGATACATTAATCATTGGAAAGTCTTTAATCGCTTTTACGATAGCTTCAATAAAGATTGGGGTAAATGTAATATTTTCACCTTCTCTTTTTAAAAATTCATTCTTAATCGAATTTCTCCAATTTACAATGTTGGTTACATCTGCTTCAACAAATGATGTGACATGCGGTGAAACATGTTTTGACATCACCATGTGTTCAGCAATAAGTTTCCTCATGCGATCCATTTCAATTATCTCGTCTCCTGCATTGATTGGCACAACAGGACCTTTGATTGAAGCTGTAGTTACTGAAACAGATTCTTTATTTACCGCACTTGAAATTGGTGTTTGAGTTTTAGCATTTGCATTTGCATTGTCTTCCGCAGAAGTTTGCACTGCAGAAACCACACTACCATTTTTAGATTTATTTTCAACGAATTCTAAAATATCTTTTTTCGTAACCCTACCTCCTTGACCGCTGCCGTTAATTTGGTCGAGTTCGTTTGCTGTTACGCCTTCTTTTTTAGCGATACTTTTTACTAGTGGCGAAAAGAACTTACCTGTTTCACTTTTTAAGGAAGATGCATCTTCGGCTGGTGGATTCAGATTTGTTATGGAATTGGGAATAGTTTCAGCTGCACTTACGCTATTTTCTGTAGATGAAGAAACTGAAGTAGTCTCTTGGATTTCTGCAGCTTCATCGGTACTTAAAATTGCAATGACATCACCAACTTTAGCAACTTCATCTTTCTCAAATAATTTTTTAATTAAAACTCCAGAGAATTCAGATGGAAGCTCATTATCCACTTTGTCTGTAGCAACTTCCACCAAAGGTTCATCGATTTCAACAGTGTCTCCAATATTTTTTAACCAGTTGGTAATTGTCGCTTCCGTTACACTTTCTCCCATTTTAGGAAGTCTGATTTCGATTTGTGCCATAGACGAAAAATGTTAAATAAAATTCGCGACAAAAATAAGCTAAAATTCTATTTCAACAAGGATATGATGTATTATCGATCAAGAAATTTAAATGATTTAAGTACAATTCTCAAATCCAGGGCGACCCTGTAATCTCTTGCATAGAGTAAATTCATTTTATCAGTGAGAGAATCGTCTTTAATTGTTAAATTATCAGTTGCATTCAATATACCTTTTTTAATTCTAGGTAACTGCGTGGTTTGAATTTTAGAATTTGCATAACCTACAAAAGAAAATCTTCCAAATAAAATGCTAAAAAGATTATTGAAAAAATTGCTTTTTCTCTTGTAGTACAAACATAATATTGGAGACAGAAATATTAGAATTAACGCAAACGAAATATCAAATATTCTCTTGTTTCTCTGACTTGTAGCATTCGTAATTGCATTGATATTGATAACGTATAAATCTCCTGCAGTTTCTATAGAATTGCTTCCAATCAGATATAAACTATCAGGTTGAGCGATTTTAAAATCAATCGAACTAGAATCAATGACTGACATCCAAGAAATTATTGTGTTAGCGGTATTATCCTTTGCACAAAATATGATTTCATCAATATTAAAGATTTGGGTAATCTGATCCAATTGATGGATATTTCCAATCGAGTTTTCTTCTTTTGATTTTCCTAGGCAAACCCAATGGATGTCTTCAATATTTGGTATGGTCTGATTGAGTATTGCACACACGCGTTCATATTCTTTCTTACTGCCAACTATTGCAAATCTTTTTGCATGACTCCTCGTAAGTTTGAATTTGTGACCAACTGTAAAATGCAAGAAAATTCTGCTAATTAAATAATAAAACATCACAAAAACCGCCCCGAGTAGAATATATAATCTTGAGAATTGCCAATCTTTAGGTAAAAGGGCATAAATAACCAAGATCACTAATGTTCCAAAGGTAACTCCTTTAAAAATATTCCAAAGTTTTAAAGGTTTGTCATACCCGCCATTTAATAATACGCCCAAAAGCCAAATACCTGTGTAAATCGGTAACGCAATTTTTAAGATTCTATCAGGAAAGTCAATGTTTTCTGCACTCCAGCTATATGTAAGTAAATATAAACCAGTAATTATTATTGAAATATCAATAAATGGCAGGAAAGCCCCTCTAATAATTCGAGTCATGACAGCAAGTCCAGCTCTAAAATAAATGGCGCAGTTAATTAAAAACGAGAATAATTTGGCGTTTTTTTGAGAAAAATGTTTTTGAGCAAAGATTACCATTGCCTTGTAGAATACAAAAACATAATTCACAGAACTTTTTTTTGTGCTCTCTCCTTTGTAATGTATTATTCTCGTTTCGGGAAAATAATAGTTTTTGTATCCTCCTTTAATTATTCTGTAAGACAAATCAATATCTTCACCGTACATAAAAAATGTCTCGTCGAGAAGTCCAACTTTTTCCAGAACCTCAGCGCGCATTAGCATGAAAGCACCACTTAATATTTGTATTTCATTTGTTTCAAATTCGCTGAGATGACCTAAATGGTATTGACCAAATCGTTTAGATTTTGGAAATAATTTTGAAAGACCAAAAATTTTATAAAATGCTACTGCAGGTGTTGGTAATCCTCTTTTTGATTCGGGCAGAAATTTCCCTTTACCATCTAACATCCTAACTCCCAATCCGCCAGCATCTTGGTTTGCGTCCATGAATTCACAAACTTTTTTAATGGTGTCCTCTTCAATTACTGTATCAGGATTGAGCAATAAAATATATTCAGCATTGGAGACTGTAATTGCTTGATTATTTGCTTTTGAAAAACCTTTATTATCCTTGTTCGCAATTAAATTGACTTCAGGAAATTTAGATTTAACCATTTCAATAGAACCGTCTATAGAATTGTTGTCCACGACGAATACCTGTCCATTAAAATCAATAAGCGCCTTTCTAACTGAATTGAGACATTGCTCAAGGAAAAACTCTACATTGTAATTTACAATGATGATTGAAATCTTGTATTTGTATTTTTTTTTCAATTAGCCTTTAATAGCAATACAAGAAATTTCAATACAAACATCTAATGGCAATTTTGCCACTTGAACTGTTTCTCTTGCTGGCGGAATGCTATCGAAAAAAGAAGCATATATTGCATTCATTTTAGCAAAATCATTCATATCCTTTAAGAAAATCGAACATTTAACAACATCTTTTTTTTCAAATCCCGAAGCAGTTAATAAGTTCTGAATGTTTTCAAGAACTTGAGTTGTTGCTTCTTCAATTGAACCATTCATCAATTTTTCTGTGAACGGATTTAACGGAATTTGACCGCTAATATATAAGGAATTATTGGCTAAAATAGCTTGACTGTAGGGGCCTATTGGCGCTGGAGCTCCTTCAATACTTATTGCTTTTTTCATTCAATGTGATTTGTTTAATTATTCAGTTTGAAACATTCAACATAATAATGAATGTTATCTTTGTACAAGTTTAACAATTTTAGCTGATTTGGGTGAGGGTACTTCTTGTAGATTTTCATGATTCCTTTACATTTAATATAGAACATTACCTAAATGCCATTGATGTTCATGTTACTGTAATCAAAGATGATGATATTATTATTAATGATCTACATCACTTTGATGCTATAATTTTATCACCTGGTCCCGGTTTGCCGAGTGAAACAAAAAGTTTGTTTCCGATTCTGGAGAATTATTCTACAACGCACAAGATTATGGGTGTGTGTTTAGGCATGCAAGGTATTGCTCAATTCTTTGATTGGGAACTATACAATCTTAAAGATGTTTTTCATGGTAAATCAAGAAATATCGAAATCAAGAAAAAATCTTGGCTTTTTGCAAAATTCGGGAATAAAATGAATGTTGGTTTATACCACAGTTGGGCTGTGAAAATGAATCGCAAAAGTGTTTTAAAAATTACAGCGCAAACCGATGATAATTTGATTATGGCCTTTGAGCATGACACGCTAAATGTGTGCGGTGTCCAATTTCATCCAGAATCCATTTTGACAGATAATGGCATTGAAATTTTTAAAAATTTTCTTTTTACGAAACGTATTTTTTGAACATAAAGCGAATTTGTTTGTTTAACTCTTTTTAACTGATAATGAAACATTTTTATATACTACTGCTACTGCTATCTGCCCAATTTTCATTTGCTCAAACCGGAAAAGTAATCGGACAGGTATACAATGAACTTAGTAACGACCCGATATTCTATGCAAAGATTATTGTTGTTGAATTGAACAGGGGAGGGGTGACTTCCGCTGATGGTACTTTTGTTATTGACAGCTTAAAACCAGGGGTTTATTCTTTTAGAGCTTCGGTTTCTGGATTTGTAGACTTAATTTTAAATGATATCACCGTAACCAATTCTAGAACCGTTGAGTTGGAATTTCCATTAGAACCAATTGCAAAAGAGCAAAAAGAAGTAGAAATTAAAGCAAAACCCTTTGCGCGAAGAACTGAATCTCCTTTATCGGTTAGAACATTAAATGCCACTGAAATTGAACGTCAACCTGGTGCTGGTCGCGATGTGAGTAAGGTTTTACAAGCCTTGCCTGGTGTGGCTTTACGAGCAACATTTAGAAATGATATTATCATTCGAGGGGGTTCTCCGGGTGAGAATAAGTTTTATCTGGATGGAATTGAGGTACCAAATATTAACCATTTTAGTACCCAAGGAAGTAGTGGTGGACCAGTCGGATTATTGAATGTTAATTTTATCCGAGAGGTAGACTTTTATTCAGGAGCTTTTCCAGCGAATAGGGCTAATGGACTAAGTTCAGTGATAGCGTTCAAACAAAAAGATGGAAACCCAGATGCATTAATTTCAAATTTTGCGGTTGGTTCAAGCGATTTGGCCTTAACTTTAGATGGTCCAATCGGAAAAAAGGTTGATTTTATTTTTTCTGTGAGAAGGTCCTATTTACAATTGTTGTTTTCAGCTTTGAAATTGCCTTTTTTACCTACTTATAATGATAGCCAGTTCAAATTCAATTTTAAGTTAAACGACAAAAATAAAATCTCATTTATCGGTCTTGGCGCATTAGATGATTTCGTTTTGAATACTAAAGTGAATGATAATGTTACAGACGCTGACGTTTTAGAACGTAATGCGTTCTTTTTAGGTAATATTCCAACACAAGATCAATGGAATTATACAATAGGGGTAAATTGGACCCATTTTTCGGAAAAATCCGTTCAAACCCTTGTGGCTAGTAGAAATATGCTTAAGAATCTGGCAACACGTTATTTGGGAAATATAGAGACAGAGGCGAATAAATTGTTTGATTATGAGTCTTTCGAGGCTGAGAATAAATTGAGATTCGAGCACCAAGTTGTTCGAAATGGTTGGAAATTGACTGTTGGAACTGGATACGAATACGCAAGGTATTTTAATTCTACCTTCAATAAAATATCAATCCAAGGAATGCCCGTAACCATAGATTATTCGTCTAATTTATTCTTAAGTAAATTAAGTGCTTTCGGTCAATTATCTAAATCTCTTTTGTCAGAAAGATTAAATCTATCGCTAGGATTAAGAACTGATATTTCCAATTATTCCAAAAGTTTAATGAATCCTTTGGACCAATTATCACCCATGTTTTCTTTGTCGTACCGGTTGAATGAAAAGTGGTCAATAAATTCGAATGTGGGTCGTTACCATCAATTGCCAGCATACACAATTTTGGGATATCGAGATGCGAATCAAGAACTTGTAAATAAGAACAATGATGTAAAGTATATTCGCGCTGATCATTTTGTGATTGGCACTGAATACTTGACAGATTTCAATTCTCGTTTTACTGTAGAGGGATTCTATAAAAACTATAGCCGTTATCCATTTTCTGTTGTGGATTCTATATCTCTTGCAAATCTTGGTTCTGACTTTGGAGTTGTTGGTAATGAGGAAGTTAATTCATCATCTGAAGGAAGAGCCTACGGAGCAGAATTCTTGTATCAACAGAAAATGTTGAAAGGTTTCTATGGAATATTAGCCTATACTTTTGTAACTTCTGAGTTTAAAGACAAAAATGGAAACTACCAACCGAGTTCATGGGATAGTAAACATATTGTTTCAATAACTGGTGGAAAAAGGTTTGAAAACGGTTGGGAAATCGGTTTGCGCTGGTTGTTTTCAGGAGGAGCACCTTATACGCCATACGACATAGCAACATCAAGTTTAAAAGCAGTATGGGATGTTTATGGTCGTGGACTTTTGGATTATAGTCAATTGAATTCACTTAGAGAGGAAAATTTTCATCAATTAAACATTCGTGTTGACAAGAAAATATTTTTGGAAAAGTTTTCGCTTAATTTTTATTTGGA
This sequence comes from Flavobacteriales bacterium, assembly GCA_947475275.1. Classification (GTDB taxonomy): domain Bacteria; phylum Bacteroidota; class Bacteroidia; order Flavobacteriales_D; family Crocinitomicaceae; genus M0103. Next base: position 10,563 of record CANJNE010000015.1, on the reverse strand, counting down.
CATTCAAAATCTTTATGGATACAAAACAAATGTTGCTCCGCTATTATTATTGGTTAAAGATGAGAATGGAGTGCCATTAAGTGATCCTAATGATGCATCAAGATATCAAACTAAATTGATCGAAAATGAATCAGGAATCCTCCAGCCTTCGATTGGAATTATCATCGAATTTAAGGTTAAACAAGCCAAGCAAGCTAAGGATTTAAATTAAATAAAAGAAAAATCAACCCTACGGTTTTTTTGCTTTCCTTCTGATGTTGAATTGGTTTCGACAGGATTGTTTTCACCTTTGAAATCAACAACAATGCGATCTTCGTCAAGCCCACATTGAATAAAAAAATTGGTTATTGCTTTAGCTCTGCGCTCCGACAGGTCGACATTGTAAATGTCAGAACCTACGGCGTCAGTATGTCCGGTAACTTTTATTCTTAAATCTGAATGGCTCTTTACAACACGAACCATTTTTCTAAGGAAATCTTCGTATTCAGGCTTTATTTCATCTTTATCATGATCGAAATATATGGGCTGAAAAACGAAATTTATTCTTTCCATATCCCTGACATCAGGAGCATACAATCCGCTGTGGTAATCTGAAATCATTTTCTTATACCAACTTTGATCTGGCTTGTAATCAGTAATATTTTTTTTCTGTTTGGATTTGTATAAGATTATTTTGCCTTTAGATTTGGAACAATTGTAACTGGAATATTCACCTTGCAAATAGCCTGTACTGTCGACATATTTAAGTGCAATGTCATGAAGACACCATTTATAGGTTTTTGATGCATCCTGATCTAAAAGTATTCTCTGCGTCATGAGTATGCTGTCATTGCGAAATTTACAAACTAAAGTCTTGGTCGTGAAATAATTGGTGTTGTAAATTTCTTCTCTGCTTGAACCAATTATTCCAGTGTCAGCCACAACAATGTTCAAATAAACAATTTGGGATGTTTCGATATTCCCCGTGTCTCCGATTAAAATCCCTTGCCATAAACCATTGAGGTATTTCTGACCTTGCATGTGCATGGAGAACAAGTTGATAAATACCAGGGCTGCAATTATGTGTCGCATGGTTGAATATTCGTAAAACAAAATAAAATGTTCCAAAATTTAGCTAAAATCGAACCATTATACTTTAATTTTGTTGTAATCAATAAATATAATATGCGATACTTTTCAATTTTTCTGTTCCTATTTTTTACAATTATGAATTCAAACGCTCAATCTGTTCACCAATTCAAAGTAGAGGATATCGATGGTAATATTTTCGATTTATCTGCCCTAAAAGGTAAAAAAGTAATGATAGTTAATACCGCCTCAAAATGCGGTTTGACTCCACAATATGAGCAGTTGGAAGCTGTTTATAAAACCTATAAAGATTCAAATTTTACCATTGTTGGATTTCCTGCAAACAATTTTATGAGTCAGGAACCCGGTTCGAATGAAGAGATTGCAGAATTCTGTTTGAAAAATTATGGGGTTTCTTTCCCCATGATGTCAAAAATATCTGTTAAGGGCAAAGATATGCACGAACTCTATCAATTTCTTACTGAAGCAGATTTGAATGGATTAGAAGATAATGAAGTAAAGTGGAATTTTCAAAAGTATCTAATTGATGAGGACGGGAAATTAGTGAAAGTTATAAAACCAACAACCCTTCCGGATGATCAGGAAATAATTGATTGGATTACTTCAAATTAGAATTTCAAGTTAATTATTTGTTGATAAGTTCAAATTAAAAGCCTCTTAGCCTAAGAGGTAAAACAAGACTATTTCTTTATTTTTGTGGGGCTGTGAATATTTTCACGGAACTAAGAATTTTTATATGAGTGAAGAAATAAAAAAAGACAATTATTCGGCGGATAATATTCAAGTTCTAGAAGGTTTAGAGGCTGTTAGAAAGCGTCCTGCCATGTACATTGGTGATGTGGGTGTTAAAGGACTTCATCATTTGGTTTATGAGGTTGTTGATAACTCGATTGATGAAGCATTAGCTGGTCATTGTGATACAATCGGGGTTTGGATTAATGAAGACAACTCAATAACAGTTCGAGACAATGGTCGAGGAATTCCCACGGCTATGCACACAAAAGAAAAAAAGTCTGCACTAGAAGTAGTAATGACCGTTCTTCACGCTGGAGGTAAATTTGATAAAGACACTTATAAAGTTTCTGGTGGTCTCCACGGTGTGGGTGTTTCTTGTGTTAACGCTTTATCAATTCATTTAAGAGCTACCGTTAGGAGAGATGGTAAAGTTTTCGAACAAGAATATAGTATTGGAAAGCCCTTATATGACGTAAAGGTTATCGGAGAAAGTAATGAAACAGGGACTGAGGTTACCTTCAAGCCTGATAATACAATTTTTGATTCAACAGAATACAATTACGATACACTTGCAGCAAGAATGCGAGAATTGGCGTTTTTGAACAAAGGCATTACGATAACACTTACAGATCGTCGTCAGATTGATGAAAATGGAAATAATTATGCTGTAAAATTTTATTCCGAGGGTGGATTAAGAGAATTTGCTCAATATCTTGATAGAAATAGAGAACCACTGATAAGTGATGTTATTTATTTTGAAGGAGAACGTGAAGGAATTCCTGTTGAAGTATCTTTAACTTACAATACTTCTTACACTGAGAATATTCAGGCTTACGTAAATAACATAAATACCCATGAAGGTGGGACGCATTTGTCTGGTTTTCGTCGTGGATTAACAAATACCTTGAAAAAGTATGCCACTGATTCAGGAATGTTGGCCAAAGAAAAAATTGAAATTGATGGTGATGATTTTCGTGAAGGTTTAACTGCAGTTGTTTCAGTAAAAGTGGCAGAGCCACAATTTGAAGGACAAACCAAAACAAAACTGGGAAATCGTGAGGTAACAGCCCCTGTTAGTCAAGCCGTTTCAGAAATGCTTTCCGCTTATTTAGAGGAGCATCCGAATGAAGCCAGAATTATAGTTGACAAGGTAATTCTTGCTGCTAGAGCGCGACATGCTGCTCGTAAGGCACGAGAAATGGTTCAACGTAAAAATGTTTTAACGGGCTCAGGTTTACCCGGGAAGCTAGCTGATTGTTCTGAAAAAGATCCAGCGGCATGTGAAATTTATTTCGTTGAGGGAGATTCAGCAGGTGGAACAGCGAAGCAAGGACGAGATAGACATTTTCAAGCGATTATGCCACTTCGAGGTAAAATTTTGAATGTTGAAAAAGCAATGCAGCATAAGATATTTGAAAATGAAGAAATTAAAAATATTTACACTGCATTGGGTGTAAGAATCGGAACAGAAGAAGATTCTAAAGCATTGAATTTAGAAAAACTTAGATACCATAAGATTATTATCATGTGTGATGCCGATGTCGATGGTTCGCATATCGAAACACTTATCCTGACATTCTTCTTCAGATATATGAAAGAACTTATTGAGAATGGGTATATCTATATCGCAACTCCTCCTTTGTATCAAGTTAAAAAAGGAAATAAATCTGAATATGCTTGGAACGAAGATATGAGGGATAGGCTTATTTCTGAGTTAAGAGGAAATGGAAGTGAATCTTCAGTTAATGTTCAACGTTACAAAGGTCTTGGTGAGATGAATGCAGAACAGTTGTGGGAAACTACAATGAATCCAGAAAGTAGAACACTACGTCAAGTAACCATTGAAAATGCAGCAGAATGTGATCAAATTTTCTCGATGCTAATGGGGGATGATGTACCGCCAAGACGTGAATTTATTGAGAGAAATGCAAAATATGCAAAAATAGATATCTAACTAAAACACCTTCGGGTGTTTTTTTTTTGCTACTTTCGAGCAATTTAATAATAGATTAATCATCTATTAATATTAAAAGTATTATATGAAAAAAATATTGCTAACTGTTTTACTCGCAAATACTTTGCAATTTGCGTTTTCTCAAAATTTTTATGATCGTTCAACCATTCAGTTAATAGAAATATTTTTTGCTTCACCAACCTGGGATGCCCAATTAGACGCTGCCGCCCTCAGTGACGCATTCATTATAGCAGATTCGGTAAGAATTAATGGTGTCGCATACGATAGTGTTGGTGTAAAATACAAAGGAAATAGTTCTTATAATGCAAATAATAATAAAAATCCTTTTCATATTGAATTGGATTACATTCATGGAAGCTATGATTATCAAGGATATACAAATATTAAACTTCAAAATGGCTATCAGGATCCATCAATAATAAGAGAAGTCCTTTCCTATGCAATACTTGAACAATATATGGATTGCCCTAAGGCCAATTTTGCGAATGTGTATGTTAATGGAACACTTCGCGGATTGTATTCAAATGCGGAAAGTATTAATGATAAATTCAATGCTGAGCACTATTTTTCTGAAAATGGCACCTTCTTTAAATGTAACCCAATAGGTGGCGCAGGTCCAGGTGGAGGCGGAATCAGTCCTGATTTAAAATGGATTAATATGGATAGTGTTTCTTATTACAATGGATATGAATTAAAATCAACCTACGGATGGGCAGATTTAGTCAATGTGATTAATGTTTTGAACAACAATTTTAGTCAAATTGAAAGTGTAATGGACGTAGATCGTGCACTTTGGATGCTAGCTTTTAACAATGTATTGGTAAATCTTGATTCTTATTCTGGTGCATTTAGACAGAACTATTATTTATACAATGATTTGAATGATAGAATGGTTCCGACAATATGGGATTTAAATATGAGTTTTGCTGGTTTCCCTGGGGGAACAGGTTCGGGGGCGTACACGGCAACTACCCTTGATCCGATGTCAAATAGCACCTCTACTAATCATCCCTTGATCTTGAAAATGCTAGGGGATGCTATGTATAAAAGAATGTACATGGCGCATCTCAGAACTATTGTCCAAGAGATTTTTGCATCAGGGGATTATTTAAACACCGCTAATTCAATAAGAACAACCATTGATGCTGCTGTGCTAGCCGATCCTTACAAGTTTTATACTTACACACAATTCCAGAATAGTTTAACGACTTCTGTAACAGGTGGAGGACCTGGAGGAGGTACATCCATACCTGGTATTCAACAATTGATGTCAGCAAGAGTTAGTTTTTTTGCAACAAATTCAAACTATATCCTCTCCGCTCCATCAATTACAGCATATGCTGCAAGTAATGCTTCACCTTCTTTGGGAGAAACGATTTTTATGACAGCAACATGCACCAATGAAAATCAAGTTTATCTCGGTTATCGATTTGACCATCCTTTAAAATTCAACAGAGTTCAAATGTATGATGATGGTCTACATGGTGATGGTGCAGCTGGAGATCATATTTTTGGTGTTGCTGTTACATTAACAGCTGGTGTAATGGAATACTATATATATGCTGAGAATAATTTGGCTGGTATTTTTAGTCCTCAGCGTGCAGAACATGAATTTCATACTTTGTTGACTAATGCGCCAATTGCTCTAGCGGGTAATGTTGTGATTAATGAATTGATGTCTGACAACTTTTCTACTGCATTTGATGATTTTGGTGAATCTAACGATTGGATAGAATTTTATAACAACACATCGACAGCTCTTAATTTGAGTGGTTTATACTTAACTGATGATGTTTTAAACGTTACAAAATGGCAATTTCCAGTTGGATCAATTATTGAACCCAATGGTTATTTAATTGTCTGGGCTGATATGGATACTTTACAAAACGGTCTACATGCAAATTTTAAGTTAAGCAATGGTGGAGAATCGTTATATTTTACAAACGGAACCTCCGTTTTTGATTTGATTGATTTCCCTGCTTTAAATCCTGATCAAGTTTACGCGCGTTGTCCTGACGCAGGTACATTTACTTATTCAACACCAACTTTTGCTGCCGCCAATAATTGTTATTTGCAAGCAGATGAAATAAATGGAGATTTTGTTAGCGTTTTTCCTGTTCCTGTATTAGATATTCTTAATGTTAAGACAAATTTAGAAGGTCAAAAAAATGTCAAATTATTTGATTTAAATGGTAGGCTATTAGCTTCATTTATTTTTGAAGAAAGTGATTTGGTAATTTCAACTTCAGATTTAGCCTCAGGGTATTATCAATTGCTAATAGAAACAGATAATAAGATTCTTAAAAAATCGATAATTAAATATTGATAAAAATGAAAATCCCTCAATTGAGGGATTTTTTTATTTAATATATCTTCGGCTTTTTTAGGATTTTATGTTTTTCTTTTCTTCTTTTTTGCAGCAGGGAAAAGAATATTATTAAGAATCAATCGATAACCTGGAGAATTAGGGTGAAGACTTAAATCTGTAGGTGGGTCACCCACCCGATGTTCATAATCTTCAGGGTCATGTCCACCATAAAAAGTCCATGTTCCTTGACCCATTTCACCGTGAATATATCGAGCTGTTTTGAGCGCCTCATTTTGGCCCATTATAAGAACGCTCGGTTTTATATAACTTGTTCTGAAATCCGTTGTTTGCCCCATAAATCCATCAATCACGTTGGTATGACATTGTGTAAGCATGGTCGGCACAACATCCCATTTTGCCGAAAAATCAAACAAGGTAAATTTATCCGTTGCCTGTGTCATCTTGCCACGATGGTCATCAGTGCCATCTATAGTTGAGTATTCATAAACGTATGGATCTTTTTCTAACTTGTAATTCTCAAAGGCGAATGAGTTGGTATAGTCCAGTTTACTTTGTGCTTGAGGATCACTGGCATCTCCGTCGAAAACACTCTCGCAAATATCGGTTTGATGCGCAGCTAGAGCAATGTCGAAACTATCTGTACCACTGCACATGGTGAATAAAAAACCTCCACCTAATACGAAATTTTTTATGTTTTTAGCAACAGCTAATTTTAATTCAGACACTTTGTTGAATCCAAGCATTTGAGCATCAGCTTCAGCGTTTCTCACCTCTTCTTTATACCACTCATAATTACTGAACGAGGCATAAAATTTTCCATACTGACCAGTAAAATCCTCATGGTGGAGATGAAGCCAGTCGTATTCGGGAAGTTTACCCATTATAATAGCTGAGTCATAAATTTTATCGTAAGGTATTTCAGCATATTCCAAAACCAAAGTAACGGCATCATCCCACGGTTGTTTGCCGCCGGGTGTGTAAACGGCAACTTTTGGAGCTTTTTCAAGCTGAACGATTTCCATATTCACCTCAGGATTGGAAATTTGATTTTTAATTTGGTTAACTTGTCCTTCGGCAAGGACTTCGTACTTAACATTTCTGATGATCAATTCTTCTTCAATGGACTGTAAATGGGGCATCAAAAATGAACCCCCTCTGTAATTGAGAAGCCATTCAATAGTAACACCATTTTCAAGTGACCAAAACGCTATGCCATAGGCTTTTAGGTGATCTGTTTGGTTCTCATCCATTGGAACTAAAAGTTGTGAGCTATATGCTCGAATAGATGAGAAAAGTAAGATTATTGCTACAAGATATTTGTACATAAGCTGTAATCAGAATTACTAAAATACCATTAAAATGGTGTATTATCTGGAATATTCGTGTTAAAATCATCTAAATCTTCCGCCAAAGTTTCATTCATCCTGCTTTTAATAGTGTAGCTTGCTGGAGTATTTTGGTCGAAATCAGAAAGCCCAGAAAAATTCTGATGTTGTGGTACATCGGGATTGCCTGAATATGTCTCTAAATTTTCAAAGCGTGCATATTCTGCAATAAATCTTAATCTTACCCGATCTAAAGCACCATTTCTGTGTTTGGCTACAATGATTTCACCAACACCACTATTCGAATTGCCTTCATCATCAACCTGAAAACCATAATATTCAGGTCTGTAAATGAATGAGACGATGTCAGCATCTTGTTCTATAGCTCCTGATTCCCTCAAATCCGATAATACAGGCCTTTTATCTCCACCACGTTGCTCAACAGACCTGCTTAATTGTGAAAGGGCAACAACGGGAACATTTAATTCCTTTGCGATTTCTTTTATCGAGCGTGATATCGTTGATATTTCTTGTTCTCTATTGCCAGAACCTTTCGAACCGCCAGCTTGCATCAATTGCAAATAGTCAATAATAACCAAATCGATATTGTGTTGCATTTTTAATCGTCTGCATTTTGCTCTTAAATCAAAAACGGTGATTCCTGGAGTATCATCAATATAAATAGGAGCTGTTGCAAGCTTCGTTATTCTTGAATGCAATTGTTGAAATTCATGTTCTCTTAAATCTCCCTTTCTTAATTTTTCGGCACTGATTCTGGCTTCACTAGAAATTAGACGTTTCACTAACTGAACAGATGACATTTCCAATGAAAAGAGCGCAACTCCCATGTTGTGATCAACTGCAGTATTTCGTGCCATGGATAGAACAAAAGCGGTTTTACCCATAGCTGGACGGGCCGCAATCACAATCATGTCAGATCTCTGCCAGCCAGAAGTTAATTTATCTAAGTCAAAAAATCCAGTAGGTATTCCCGATATACCATCTGAATTTTGAGAAGCTTTTTCGATTTCTTCGATAGCTTTTCGCACGACATTTGGCATCGAGTCGACATGTTTTCCCATATTGTTTTCGGCAATATTGAATAATTCACCTTCTGCCATATTCAATACGTCAAAAACATCATTCGTATCTTCGTATGCGTCTCTGATAACCTCACTACTCATACGAATCAATTCCCGTTTAATGTGTTTTTCGGCAATAACTCTTGCATGGAATTCAATATGTGCAGTTGATGCAATCCGACCCGTTAATTGAGAAATATAAGTTACACCTCCGGCGGCTTCAAGTTCTCCATTTTCTTTGAGTTTATTCACAACTGTCAATAAATCAATTGGACTTGAACTTCCGAAAAGTTCTCGAATAGCATTGTATATGTATTGGTGTTTTGGATCGTAAAAACTAGAAGGCTTAAGGATGTCTATGGTGTCAGTAACTGCATTTTTTTCTAACATCATGGCTCCAAGAACCGCTTGTTCTAAATCTACTGCTTGAGGAGGTACCTTTCCTAATTCATTCAATAAATTGCCAGAATTTTTAGCACGTGTAACAGGTTTTTTGGAATTGTTTTGATTATAGTCCATAAAAACAAATATAGGTAAAGCAAATGCCTTGTTGAAATATTAATGTGTAAAGATTCTCAAAAAGATATGAATAAGGTTTATCAACAATTGTTAACTTCATTCGCATGAAAGACTTTGAAAAACTTGTCCGGCAAACAAGTGATGGATCTTACACCATTTTCATTCCTGAATTAGATGAAAATTATCATTCTTTCCATGGAGCGATTCAGGAATCTCAACATGTTTTTATAAATCAAGGGCTGAATCAGTTTGAGAACTTATTACTTGATGTTTTCGAGGTGGGTTTTGGTACTGGTCTAAACGCTTTTTTGACATATCGTGAAGTTGAAAGAAAATGTATTAATATCAATTATACCTCAATAGAGGCCTATCCTTTGGATTCAAAATTGGTTGATACCTACATATCAAATTTTGAAAATCAAGATGATTTTGAATTGCTAAAAAAAATGCACCTTGCTGAATGGGGGAGTGGAATCCAATTTTCGGAGAATTTCAAATTTCGAAAAGTAAATTCAAAACTGGAATTATCTGAGTTCAGCAAAGAATCTTTTGATATTATTTATTACGATGCTTTTGGCCCAAGAGTGCAACCTGAAATGTGGACATGTGGATTGTTCTCAAAGATGTTTGAGATACTTCGTGAAAATGGTTTGCTAGTTACTTATTGCGCCAAGGGTCAAGTAAAAAGAGATTTGAGAAAAGTTGGATTTGAAGTTGAAACTTGTCAAGGTCCTCCAGGGAAAAGAGAGATGATTCGCGCTTGGAAGAGGTAAAATGATTGGATAATAAAAAGTCGCCTCAATTGAGACGACTTTTTTTTCAAACCTTCTATAGTTATTAACGCAAACTATGTTTTACTATATCTGTTGATGTGTTACCATTGGTAACCTTTATATAGTACATTCCTGGTGCAACATTTAGATTATCCATGTGGAAAATCGTGTTGCCTTTTTGGATGCTTACATCCTGAGTGTGTACCACAGTGCCTTTAGCATCTGTTAAGGTAATCACTCCCGCTCCTTCCATTTCTTCTGTGAATAAGCTGATGTAGAAGCTGCCTTCACTTGGATTTGGATAAGTGCTCAATGTTGTTGTGCTGTTCATGTTGTCACAATCTACTGCTACTGCATTGAACTGCTCATACATACCATCGTTGTCATATTGTGTTAAACGGTAGTAGTTTGTTCCTGCATTTGGATTCTCATGAACGTAAGTGTAATCCAATAAGCTTGTTGAGTTTCCTGCTGCTGCCACCATAGTAATTGGTGTCCACTCATTCCCATTTCTAGAATGCTCAACTACATAGTGGCTTGTATTGTGCTCAGATGCCGTTGTCCATGTTACATTGATCTTATCGTCCCCTGTGCAATTTGCTTGGAAGGAAACCAATTCAATTGGTAGCGGTGCAAACGTTGTTGATGACGAAATCGCGAACGGTGAGAAACTTGTGATGTTATTGGTTTCAAAATAACCAGCTCCTTGACCTGTGAACCCGATGTTGTCCCACAT
>CANJNE010000014.1 GCA_947475275.1 Flavobacteriales bacterium | reverse complement strand
TAATTCCTATCTGCGGTGAGGTCTTCGTTCCAACTGTACTTTCTCCAAATGGAGCACAACAGGATGATAACAGAATGGCTTGTGTTTATGGAAACTGTATCCAAACCATGACTTATAGCATCTACAATAGATGGGGAGAAAAGGTATTCGAAACTCAAGATCCTTCCAATTGCTGGGATGGAACATACAAAGGAAAACCGATGAATCCAGGTGTTTTTGCATACAAACTTCAAGCAACGCTGATCAACGGACAAAATATTGAACAATCAGGAAACATCACCCTACTAAAATAATTGACCATGAAAACGCATTTCAAAATCGCACTGATTATTTGCATTACCTTGGTTTCTGGTATGAAAGTCTTGGCGCAAGACGTGCACTTTTCGCATATGGAGTTCAGTCCGCTGACCTTAAATCCCGCAATGGCCGGTGTGCATTCGCCTTTACAAGGTGTCGTGAACTACAGAAACCAATGGAACAGCGTAGGTGTGCCCTACCAAACCATTGGCACTTCCGTTGATGGTCGTTTTAATGAAAACCAAAGAGGTAAATCTGGAATTATTGCAGGTGGACTTAATTTCTTCAATGACAAAGCCGGTGATTTAGGACTGGTAACCACAAACGTTAACTTACACCTAGCCTACCATTTGATTTTGGATAAAACAAGCACTTTGGGTTTGGGAATTTACACCGGTTTTGGACAACAAAATGTAGATTCTGATGGTGCACGTTGGGGAAGTCAGTACGATGGAATGGCTTACAATCCTAATTTCAACAATGGTGAAAACTTGATATATGCCAAAAACAGCTACTTCGATGCAGGAGCTGGATTGGTATACCAGTATCAAAAACCTGGAGGATACATGACGCAAAACAATCAGTTTTTATTCACTTATGGACTGGCTTTGTACCATGTGAATCGACCTAATTATTCCCTTATTTCCATTGAAAACGAAAAACTGTTTATGCGCTGGTCGGCATTTATGAATGCTGATATCGGTATTCCAAACACCAAAGGGTCGATTTTACCAGGAGTGTATTTTCAAAGGCAAAAAACTTCAATGGAAATATTATTTGGCACCTATTTCAAATACATACTTCAAGATGGTTCATTGTATTCAATGAGAAAAAAACCAGCAGCTATGTACTTTGGTATTTTCAACCGCTTCAAAGATGCAATGGTAGCAAAAGCTATGTTCGAAATCAACCAATACTCCGTTGGATTTGCATACGATTTTAACATATCAAGTTTGGTAACTGTATCTCAAGCAAGAGGTGGTTTTGAGCTATTCTTGCGCTTCAACATGGGTGAGGGTACTGGCTTTAGAAGATGGTAAGCTAGGATTTGATTTTCTGAACTATGGATGTTGTAGAGAATCCTTCTACCAAATCTATTATACAGACCTTTCCTCCATTTTTTCGAACTACATCCGAGCCAATAATATATTTTTTTGAATTTATATCCATTTCATTTGGATCGTAGTCACCACCTTTGACAAGAACATCTGGAATTAGCGTTTCAATTAGATGAAAAGGGGTTGAATCGTTAAATAATACAACAAAATCTACCATTGATAAGGACGCCAATAAAAACATACGAGCCTCTTCTGAATTTATAGGCCTATCCGAACCTTTATCCAATTGTTTAACTGAGGCATCGGTATTCACCCCAACCACCAAAATATCTCCAAGATCTTTCGCAGCAGATAGATAAGTAGCATGCCCAACATGAAGAATATCAAAACAACCATTAGTAAAAACAATACGCGAACCTTCTGATTTTAAAGCTTTGATTTCTCTACGTAAATCCTCAAGATTGAGCAATTTGTTTTGTATAGTCTCAATTTGCTTCATTTTCTTTAGAATAATTTTTAGGTAAAAGTACCAAGGATAGCAAGCCAAGTAAAATCATTAATATGGTTTGAGTAACCCAAATTAACATACCAAGAGCATTACCAATACCTTGAGCATCTTGCGGATAATCTTTCCCTATATAATATGCTACGACCAAACCAACAAGTAAAGGATAAGTTCCAATTCCACCATTGGTGAAGGTGATTCCCAGAGAACCAGCAATAAAACCAAGCAGCATACCTGAAACAGGTACTTCACTTGTTTCAGGCAAAGCTTGAAATGGCAAGGCAAACATAGCAAGGTAACAGAACCAGATTAAACAAGTATGAAAAATATATGAAAGGGGTTGTTTGGATTTAAAAATAGAAAATAGCCCTTTCAACACATCTTTTGCAAAATTCAAAAATTTCATTCTAAAAGTGGAACGAAAGATAAATAGGTAAGCGAACACAAGACCCAAGAAAAGTACCACTCCATAAATAATCCACGTCCATGAAAAACCAGATGAATCTGATCCTGAACCACCGAATGCAGCTTCGATTCTCGCTTTAATTTCAAAAAAATCGTCGTATCCTATATAAGCTGTTAAAAAAGCAATACCTAACAAAACAGCGAAGTCAACGGCGCGTTCTGCGATAATTGTTCCGAAAGACGAAGAGAAAGGAACACCATCAGATCTATATAGCATTCCAGAACGCGATGCTTCTCCAGCTCTTGGAATTGTTAAATTGACCAAATAACCAATCATGACGGCATGATACCTGTTCCAAAAACTTGTTTTATAGCCAAGAGGTTCTAATACATATTTCCAGCGGTATGCTCTTGATAAATAGGCGATTACTCCAAGAATTAATGAGATAATAATCCAGAGATAGTCTGCTCTTAAAATGGCATCATAGAATAATGTTTTCGATGAAGGTGTCATGCTGGAAAAAAATACCCAAAACAAATAACAACCGAGGAGAAGAGGTAATACGGTTTTTATTGTAAAGAGAAGATTTTTCTTCATTAATCTAGATGATTTGTAATCTCATTAGGGAAAACAAGATGAGGCTTAAAAGTTTTCGCAATTTCAAAATCCATGTAGGCATATCCAATAATGATAATAATATCACCCATAGCTACCTTTCTTGCCGCTGGACCATTCAAACAAATCGTCCCTGATTTTGGTTCACCTTTAATAACATAGGTTTCCAAACGCTCTCCATTATTCAAATTAACAACCTGAACTTTCTCACCTTCGATCAAATTGGCAGCATTCATCAAGTGTTCATCTATTGTAATACTGCCGATGTAATTTAGATCAGCTTGTGTTACGCGAACACGATGGATTTTCGATTTTAATACTTGAATTAACATATTACCAGAATTCATTGCAAAGTTAATTGATTTTGCTAAATGCAAATATTAACATACAGAAAAACCCTGGGTCACTCGCAATACATATTGTCAATCAGACGCACTTCTCCGCAGTATGCAGCGATACAGCACACGCCATTTGTTGTCCATTGGTCCTTTAATGTAACGAAATGAGTCCCATCAATAATTTCAAGATATTCTAACTTTAAAGCACCATCATTAAAGAAATCAATGGCCATTTGTTTAACTTCCTCGGGACTATGCAATAATCTCCACTCTTTAATTTTTAAAAGTGTTTGATAGATGATAAGTGAATCCACTTTCTCTTTTTCAGAAAGCCTTAAATTCCTGCTACTCAAAGCCAATCCTGAAGAATCTCTGAGTGTTTCACAAGGAATAATCTGCGTTTCATCACCATTTAGAATAGAGAATTTCCTAATCACCGCTAACTGCTGAAAATCTTTCAGTCCAAAATACGCAAGGTGAGGGTTGACAATTTGTAATAAATTCCGCACAACGTGAACTACACCTTGAAAATGTCCTGGCCTATATTTTCCTTCTAAAATCAAATCAAGTTGACCAAGATCAATTGGCTCATAACTATCATCTTTAGGATAAACCTCATCGCTGGAAGGCACGAATACCTTTATTTTCGGAAATTCACTCAAAAGTTCTAAGTCCTTTTCCAAGGTGTTGGGATATTTTAAAAAATCTTCTTGGTTGTTGAATTGGGTTGGATTTACGTAAATACTCACAACAACTGCATCACATTCATTTGAAGCCTTTTGGACAAGTGATAGGTGGCCCTCATGCAGAGCTCCCATTGTTGGAACGAAGCCGATTGTTCCATTTTGATTACGAACTTCTTGAAGCGCAGATTCTAAACTAACTCGGGTCGAATAGGTAAACATCCTTGATTGGAAAGCAATTAGCCGACAAAACTATTCCTTTTTGTTGATGTTGCGCTTTTTTTTTGATAATTTTGCATTCGTTTAAGGAAACTCAATTACATGGAGAAAAAGAAAATACTTTTTGTGGCGCAGGAAATATTTCCTTTTCTCCCAAAATCTGATATTGCTAGTACGGCTAGAAAATTGCCACAAGGAATTCAGGAAGCGGGAAAGGAAATACGTGTATTTACACCAAGATTTGGTAGTATAAATGAAAGAAGGCATCAGCTCCATGAGGTTATTAGATTGTCTGGGATGAACTTAGTTATTGATGATACCGATCATCCACTAATCATTAAGGTTGCTTCTATTGCAGCGGCTAGGATGCAGGTTTATTTCATAGACAACGATGAGTTTTTCAAAAGAAAAAATACTGTTGCCGACGATAAAGGAGAGTTTTACGCAGACAATGACGAACGTGCAATGTTTTTCTGCAGGGGAGTTTTGGAAACAGTAAAAAAATTAGGGTGGAAACCGGACGTTATACACTGTCATGGCTGGATGACCGCGCCAATGGCACTTTATGTCAAAAAATTGTACAGTAAAGATCCTCATTTTGCAGACACCAAGGTGGTTTACTCTCTTTACAATGATACTTTTAACAAAAACTGGGATTCAAGATTTGCTGAAAAACTTAAATTTGATGGGTTTGATGAGGAAGTGACAAATTGTTTTAAAGATACCAGCTGCGAAGGAATCACAAAATCAGTTATTGGTTTTTCGGATGGTTTAAATGTAGCAAGTGAAGTCTTGAGTCCTGAATTAAAAGCTATTTTTGATGAAGCGACCTGCTTGAAGCAAGATTTCGTGCCTGAAGAGCAACAAGCGAAAGTTTTATCAGACTTTTTTAATAAAGTAATCGAAGAGTCCGTTGCAATATAAAGGAAATTATAAGCAAAGAATTTGGCGGAAGGTAGGTATGCTTTCCGCTGTTTTTTTCATTGGAGCATTCATTATTGCCTGTAAAAAGAAAAATTCAGATATTGGCAAAGATATTTTGAATCCCGAAGATCTTTTGAATTCGTCACAGGTAGACACATTTGAGTTACAAACGTTTTCTATAGAAGAAGACTCCGTAATTTCTGACAATCCTGCATATGGTGTACTAGGATCCTACAATGATCCTAAATTTGGCACTGTAAATACGAATTTTTATACACAATTCAGACTTTCAGGCGTTGACCCAGATTTTGGAGACTTATCAACAGTTACTATTGACAGTATGATGCTTGGATTAGAATATGCAGGATACACTGGTGACTTAACTCCACAAAACATAGAAGTTTATGAGTTGTCGGAAAACTTATATATCGATTCTACCTACTACACGTTCAGTACAGCAACAACTTATACTGAAAATCTTGTTCAACCTGGTTATGGAACCATTACCCCAAATCCTGAAGGTACAACAATCATAGGTAGTGATACTGTTGATACGCAAATGCGAATTCGACTTAAAAATGTTTTTGCGAAAAAAATGATTATCGAAGCCAACTCAGGTGGATCAAATTTTAGCTCAAATGAAAACTTCTTGAATTATTTTAAAGGTCTGCATGTTAGGGTTAACAATGGTTCTCAACCTAGCGGAAAAGGTGGTGTTTTTTATTTTAATTTAAATGATCCGCTCTCAAAAATGACCATTTATTATACCCAGAACGGCATCAATAAAACTTTTGATTTCTTAATTAATTCAGAATGTGCTGATTTCAATCATGTTGATATTAATAATAATGGAACTCAAGTGCAAAATGTTTTAAATGATACAATAAGTGGGATGAGCGAATTTTATGCACAATCTTTCAAGATTAGAGCGGCTATAGATATGCCGGGATTAAAAAATATTCCTTCTAATGCCATTGTCCACAAAGCAGAATTACTATTGCCTATTCAATACCAACTTGGCTCTAACTATACCCCAAGTGATGAACTATCGGTAACAGCAAAAACAGAAGATGGTGGTTTGGCGGGAATTGGAACAACCGGTGTCTTCGACTTCTTTAACAGGCAATATACTGTCGATATTCGTAATTATGTTCAAGCATTTGTTTCTGGACTTTACGACAACACAACACTTTACCTATCACCTCGATTCTTTATCAACGCCGCAGAACGCGTGGTATTTAATGGTCAACAGACGATTAATAAAATGAAACCCAAATTAGTAATTACTTACACCTCATTTTAAGTATGTGTGGAATTGTAGCTTACATTGGAAAAAAAGAGGCCTATCCGATTGTACTGAAAGGTCTTAAAAGATTAGAATATCGCGGTTATGATAGTGCCGGAATAGCGCTAATACAAAATGACGCCATTACCCTTTTGAAAAAACAGGGGAAAGTTTCTAATCTTGAAGATTTCGCTAGTAAATTGGATACGAGTGGATTTTGCGGTATTGGTCATACCCGTTGGGCAACTCATGGCGCTCCGAATGATATCAATGCGCATCCGCATTTGTCAATGGATGAAGAAATTGCTTTGATTCATAACGGTATCATTGAAAATTATGACATTCTCAAAAAAGAATTGTTATCCAAAGGATATATCTTTAAAAGTGAAACAGATACCGAAGTTTTGGTTCACTTAACCGATCACATCAGTAAAACAGAAAACGTTTGGTTTGGTGAAGCATTACGTTTGGCTTTATCTCATGTTGTTGGAGCATATGCAATTGTTGCAATTTCAAAAAAATATCCTAACCGAATGGTTGCTGCTAGAAAAAGTAGCCCTTTGGTTGTTGGTGTTGGTGCAGATGGTGATTTCTACTTAGCTTCTGACGCCACTCCTATTGTAGAATACACTAAAAAGGTGGTTTATTTAGACGATGAAGAAATTGCAGTTATCGACCTTAATGAAGGTTTGAAATTATACAATATCGCTGATCAACCTAAAACGCCATTCTTTCAGCAATTAGAAATGGAATTGGAAGCCCTTGAAAAGGGTGGATATGAGCATTTCATGCTGAAAGAAATACACGAACAACCACGTTCAATTCACGATTGTTTTCGAGGTAGACTGAACGCAGAGGAAGGTTGGGTTTCTTTGGGAGGCATTAGAGAATATGAACAAAAAATGATGCAAGCCAATAGGCTTATCATGATTGCATGCGGAACTTCTTGGCATGCGGGATTGGTTGGGGAATACCTTATCGAAGATCTTGCGCGAATCAATGTAGAAGTGGAATACGCTAGTGAATTCAGATACCGCAATCCTATTGTTAATGAAAATGATGTAGTAATCGCTATTTCTCAATCAGGGGAAACAGCTGACACGCTTGCTGCATTGGAATTAGCAAAATCGAGAGGTGCAACAATATTAGGAATATGTAATGTTGTTGGTTCATCAATTTCAAGGATTACTGATGCAGGATCCTACACCCACGCAGGTCCAGAAATCGGAGTTGCATCAACCAAAGCCTTCACTGCACAAGTTACTGTTTTGACCCTCATGGCACTTTCACTAGCACAAAAGAAAGGTACAATTAGTGATACCAACTTCAGAATGTTATTAGCAGAACTTGAAGCCATTCCGGAAAAGGTGAAAATCGTGCTTGAAGCAAACGATAAAATTGAGGCTATAGCCAAAGAATACAAAGACGCAAGAAATGCACTTTATTTGGGTAGGGGAAGTTCATTTCCTGTTGCGTTAGAAGGTGCACTGAAACTAAAAGAAATATCTTACATTCACGCTGAAGGGTATCCAGCAGCCGAAATGAAACACGGTCCGATTGCCTTAATAGACGAGGAAATGCCCGTTTTTGTAATTGCCACTCAGGGTGCTTCTTATGAAAAAGTTGTTTCCAATATTCAAGAAGTTAAGGCTAGGAAAGGAAAGATTATTGCCATTATTACTGAAGGTGATACTACAGTCAAAGAAATGGCAGATCATTATATTGAAATTCCTGAAACCAATGAATATCTCGTTCCATTATTGGCAACGATTCCATTACAATTGCTTTCTTATCATATCGCTGTAATGCGCGGCTGTAACGTAGATCAACCCAGAAACTTGGCGAAAAGTGTCACGGTAGAGTAAATTACCCTTAAATTTTAGTGAATTTACCAAATGAGAGAAGAACTTTTTGGTCCTAAGGTAGAAAATGTTGGTGTTGCAGTTGTACAAGAGTTACTCGAAAACAACGAAAAAGCCTATAATGTATATTTGTTGAATCTTCGAGATGACATAATGGAGGGCATCATTATCACAAGTACAGGATATGGTGAAAATGTCAATACTGGAGAACGCATTAGAACATCAACCCTGAGACATTGTTTAGAGATTTTACTTCCCAATGAAGCAGCTAAGATTGAGCCCATTATGGAGGATGTATTTGGTTTGGCCAATGAATATTGGGTGAGCTTTTGGGTGAATGATGTGATGTATGATAAGAAGTTCGTTTTCCTTCCTGAAACCATCACAGAAAAAAGCATGAAAACGATACCTGTACTGGGCGCAACTGGAGTTATATTGCTTTAAGTACCTGATCGAGAACGGTAATATCAGAAATGCGATTGATTTCTTTAGGAAGTTTTCCAGTAAAAGTTTCAATTTGAAATCCTCCTGCATATATCGGTAGGTCTTTGGTATCCTTGATAAGGTTTGCAAAATAATTCAGAATGAACCTTTCATCTGTGGCTGTTAGCCATGAGGTAACTAAAACACGAGGCTTAAGCTTTTCAACACATTCTAACATCGATTCATAAGGCAAACTTTGCCCCAAATAAATAGTAGGCAATCCTTTACTTCGAAGTATAAAATGATAAAACAATAGGCTGATTTCATGCCATTCGTGCTCAGGCAAAAACAACATTACAGGGTTTTCAAATGAAGCCGGAATATCCAATTTATCAGTTTCACTAATTATTTTCTGACGAATCAAATTAGAAATAAAATGTTCCTGAGCCGTGCTTATAGAACCCACCAACCACATCACACCTATTCTATCCAAAAAAGGAATGAGGTAATTGATAAATGCACCTGTTAATCCGCGTTCATTAATGATTTTTTGTAGTGTTGTATTGAAGAGCTGCTCGTCTAATTCGATTAAAGACAGAATGAGCAACTCAGTACTGTTATCTACTGTGTGTTTACCTCGAATTTCCCATACCTTTTGAGCTATTTGTTGTGAGGATAAATCAGCAATTTTCGAAATTTTAATACCATTCTTATTCAGAATAGCAATATTGAGCAAAAGGGTCAGCTCTTCATCTGTGTAGGTTCTGATTTGAGTATCAGTTCTATCAGGAGACAAAAAATTATAACGTTTCTCCCAAATACGAATCGTGTGTGCCTTTATACCAGTAAGGGTTTCCAAATCTTTTATCTTGTATTCGGCCATGACTCAAATTAACTAGGGCAAGCGTTTAAATGATTTGTGTAAAATAAATTATGCTTTCTTATAAGCATAAACAAGCGCAATATATTTTTGTTCTTAATTTTATTAAATTCTTAATTTTAGAGAAATAAATTAGAAGCAACCTTCAGCAAAATATGAAGAATTTCGCCTTGTTTTCATTGATGTTTATTTTGTTTATTATTTCCAGTTGTGGAGGTAAAGATCCAGAAACATTAAATAAACAAATGATTACTTCCAACATGAATGACTATACTGAATTTCAGTTGATTACTTTAGACAAACATGAACTTAATGCCCAAATAATGATCCCAGATGCTAGCGCTAATATAGGAGCATCGACAAAACCAGAAATTGAACACAATGACAGTTTTCTTTGGAAAATCACTGCAGGAACTAAATTTGAATTACATATTGAGGACTTTGGTGATTACAAAGATAGAATGGTCAATAAAAAGAAAGAATTAAGCGAACAAAATAAGTTTTTTCAAATAAAATATTTGATAGATGAACCTCAGCTCATTCTTTACGAAAGAAAGCTCATTGTTAAAGGAGATAAAAATGCTTCGCCTGAAGTTGGGGTGGATCATACAACCTATCATGTTTACGGTGAAAAAATACTTGATGGCATCACCTATGAATTGAGAAGTCGGGACCAAGGATTTACTGCTAATCAAAAAAACATAGCCGAAATGATGGCAAAAGCAATAAAATCTTTCAATCAATTGATTAAATAGTTATGTTTCTTCTTTCCTAAATCCTACTAACCAGTATTGCGATTTAAGAATTAATGCGTTCAGAGAAGTTCAAAGTTCAAAATGGTATGAAGTTAAACGGTGAACTTTTAACATTGAACTTGAACTGTTAGCTCTTCTTGCATTTGCATCGGATGATTTATGATACAGCCGAGTCTTTATATTTCTATTCGTTGAATTTCCATAATTTTCAACCGGCAAATTCGGTTTTCATTTCGGCTTGTTTTAATTTGGTTTTAACCTTATAAATACCTTACTATGAAACAACTGATCCGATGTGCAGTAGTTGCTGCACTGTATTTATCTTGTCCTTTTCAAGGACATTCACAACAAAACAACATGTTTGCAGAAGCATACAATGCATGTCCATCTTTACCGAAAGGGATTCTCGAAGCAGTTGCTTATTGCAATACACACATGAATCCTCCGCCTGTTAATACAGAAACATGTAGCGGAATGCCCTTACCATTTGGAATTATGGGCATTTTTGACCATGGAAACGGCTACTTTAATGAAAATGCCTACTTAATTGCCAAGAAAAGCGGAATCAGTGTTGCTGAACAAAAAGGCAATAATCTAATTCAAATTTTAGCTTATGCAAAGGCTTTAGAGCTGACCATTACTGCTATAAAACTTGAATACTTTAAGAAAAAAGATGTAATCGCACTTTATGAAGCCTTGAAAATATTAAGCGAAATTCCTGATAATGGAGCCGTCAATGCATTCGCTCAAGACGTTCAAATTTATGGTTATTTTAAATTCCTATCTGACAATCAAAAAGCTTTAGAATATGGCTTTTCGGTTTATCCAATCGATTTTGATGAAGTATTTGGGGCGAATAATGCTGAAATTTTGGAATCTGATTTTATTAAAATCGGAAGCAATACAGTAAGCAATTCGGAAAATCTGGCTTACATTAGACCTGCTCAGAAAAGCATTGATTTTGCACCAGCACTATGGAATCCTGCAGCAACATGTAATTTCAGTTCACGCAATGGTACAAACATCTCAGCCGTAACTGTTCATACCATTCAAGGAACCTATGCAGGCGCCATTTCGTGGGCACAAAACTGCAATGCCTCAGTATCCTATCATTACGTGGTTCGAAGTACTGATGGACAAATTACACAAATGGTTGATGAAACTTATAAAGCTTGGCATGTAGGCTCTGAGAATCCTTATACCATTGGAATTGAACACGAGGGATATGTTAACGACCCAAGCTGGTATACCGATCCTATGTATGAACAGTCAGCAGCCTTATGCCGCGATGTAATCGGAAGTGGTTATGGAATTTTAGGTCTCAGAACCTATTTTGGTTCGCCTTCTTCGCAAGTTCAAACCTTAGGTGGTTGTATAAAAATCAAAGGTCATCAGCATTATCCAAACCAAACCCATACCGACCCAGGGATAAATTGGAATTGGGAGAAGTACTACAGACTCATCAACAATCAACCAACAATAATCAACGTAAATAGCGCATCTGGTACTCTTTATGATTCTGGAGGAGGTACAGGTAATTATAGCGATGACGAACGGAAATTGTGGTTGATTCAACCAACCAATGCCGGAAATATATCAGTTAATTTTACCGAATTCGCATTAGAACCTGCTTATGATTTTCTTTACATTTACGATGGCAATTCGCCGCAAGCACCACTAATTGGAATGTATTCCGGAAATCAAACTCCTGGTACAATAACATCAACTTCAGGTTCTTTGCTTTTAGAATTTCGTTCAGACTGCGGAACGGCAGCAGCAGGTTGGACAGCAACGTATGTTTCACAAATCATAGATAATAATGGCCCAACGACCCAAATTCTAACAAATCCAGCTAATTGGATTAAGGAAAATCAAAACTTTTCTTTTTCAGATATCGACGCGGAAAACAATCTTTTATACCGATTCGGAATTTTTGCTGATCATCCGGCAAATCTAACTTCATGGCATGGAAACGGTCAAAAAGGATATGCTTTGGAATCCTTTGAAGAAGTAAACAATTGGACACTTCAAAGTTCTGGTTTTGCAAATACTGCAGGTAAATTACAAAATACAGATGCCACAAACGAAAATACGAATGCCTTTATAGAGGTGACGCAAAGTAACCAGTCGGTATTTCTATACGAATGGGATATGCAGTTTATATCTAGTGGGTTAAATCAAAGAGCCGGCTTACATTTCTTTTGTAGCGCACCAACATTACCTAATCGAGGAAATTCCTATTTCGTATATTTCAGAGAAGGACAAAATAAGGTTGAAATTTATTCTGTAATCAATGACGTTTATACTTTACAACACTTTGAGACAATTACAATTCAGCAAAATGTGTCCTATCATTGTTCTGTGATATTTGACCCTCAAACAGGTTGGATTCGTGTTTTTTTAAACCAAGAATTGGTAGCATCTTGGAAAGATCCCGCACCATTGACAACAGGTAATTCGATTTCCTTCAGGTCAGGCGGATGCGCAGTTGCGTTTGACAATCTCAAATGTTTCAAAAGTAGGGGAACTACACTACCCTTGATATTACAAGAAGATTTTCGTTACTTGAGTACAAACGCTATTACCACTGGGAAAGTTGAAGCAATCAGTATTGACTCACAATGGAATTGGTCTTTACCCGTATCTGCGAATTATAAAGTAGATTGGACGCCTCCAGTTATTGTGGATATTGCTGATGGATTAATGCAAGATATTGATACCTTTCACACGGATTTATTATCAGTAAACTGGCAAGCAAGCGATACCGAATCAGGAATTTCGTTATATGAAGTGGCTCTAGGTTCAACATCAGGAAACACCGATATTTTAACCTGGACACAGGTTGGTTTGGATACTGTTTTTGATTATTTATTGAATACTCCGGCAATTAATAATTGGTATTATTTTTCTTTACGTGTTTCCAATGCAGCGCAGCATACTGTAAATCAATCATCGGATGGTCAACAATTTGGTGGATACATCGCAAATACGGGAGACCTTGAGATTCCTAAATTGAAAATAGTGCCCAATCCGGTGGTTAATGGTTTTGTTGTTGATGGATTAACCCAAGAGACTAATTATCGACTTTATGCTTCAAATGGACAGATGGTATTGAATGGTGTAATTTATCCGAATGATCTTATTGCTTTGGAATCCTTATCCAATGGCACTTACTATTTGGAACTGTATGACGATTTAAACAGACTTTATACATTTGTGAAATTGGTTTTAGAAAGATAGTTTGAAAAACTTTGCATTGATGATTGGTTCTATTCCCTGCTAAAATGGGGAATAGCCCAATTGTTTTAAGCGAAGAAAAAATCAAATTAATGGTTGCGAGTAGAAAAAGAAATATTCAAAAAGCAAAAACATTAAACATGATAATAATATCACATATTTTGCAAATCGACTTGGCGCATAGCGATGAACGATTTGAGCACACGTTCACCAATACCAGGAATCTCCACATGGATGAGATAAACTCCAGAAGAAACTGGCACATTCGCATGATTGGTAAGTGTCCAGTCTTGATAGGTTACCGGACTGTCTTTTTTGATTAACTTGATCAATTTCCCGCTTGTAGAATAGATACGGATGGTGCACAATTCAGGTAAGTTGGTTATCTTGATTCGCGTATCCAATTTCATCGTTTCATATTCTGAAAATGCATTATATGGATTGGGAACCACATTAATCATTTCCAAAGCTTCACTAAGCGCTTCCTCGCTATTGTATGCCGTACCAAGGGAAGTTAGATTCCATGAAAACATCGGCCGCCCGTTGTTTCGTCCAGTTGCTATAAAGTTTTTATATTCCTTATTGATTCTCAACTTAATATGTACATCGTTAGAAAGTAATGTTTGATCTTCTGTGAGCATTGGGTATGCAATCCAACTTAAACTACCGTATAATTCTCGTTTAGATGCGCTGCTGTTGTTATCAACAATATCCTTAAACTTAAGATATGCGTCATTCGAATTGGACTCACCAACCGAAGGAATATAGGCAGGAAAATCGTAACCTGAAGAAAAATTGTTGATGGTTTTTTGATTACAACTAAACACATAAATAGGATGCATGCCACCCATTAAAGGATTTCCAACACCATCAACCAAGCGCTCAGTTGGATTCCAAAGCATATCAGCTCCATTTTCAGCACCTAAAAACGAGTTTTCTCCGAATGCCATATACAATCTTGCGCCTGTTTCCAGGTCTATGGCATAACCCGGGAACCACCCCATTCCTATTGTTCCGCTGTTATCGGGATTACCGTTTTTATCTACGCTAGCACTTTTTCTTAATCCCCCAGGATCTGCTCCACCAATATTAAGATTGGCGTCTCTTCCCAATTCAATGATTGGACAACGTGTCCATTTTGTTTTATCAGAGGTTAAAACAATATCTACACTAGGTAAAAATGAAATTGAAGCGTTGTTTCTTGCGCTTCCTGGACTCGTTAAATTATAATAAGCGAGCGGCATGTAATCTGCCTGAAAGCCAACGAGTCGATGCGGTGCAATTCCTCCTCCAAGTAGTTTTGCATAAATCTTTTCGTCATCTATTCCAGATTCATCTTTGTAATTACAAGGATTCAAATAGGACAATTCATTTGGTAAACAATCTTCTGGATCTTGTGGTGAATAATCTCCAGAACGAATCCAATTGGTAGGGAAGAATGCATCGTTATCTTCAATAAAAGACAACCAAGGTTTTGAAGAATCAGCAAATGAAATGCTTGAAGTAATCATTTCCGTTGTTTTAACCGAAGCATTGCCTGCCGGTCCAGTGTAGTTTTCTTGCTTAATTTGAACGGAAACACCCCATTCAGGAATCAATTGCTCATTTAAAACTGAAATGGTTTGTTCTGATGAAATAGAATCTAACAAGGTTCCATTTGCCGCTGTATACCTGTAGATTACCCATGAAGCAGTATCAGCACCATTTGTTCCACTCGCATCATAATCTCGAAACTTGCATTCAAAATAACCGTTAGCAACATTCAACGGATCAACAACTTTTACCTTAATCGGACCATTGTTAGCAGCATAAGTAATTTCATCTTTTATACCTTCAAAAAGTATTTCAGATAAAGAATTATCAGTCAGTTCAAGATTTAAATTACCATTTCCATATCCATCGATCCTTGTAATTTCAGGCATAACACCATACTCTAAATAATGCAACGTACCTCCAGATTCTGGCATAGGATTATGAGGAATCCCTTCAATCAATTTTACAGCACCAGTGGCTTTTTTACGGCTATTAAGATAAAGACGTTTTTGACCGTCCAATGTCAATGGATCATCGGGATTGTAATTTTTGTAGTTATTGTATGCGTATGCGACCGCAATGTAATAGTACTTTTTAAAGTTTACCAATTGAGGATTTCCTTGAGCAAATAAGTCTGCTTTTACGCTAAAACTATGTTGAATACCTTTATTTTCTCCATCAACTTTTTCAACAGGAATACTGGCTTGAAGGTCATCATCGAATTCAAAATTCACAATTCTTGAAACACCATCTTTTATGTCGCATTGGGCTACCAATCTAGCTTTTGCAGGATTCCCAATGTCAGAAAGGGAACCTTCCTTGGTTTTGAGCTGAAAGATTTGATAGCCTTGAAAATGGTAATTTTTATCGGCATTTTGTACATTGGTTACAATGAACGGATCGAATTCTGAATATTGTTCGTTGTAATTGTTTGAATTTGATGGATTTGAAATGGTTAATATCAATTCGTTTTCCAATTCTTGAATTTCTAAATCTGGAGCGTGAGGGCCTTCAAGAACCTTAAAACAATTCTCGAATAAAGCTTGTGCTTTGTCATCGGCTCTTTTTAATACATCGACAGAGGCAAAAGGATCCCCGCTGTTTGCTCTTGCCCAAACAACGCCAACTGTAATATTGTTAACTGCTCCGGGCTTTAAGATAAAAGGTCCTGCTGATTCAACGAAACGTCTGTCATTAGGTGTATTGTTGGCTGTTTGTTCAGTCCAAGGAGCTTGTGGAACTCCTCCTGTTCCCCAACCCAATGGATCAGTATCACCAGGAAACATAAATGTGCATGGTACATTTGGGTCCGCTTCACTATCGGAAATATGTCCACTTCCTCCATAATAAAAAGGTGAACCATCCTTCCAATAGCCCCTTAAATAATTATAATAATCAGATGCGTTTATCGGATCCGTTTGATTTGGATTGGCACCATTGGTTGTATTGGAATAATACAAAAATCTTCTCATCCCAAAACGCTCATTATCGACAATACCGTCACCGTATCCAATTCCATTTAATGCTTCATTAAAACCAATTCCATAAGCATTATCTGCTCCATCATTATCTTGATAAGGTCCTTCGAAGAAATCAACGCCCACTGAAGGTGGAGTAGAACCATATCCTTTGTATCCGGAATTGTCACTATCGACATTGTCTCCATTGTAATAATAGGCCAAGCCTCTGTTTACATCACAACCAACATAATCGTCGTAGGGGTCACCTAAAGCACCATCTGTGAAAAATCCGAAATACGTGTTGTAAAGGGTTTGCGTTCCACGATTGATCAATTCATAATTGTAAAAGGTCATGTTATTGATTTCATCATTGGATGCAAATGCAAATGCTTGAGCGCGAATTTCCATTCCGATAGGATCAGCACCAGTTTCCGTATGAATGTTACCTTTATCATTCATTACCCACCAAAAATTTTGGTCACCGTATAACAAAACGCGACGGTCATTATTGCATTCTCGAGTTCTGTTGATATCATGAAACGGATAATCCCCGTCTTGCCAATTGTAACTTCCGTCTTCGTTTCTGTCGAAGAATGGGGCTAAATAATAATCTTGTCCTAAGGATAAATCACCGTGTGCTGGCCATTCTTTTATAATTTTTGGAACTTCATAATTTGGAAATAAAGCAGATTGGCTGGTTGTTCCATTCTGAGCATCCTCGATTCCAGCATTGTACCAAGCATCAAATTCTCTAACTTCATCTTGCGTAGTAATGAAGTGACGGTCGTATTTGCTGCAATTTTCATAATTGGTCTCAGCAATAACTTTTGAAAGTGGTCCAGTCCAATAATCTTGACCTTCTCGATATCTTAATGCCGCAAGTTTCAATTGATTGTTTACATCGGTACCCCCTAACCACAGTGCTGCAGTAAAAAGTGCCATGATGCCAGAATTTTTTGGGATTTCATATTGTGATAGGTTCTGATTGGGAATTTGCCAGAGGTTACCGGCCGTATGAATCATTGCCCTCACGTTATTCAATTCAAGATACGTTGTGGTCGTTGGAGGAGCGCATTGTGCAGCTTTGGATGGAAAAGATTTCACTTTAACTTTTTCGGATCCTGTATAGGCTTGTCCAAATGAATTTTGGAAAGCTAAAACAAGTAAAAACGAAAGAATATATTTCATCCTTTTAATTTCGAATTCAATAATAATAAAAAATACGCTTTGTTAGTTGACTTTCAACTTTGTGGTGTCACTTTTTGGCAGAGAAGTCGACTTGCTTGAAGTGGGCTTTTTGATTGACTTGGATGCTGGACCAACAAATTTTTCCTTTTGGTATGGGAATTCATCAGCCAATTCACCAGAATAATAAAAATCAAAGGCCACGGAACCAAAAGTGTGTTCAGTATCATTGATTTTGAAATTTGAACCTCCTACTGCAGGGTCTTTTTTTGGTTTTGATTTATTGTAACCCAAATTAAATAAAGAGGCAAAAATCTCTGGACGATCGGCTATAGGGAAACCTGCTTTTTCCCATTGTTCCTTTATCTGTCGAACGAACAAGGCAGCGTACAAATAAGAGTAATAATGATTTTGGTATTGAACCAATCTCTTTAGTCTAATACTTAAGGAATCGTTGTATTTGTTGATAGCAATTAATTCACTTGAATCATACTCAAGCAGATGTTCGAAGGCTGAGCCTAAGTAATATGGACTATTTGTATTCTTTAAATTTTCTTCAATTCTGCGAGCAGTATGATCTTTAATTCCTGTAACACCATAGGATTGATTGGTCTCCAAAACTAGAGATTTTAAGGGAGCGACCAAAGTCTTGAATTTTTCCCTTCGCGAATTGAACATTCTAACTTGCTCCCCTACCAAACAACATACGATAATTCTCGCTTCAACACCTGTTGCTCTGGATGCAGAATCAATCCATTTTTTGTCTTTAAGAAGTGCTTGCTTGAAGTATTTCCATTCAGTCACATTCATCCATTCAAAAGCGCTTAATCCATTAACGACAGGATCTTTTTTGCTTTTTTCTAAAACTTTTGCCTTTTCTTCTTGGTAAGCTTTGTTTTTTATTAAGTGAAGATCAACGGCATCCAACATTCTCAAAGCAAGCTTTTCATCTTTTGTGGTTTCATAAACTTTCCTGATTGTTTCCGCATTTTGAGGAAAGAAATCATTGAGCAAGAGTATTCTGTTCAATACCTCGTAACGATTTTTCATTATGGAGACGCTGTCAATCTTGAAGTTTTGATTGTATTTGTCATGCATGTCTTGAAAGTAGCGGTTATTCGGATCAATAGCGCCCGCTTCATTTGTCAAGTTGAATTTCATTGCAAAATAAACAGCCAAAAGAAATAGTCCATAACCTGCTAAACCATGAACTATGATAAGGTAAGGAATTTTTACCCACTTGCGTTGTATAAAATTTTTTATTCCCAACTTTTAGTATAGAAAATTCAATGAATTAATTAAATTTTTAGGCGAAATTAAGGTTTTTAAATTAATGCACAACTAAGGTTTTCAATACTCCTATTTTACTTAGTGATTTTTTTTGCAAAATCATAAAGAAGATTAAACACATTTTCTGTTGCTGAAAAAGAAAGGTTTTCATATGTGTCGAATACATCATGGTAATTTTTATTGGGTCCCATGGTATACAGAAAAAAGCTTGGTACACCCTCGTTTGAGAACCAATAGTGATCAGAGTTGGCAGCGGGACCTCGCGACTTAATTTCCTTTAAGTAAGATTTTTTATTGTTGATATTTTTTAAGATTTGGAACTCCTTATCATGTAAAGTGGCGTTGACCACTGTAACACCATCTTCTCCACTTCCCATAATATCTGTGTTTATTAAAAAACGAACTTTTTTTAAATCAATTATTGGGTTGTTTACAAAATAATAGGAGCCTATTAATCCAGCTTCTTCCCCTGCAAAAGCAATAAAAACGGCATTTATTTTTAATGGCTTTTTTTGGATTTTGTTCGCCATTTCTAGAAGTAGCGCTGTTCCACTTGCATTATCGTTGGCACCTGGAAAATATGTTGAGTCACCCATTTGACCAAGATGATCGTAGTGTGCTGTGAAAACAATGAATTCGTCAGATTTCTTTTTTGCTGGTACAATACCTATTACATTGTTTGCCCTATGTCTTTTAATCAATTTAGAATCAATAGCAATTTGAAAAGGCGCATTCGCTTCGTAAATAGAATCTTGAACTTGGATATATGGATTATTGAATTCAATATCTGAAACCGACCATGTGAATTTTTTATTTGTAATTTCAATTACTGGAAAAGCAGAACTTAATTGCTCACAAATTGGCTGGAGCAGTTTGAGCGTGTCATTGGAGACATTGGTGTAATCAATAAGAAGCGCATTATAAACAGAATCGTCATAAAGGTTTTCTAATATCGAAGAAAGGATTTTTTTGTCCAATAATTCAACCGAAGCTATTTTTTTTGGAACCAAATTAATTGTCCCACCCTTACTCGAAGGGTGAACCATAAAATGAATGCCTGGTTTTAAGATTTTATCATTATGAATCACTTCCATATTGCCAGGAAAAGTATTTACATTGAAGAAAAACGATTGTAAATAGTTCCCATTGATGGGAGCAATTCCATTTTTTTCAAAACCCGACTGAATGTATGCTGCCGCGATGGAGTCTCCTGAATTCACATAACCTCTTCCATGAAACTCTTTACTGCACAATACCTTCGCGAATTCCTTAATCTGGATGATTTGTGCGTTAAAATATGTGGTAGAAACAACTGTAATTAAAACAATAAAGCATTGTTTAACCATGCCTTCTTTTCAATTTGGTAATAAAATCCTTGACAGTGGAACCCTCAATGTTCCAGTTGTACTTGTTCGCATATGCCGAAGCGGTTAAAAGTGCCTCATGATAAGAAGCTTCATTATCCAGTTTTAAAATGGCTTCATTAAATTCATCTTTTGAACCATTAAATAATTCATTGATACAAACAAATTTTTCATTCAAACCGAAACAATTATTCAAGGTTTCTAAACGCGACATCCCGATTTGGTTGAATAAATCTGATTCAATCACTGAATACAATTCGATGAATTCCTTGTTTTCTTCCTCAATTGGAACTCTTTTGACTTGTTCCATTACCACATGCTCTTCTAAGACACCATCTTCCTCTTCAGTGGTTGAAGTAATGTTAATATTTTCAACCGCGCCTTCCTCAATATTATCTTCACGGATTGCCTCAGCATTGTCATTGAAAAGATCAAAAGAAAAAGAACTCTCAACGCTTTCACTTTCAGTATAATCCGTTTGCTGAATCAGTTCGGGCACGTCATTTTCAGTATGTTCCAATTCCATTGTCTCCTCCGTGACCTCTTCTTTTTCAATATTTATTGGCTGTGTCAATCTTTCTGTTGACTCAATTCCTTGATTTAAATTTGTATGCGCGATTTCAATTTTACTTTCATAGGCTTTATATCTCAAAATCACAGCTCGCTCGTGGAGTTCTTGTGCAGCATTGACGAATAAATCGAGTTCGTCCATCGTAAGCTCACTCGATTCTAATTTTTGATAAGTCTCCTGAATAATTTTTATGGACGAATGAATACTTTTAACATGCGACATATAGGGTAGTTTTGAAATTTTTCAACATTTTAATGAAGTTGCTAACTTGACCTTTCTATTAAGGTTCAAATTAACGACTTTTGAAAGTAAAAGTACCAATTGATTTATCAGTTCATCAACATTGCTTTGAGTTTTTCTCTTAAATAAGTTGTTGATAACATATTTAATTTTGTTTGAACATGTTTTTAGAACAATTTCCTACCGAAGGTCGTCAAAATGGATGGGTTGAGGTCGTTTGTGGCTCAATGTTTTCAGGTAAAACAGAGGAGTTGATAAGACGCTTAAGGAGGGCTCAATTCGCAAATCAAAAACTACTCTTGTTCAAACCTATTGTCGATAACCGATACCATGAAGAAAATGTGGTAAGCCATCAAGGTACAAGTTTAAAAGCTACTCCGGTTAATTATGCCGCCGAGATTCTAAAGATTTGGACCAATGAACGTGTTGTTGCCATTGATGAAGCGCAATTCTTTGATGATGGTGTTGTTGAAGTGGCTAATACCCTAGCTAAAAAGGGTGTTCGGGTCATACTGGCAGGTTTAGACATGGATTATTTGGGTGTTCCCTTTGGCCCTATGCCAAAATTGCTTTGTATTGCGGAATATGTTACCAAAGTACATGCAATATGTGTTTCTTGCGGAAATCTCGCTCAGTTCTCTCATCGAACTGCAGAAGAAAAAGATCAAGTTTTGGTAGGAGCCACTGAAAAATACATGCCGCTTTGTCGTTCTTGTTACAATAAGACAGCACATTGAAACTAAATCTAGAACTGAATGAGTTTGCTGCAGCTGTTCATGGAACAGTGCATGGCTTAACGATACATGGGACTATTGATGTTGTGCTCATCGACACCCGAAAAATCATAGATTCAGCAACATCAGTTTTTTTTGCTTTAAAAGGTGAATTTCGCGACGGACATCAATTTATTGAATCAGCAATTGAAAAAGGAATTAAGTATTTCGTGGTGAGTGAACTTCCCGAGGCACAGTTATTGGGCAGAGCGACATTCATCGAAGTTGCTGATACTACCCAAGCTTTGCAAGATCTTGCGGCATTCCACCGTCAAAAGTTTACTTATCCTGTAATAGCAATTACTGGTAGTGCCGGAAAAACAACGGTAAAAGAATGGTTGTACCATTTACTAGCCGATTCCAAAAAAATAATTCGCAGTCCCAAAAGTTACAATTCCCAAATTGGTGTTCCATTATCGCTGTTAGAGCTTCATGAAAATGCTGATTTAGCATTGATTGAGGTTGGGATTTCCAGACCAGGAGAAATGAGAAAATTGGAACCTATCGTTAAACCATCTTTTGGAATTTTCACATCTTTTGGTCGTGCCCATGAAGAGAATTTTATTTCCAATAGTCTGCATCTTGAAGAAAAATTAACATTGTTTAAAAATTGCGGTTATACCATTTTTCCGGAATCCATTGCCTTGAGTAAAGTTCAAATTCTTTCTATTCATGGCGAAAAAACAATGCAGTCCGGCTATAAAAAAATGTTGCCGCATTGCCCTTTTCAAGATAAAATTAGTTTGCAGAATGCAACACTTGCAATCGCTGCTGCTGCTCATATCATTGGTGAAAAAAATATTCAAGTTTCTAGGATTGAAAGTTTACCAAGATTGGCACTACGAATGGAACTATTTGAGGGCATTCATGGCAATACTATCATAAATGACACTTACAACTTAGATCTCGACGCTTTAAAGCATTCTCTCGAATATCAATTGACTATTGCGGAAAATAGACCTAGAGTAGTTATAATTGGTTTAGATGAAGATAATTTTTTCAAGAAAAGTGAGATTGAGAAAATAGTACAATCCTACCATACCGACAAGTATTTTCTTGTATCAGAAAAGGACGAAATACCTGTAAATTTTAAAAATTCCATAGTTCTACTCAAAGGAACTCGAAATATGAACATGCAACGGTATGTTAAAGTGTTCAGATTAAAGAGTCATAAGACTTTAGTAGAATTTGATTTAACGAATTTGAAAGAAAACTTATCTGTATTCAAGAATAGTCTGAATCCAGGGGTGAAACTTTTGGCCATGGTGAAAGCGCAATCTTATGGTTCAGGTGTTGAAAAAATGGCTTCATTTCTAAGCAATCAAGGCATTGATTATTTTGGGGTTGCTTATGCAGACGAGGGCGTTGAACTCAGAAATGAAGGCATAACAGCGCCAATTTTAGTAATGAATGCTGAGGAGGAAGGGTTTGAAAATTGCATTCAACACCATTTAGAGCCTGCAATATTTTCATTCCGCCAATTGGAAAATTTTATCAAAGAATTGATTATATCCGGAGTTTCCAATTTCCCCGTTCATATAAAAATAGATACGGGCATGAAGCGCCTTGGTTATGAATTAGACCAGTTGCAACAATTGGCTGATATTTTGAAAAGCCAACCAGAAATTCGTATTAAATCTTTGTACACACATTTGGCTGAATCCGATAATTTGAGGGATAGTCGTTTCACGAATCTCCAAATTTCACGTTTCAATCAAGCGTACGAATTTTTATCCAAGTCCTTGAATTATCCAATATTTAGACATGTTTTAAATTCAGAAGGCATTTCCAATTACCAAGAAGTGCAATATGAAATGGTACGTCTCGGAATCGGAATGTATGGCATTTCTTCAAATCCTCAGATAAAAAGAAAATTGAAACCCGTGTTATCTTGGGTGAGTGTCATTTCACAAGTGAAAACCATTCAAAAAGGAGAGAGTGTTGGATATAACCGAACATTTGTAGCAAAGGAACCAGGAAAAATCGCCGTAATTCCTGTTGGTTATGCAGACGGTTTCAGACGCAGCTTGAGCAATGGTAAAGGCGGTGTGTTCATCAAAGGGCAATTCTGTCCAACCTTGGGTCGCGTTTGCATGGACATGATCATGGTTGATGTAACAGGCTTAGCTGTGCAGGAAGGCGATCGTGTTGAAATTATTGGAGAACACCAACCTATTGAAAAGTTAGCGCAATTGATGGAAACCATTCCATATGAGGTTATGACGGGCATTTCAAAACGCGTACACCGTGTATATTTGGAGGATTAGTAAAACCTAATTCATCCCTCCAATACCAAAAGAACCGCCATTAATTGACTGGCTTTCGTTGACATCGAATTTCTTGTAAATGAAAAATACGCCAGCTTTCACCTTACCTTTTAGCGTTAAGTTCACATTTTCTTCACCGCCAAAAGACATCGCTTTCAATAAAGCACCATCAGCCAATTCAGCGCGGAATGAAGCATTGATTTCACTGTCCTTTTTCTTTTTGAATTTGAGTTTGTCTTCAAGAAAGACGGTTCCCATGAAAAAATCTCCGGCGTATACGTCGAGCTTGGACGGTTTCACTTTCAGTGCATACCAATTGGGGTTGGAAATAACTGCATTCACCGAAAAGTTGATCGTTGAACCTTCCATGCTTTCAATTTGATAACCGCCCATTTTTACAAACTCAGGCTCTTCAAAAACTTTACAAGAGTTCAACAAAAAAAGGCAAGAAAAACCAAATAGCAGTAAAAATCTCATTGTATTATTCTTTTGAAAGTTCAGCAAAATGCTTGTAGAAGTAGGGGATGGTTTCAATTCCGCGGTAAAAGTTGAACAAACCATAATGCTCATTTGGTGAGTGAATCGCGTCGCTGTCCAAGCCAAATCCCATAAGTATAGTTTTCAATCCCAAAACTTTTTCA
Organism: Flavobacteriales bacterium; assembly: GCA_947475275.1. Lineage (GTDB taxonomy): Bacteria > Bacteroidota > Bacteroidia > Flavobacteriales_D > Crocinitomicaceae > M0103. Next base: position 7,897 of record CANJNE010000014.1, on the reverse strand, counting down.
AACATGGCAACAATGGGAATACTTCCGCCACTTCTTACCGGAATGGGTTTCTTTCCGAAAGTGGATTCGTAAGCCAATGCTGCTGCCTTATAACCAATAGAATCGATTGGCGTTACAGCTGCTTCACCACCGTGATGCGGTTTAACCTTTACTTTTACCCCCTGAGGAGCAATTTTTTCAAAATGCGTTTGAAACAAGTTGGTGATTTCATCAGGATTTTGATCCGGTACCAAACGCATGGAAATTTTAGCGTATGCTTTTGAAGGAATTACCGTTTTTGCACCTTCACCGGTGTATCCTCCCCAAATGCCGTTCACATCCAAAGTAGGACGAATCGAACCCCTTTCCATTGTTGAATACCCTGTTTCACCAAAAGTGGTTTCGATATCTAAAGCCTCACAATATTTTTCATGAGAGAAAGGCGCTTTGGCCATTTCTGCGCGCTCCTCAGCTGAAAGCTCAATTACTTTGTCGTAGAATCCTGGAATGGTAATCTTTCTGTTTTCATCATGCATTGAAGCAATCATTGTCGTAAGAATATTGATAGGATTGGCAACGCAACCACCGTAAAGTCCGGAATGTAAATCACGATTTGGACCCGTTACTTCTACCTCAACATAACTTAAACCACGCAAACCTGTTGTAATTGATGGAACATCATTCGCCAACATGCCAGTATCGGAAACTAAGATGATATCTGCTTTGAGTCGATCAACATTTTCATTCACAAAAATTGCAAGGTTCTCACTTCCTACCTCTTCTTCTCCTTCGATCATGAACTTTACATTACACGTGAGTTCACCTGAAGCAAGCATCGCCTCAACAGCTTTAACATGCATAAACGCCTGACCTTTATCATCACAAGCACCTCTTGCGAATATGGCACCTTGCGGATGTATTGGTGTTGTTTTGATAACAGGTTCGAAAGGCGGGTTCGTCCACAAATCAATCGGATCCGCAGGTTGCACGTCGTAATGTCCGTAAACCAAAACCGTAGGAAGATTTTCATCGATCATCTTTTCACCGTAAACAACTGGATATCCCGCAGTTTGACAAATTTCTACGGCATCCAAACCAATATTTTTCAATTGATTGGCAACGAATTCAGCAGTTTGATGAACGGCATCTGAATAAGCCGGGTCAGCTGAAATTGAAGGGATTTTCAAAAAATCCATTAACTCATTAAGGAATTTTTCTTTAGAACCTGCGATATATTGTTGCGTTGCTTCCATGTTTAAAAATTTCGATTTGAATCAAAATTCGTTATTATTGTCTGAATAAATTGTGAGTCGACTATTTTTTTTCGAAATTCGTGCAACTATTTTTGAATTCAATAGGTCTTTAGAATCGATTGAATAAACTTCATCTAATTACTATGAATAAAATTTCATTATTTTTTGTGTCTGTCATTTCTTGTTTTGGCATTGCACGTTCTCAAATGACGATATCTTCTGGAGTATTGACTCCCGCTCAATATGTAAATAATCTGGTTGGACCTGGAATTAGTGTTACTAATGTTACATACACTGGAAATGCTGCACAAATTGGGGCTTTTGGGGGGACGTCTAACATCGGTTTTCCAGCAGGTGGTGTTGTACTTTCTTCAGGAGCAACAACTGAATTGGTTGGAACTGCTGCAACGGCTACTGCCGGACAGGTAAATGTTAGCGCTTTATCAAACACCATGAATCCGACAGTCAATGATATGTTAACCATTGCTAATGCTAATTTGCAATCTTTAGGTATTGGTTCTGCTATTAGTGCAACCGATGGTGCTATTTTGGAGTTTGATTTCGTTCCGATTTCAAATGTGGTAAGTTTCAATTTCGTATTCTCATCGGATGAATATTTAACTTATGTTAATACGCAATTCAATGATATTTTTGGTTTCTTCGTTGCTGGTCCTGGCATAACGGGCCCTTACTCCGCTCCTGCTGGTTTCCCAAATGGATCAGTTAACCTAGCAACTGTTCCTGGAACAACCAGTCCCATTACTATCAGTACAATCCATCCCAATTTGAATGCGCAATATTATGTGAGTAATGCTGGTGGCTTGACCCATACAATGAATGGTTTTACCGTACCAATTCCGATTACTTTTGATGTAATTTGTGGTGAAACTTATCACTTCAAATTCGCCGTTGCTGATGTAGCGGATAATTATTTGAGTACAGCTGTATTTCTTGAAAATGATTCATTTACTTCTCCTCCGGTTGATTTAACTTTGGAAACAGCATCAGGAAGTGACACCATTCCGGAAGCTTGTGTCGATGCAAACGTACTTTTTATTAGAAGTGCATGTGAGTCGCTTGATACATTAGTAGTAGATTACACAGTAACAGGAACAGCCTCAAATGGTGTTGATTTTAATATTGCAGCAAGTCCTATTACGCTTCTACCGGGGCAAGACACTGCAGCGATTAACATAATTCCTATAGTTGATGCACTTGTTGAGGGCACTGAAACAATTGTAATTCAGGTGAATTACGTTGATGCTAACGGTGTTTCTCAAACCATTTCTGGAACTTTATATATTAATGATATCGAGCCTGTTGTAATTAATGAAACAGATTTAACGCTTCAGTGTTTTAATGATTCAATTGTGATTTCTGCAACAGCAAGTGGTGGCTCTGAATCCTTCACATATGATTGGCAGGCAAGTGCCTCCGATTCTACGAGTGATGTCGTCTCGATTAATCAAAATGGAACTTTTAATTATTTGGTGACAGTGACAGATGTTTGTCTTGGGCCTTTTGTAGATACGGTTACGGTTGTAATGAATCAAACATTGGCTATTGATACAATTTTTGTAGGACCTGCGACTTGTCAACCTGTTGGTTACGTTTCTGCTCAAATTTCCGGTCAAACAGGTGTGCCACAATATACTTGGTCAGGTCCTGGACCGAACAGTCCCAACTTCATTAATGCTTCGGTGTTTCAGGATTTACCTTCAGGTTGGTATTACATCAACGTAGTGGATAATGTATGTGAGGCGAATGACAGTGCTTTTGTAGATATTTTAAATCCACCTGTTGCGCAATTAGCTGCCAATCCAATTGTGGGATGCTCACCTTTACAGGTGACATTTACCAATACAAGTCAAAATGCAGGGACATTCGAGTGGGATTTTGGAAATGGACAGGTAATCAATGTCAACAATATGGATGCACAAACGGTGACTTTTACAGAGAGCAGTGTTATCCAATTAACAGCTTTCCAGGATCCAAACTGTTTTGATGAAGCATCAATAGCAGTAGTGATTTCTATTTGTGGATGTACAGATCCGTCAGCTACGAACTTTGATCCTAATGCTACTACAGATGACGGAAGTTGTATATTTCCAATTCCAACTGTATATGTACCGAATGTATTTTCTCCAAACGGTGACCAAGATAACGATTTCTTCTTTTTGACTACTACAAATGCACTTTCTGTTGAGTTAACAATTCTTAATAGATGGGGTAATGTGATGTTTGAAGGAACCGGTGTTAATCCAGCATGGAATGGTAAGGCTGATAATGGCGTAGACGCTGAAGATGGCGTATATTTCTTCAAATATAAAGTTACGGGTTACCTTGACAATGTACTTGAAGGCCATGGTTTCTTGCATTTGGTTCGATAATCATTGCAATTGAAAATATTTAAAGGGCTGAAAAGCCCTTTTTTTATGCTTAAAAACTTAAGAGGGGTTTAATAAAGAAAGTTGTTATAAGGATACCTAACTTTAAAAATACGATGAACTTCATCGTATACCACCTTTTTGAGTTCTTCAATGTTGTCCTTGTCTCTGGCTGAAATAAACACACATTTGGTATTGTTCAACTTGGCCATCCAAGTGCGTTTCAGCTCTTCCAATTCAACATTTCTTTCCTCCGTAGTCAATTGATCGCCTTCAACAGCAACTTTGTATTGATCAATTTTATTGAACACTAGAATAACCGGTTTTTCAGTTTTGTCAAGTTCATTCAGGGTCTCATTAACCACTTCATATTGATCCTCAAAGGTGGGGTGTGATATATCGAGAACATGCACCAATAAATCAGCCTCTCGAACTTCATCCAATGTAGATTTAAATGACTCTATCAATTGATGAGGTAATTTCCTAATGAAACCAACGGTATCGGTCAAGAGAAAAGGTAAGTTTTCGATAACCACTTTGCGAACGGTTGTATCAAGAGTGGCGAACAACTTATTTTCAGCAAAAACATCAGATTTGGAAAGCACATTCATCAAGGTACTTTTTCCTACATTGGTGTAACCAACTAAAGCAACACGAACCAATTGGCCTCGATTACTTCGTTGCACGGCCATTTGCTTATCAATTTCTTTCAAACGTTCTTTCATCAGGGCAATCCGAGTTTGAATGATACGCCTGTCTGTTTCAATCTGAGACTCTCCTGGACCTCTCAATCCTATTCCACCTTTTTGCCGTTCAAGATGGGTCCACATCCTGGTTAATCTTGGTAACATATATTGCAACTGCGCCAATTCAACTTGTGTTCTTGCATGAGATGTTCTTGCCCTGCTTGCGAAAATATCTAGAATTAGAATGGTTCTGTCCAAAACCTTACATGCTAATTCCCTTTCAATATTGCGCAATTGAGATGGAGAAAGTTCATCGTCAAAGATGACAAGTTCGATATTGTTGTCTTGCACATAGGTTTTAATCTCCTCCAATTTACCTGTCCCAACATAAGTTCTAGGATTGGCCATAGGTAATTTTTGAAGAAACTTCTTTTCAGCTAAAGCGCCTGCTGTTTCAGCTAAAAATTGAAGTTCATCTAGATATTCTTTTGCGGTTATTTCGGTAATATCAGAACTTATTACACCAACTAGAACGCAACGTTCTTCAACTGCATCAACTGTAACGTGACCTGAACTCATTTTTTAGTGCGCAAAGTTTTAATGAATTGAACTACACTATCAATATTTGCCTCAGAACCCAGTAGTTCAGCCATTGGCGGCATTGCGTTCAAACCATTTTTTATTCGATTTTTACTTTCATCGTCAGATAAAACCGACACGCTCAAATCTGTAGCACCAGAATTCCCAAGTTTACCATCACTACCATGACATTGCGCACAATTGGTTTCATACAATGTTTTGCCTGTCGAACTGGAAACACTTCCGTTGCTTTGTCCGTTTTGATTAGAACAAGAAAGTGTTAGAGCAGCTATAGACAGAATAACGATTAACTTTAAAACCATGCACCGCCCAAATTCGCTCTAAAAGGCCAAGGAATAGAAATAAGTATAAGTAGGAGTGCTACGGTATACCAAATTCTGATTTTCTTGTGTTTTGCAGCCACATCATTGGAACGTTCTGCTTTTCCTCTTGCAAAGGTTACCAAAGCAATGGCGAGAATCATGATTGATATATGTTCGAGATTATAAAATCTTTGCGAAGGGTTTTTCATCCACCCTTCGGAGAAGATAACTTTTAGTGAAGTAAAATATAAAATGAACCCCAGCACAAGTTGTAAGTGTAAGGAAACCATTGTAAAAAGGTTTATCATTTTATCTTTCTTAGTGTACTCGTTGCTATTTCGCGCAGAAACGGCATTAAGAATGGCATATACCAATAACATCAGTGCTACCCACCTTAAACCTGAATGCAAATGAACTAGAAAACCATGCATAATTATTTTGTTTTGTATTTGTGTACAAAAATACATCAAAAAGAATGAAAATCATGATTAAATAAATCGGTCATTTTAGCTAATTTCACATTTCTCATTTTGATATATGAAAAAAGCTTTTTTCTTTTTATCGTTTTTTATCTCATTAGTAAACGATGCGCAAATTGTCCCTGTTAACGGTTTAAAAGATTCAAAACCACAAATGGTTGCGCTTAAGAATGCTAAAATCGTTATAAGTCCAGAAAAAACTATTGATGATGCAACGATAATTATTCAAGGAGACAGTATACTGGAAGTTGGTCAGCTCATTTTTATTCCGAATGAAGCACTTGTTATAGACTGCTCTGGTAAAACCATTCTTCCATCCTTTATAGAAACATGGTCCTCAGTAGGTTTGCCTTCTGTTGAATCAAAATCTTGGAGCCCTTATCCCCAACTTGAGTCATCGAAGAGTGGTGCTTACAATTGGAACGAGGCTGTTAAATCGGAAACAAATGCGAGCGCCTTATATCAAACTGATTTTGCAACTAATGAGCAAATGATGAAATACGGTTTTGGGCTTGTTGTTAGTCACCATCAAGATGGCATAGCAAGAGGCACCGGAGTATTGTCGGCTTTGGGTTCAGGAACTACAAGTGAATCAATCATTTCAGAACAAGTTGCTCAATTTTACTCATTCGATAAAGGTTCATCCCAGCAATCCTATCCTTCTTCCCAAATGGGATCAATTGCCCTATTGCGACAGACATTTTATGATATGCTTTGGTATGGATCTTCATCTGCTAATGAAACAAACTTGTCACTGGATGCCATAGTAAAAACAAAAGATTTACCATTTTTATTTGCAACTGAAGATAAATGGGAAATTTTAAGGGCAGAAAAAATAGCTAATGAATTTGGGTTTAAATTCAATTATTTTGGTTCGGGAAATGAATATGAGGCAATTGAATCCTTAAAGAAAATCAATGGGCATATAATATTACCAATAAATTTCCCCGGACCTTTTGATGTAAAGGATCCATATGTAGCAAGGCAATTGGCTTTAGCTGATTTAAAGCATTGGGAATTAGCTCCTACAAATCCGGCAAAGTTGGTTGAAAAGCAAATTCCAGTTTGTATTTCATCTTATGGTCAAAAAGATCCTGAAAGTTTTTGGCAAAACATTTACAAGGCAATGAACGCGGGCTTATCTCCAAAAGATGCTTTGGCTGCTTTGACCGTTGAACCGGCAAAAATGCTCGATATTTCATCAAAAGTGGGAACCTTGGAAAAAGGGAAAAAAGCATGTTTTAGTATTTATGATTCAAATCCTTTTGAAGGTCCTTCTGTATTGTTTGAAACTTGGATATTAGGTAGCCGTCACATGCATTCCTTTACTGCATCCAAAAATGTTGTAGGTAACTATTCACTTCAAATGGAAAACTCCACTTTTAATCTTCAAATCGAAGAAAATAATGGTTCGTTTTCTGCCAAAATATTGGAGATTAAAGAAGTTAAAACAGGAAAGAAAATTTCATCAGACACTACCATTATAAGTGCTTTTATAAATATGAATGGTGACGATATCACCTTGCAATTTGTTTCTAACGACAAGAACCTAAAAGGGAATATAAGTTTACATGGAAAGTTAAAAGCCAATAATTCAATTTTTGAAGGTGATGCCTTATTGGCAGATGGACGTTGGGTCTATTGGATGGCAATAAAGAGTGGAAAGACGGAAAAAGTTGTTGATATTGAAAAGGTACCAGAAGAAAATGAAGCGGATTTATGGTTTCCAAATATGGCTTACGGTTATTTGCCAAACGAAAAACCAGAAAAGGAAACCCTTGTTTTTAAGAATGCCACAGTTTGGACCAATACTACCTCTGGCATTATTGAAAATGCTACAGTTATTGTCGTTGATGGTAAAATCGCCTCAGTTGGAACAGGTAATTATTCCTTTCCCTATAATTCAAAAATCATTGATGCAACAGGAATGCATTTAACATGCGGCATAATTGATGAGCATTCACATATTGCTATTTCAAAAGGTGTAAATGAAGGTGGTCAGTCCGTTTCTGCGGAGGTGAGTATTGGAGACGTAATTGATCCTGAAGATATTTCAATTTATCGCCAACTTGCTGGAGGGGTTACTGCAGCTCAGCTTCTTCATGGTTCTGCAAATCCCATTGGTGGACAATCGGCCTTGATCAAATTAAAGTGGGGCGTAGATGCTGAGGAAATGCTCATCGATAATGCGCCTAAATTTATTAAATGCGC
>CANJNE010000013.1 GCA_947475275.1 Flavobacteriales bacterium | reverse complement strand
CGGTTTTATGATATTCTCTGCCAAGACTGTAGATGGAGCTAAAATTGCTCCTGATGCCGTACTTAATATTGCGGATACAAGAGCGCCAAAATAAATAATTTGTAACCAAACAGGTGTCTTCTGGATAATCAATGTTGAAATGAAATTACCTTTGTGTTCGGCATACAATTCTGGATACATTTGGCTACCTATCAGGGCAATTAATAATGGAATAGAACCAATTACTACATATAAGAATCCAGAAACAAGAGAAGCTGATACAGCAACCTTTTCACTCTTTGCAGAGACGATTCTTTGAAAAACATCTTGAGAGGAAACCGAGCCCAGACCAACCGTGATCCAAGCGGTAATCCATTGCCACATATTCATTTTTCCCTCATCATAAACGTTGAAGAAACCAGATTCAAGCTTAAAGGATGGGATCCCATCAATTTTTCCAATAAAAATTATTGCCAAAATCAGCAAACCAACTACCATAATGACCATTTGAATGCTATCATTCAAACTTATCGCCCACATACCACCAAGATAGGTGTAAAGGACAACCATTGAGGATCCTATCAACAACCCTGGAATAAAACCACAACCGAAAAGCAAATCCAAAATCATAGCCAGAGCAATAAACTGAGCTGCAATCCATGAAAAAAAGGATGGAATCATAACGACAGCGCTTATGAGTTCTGATTTTTTACCATATTTATCTCGAAAAACATCCGAAAAGGTCATTGCATTGGTCCGATACATCCTTCTTGCATAAAAAAGACCAACAATAATTAAACAGAGTGCAGCGCCCAAAGGCTCTTGAATAACACCAACAATACCATATTCCACAAACTCTTCAGAGGAACCCAAGATGGTCTCACTACCAAACCAAGTAGCAAATAATGCCGCTGATGTCATAAAGAGAGGCAATTGCCTATTGGCAACAGCAAAATCTCGGCTATTTTTTACTCTCCTAGAGGCAATTACTCCTATAAAAACGGTAAAAATGAGATAGAATATAATGAAAAAACCTAACATTCAATTACATACCAAGTATAAGCAATTCTATATCCTTATAGTTTAAATTAAAGACTTTGCCCAATACCTCACTTGTCAAAGTGCCTTTGTACATATAAACACCACTTCTAAAACCTGCATTATTTTTAATCAACTCCTTACTTCCTCCTTGATCACCCATTTCCAATAAAACAGGAGAAAAAATATTTGAAAGTGCAAAGGAAGCCGTTCGAGAAACCCGCGAAGCGATATTTGGAACACAATAGTGTACTACGCCATGTTGGGTAAATACAGGTTCATTGTGGTTGGTAACTCTGGAAGTTTCAAAACACCCCCCTTGATCTATGCTGACATCAACAACAACTGTCCCTTGCTTCATGGATTGAATCATTTCCTCAGTTACCACGCAAGGCGTGCGTCCGGAAGAACCTCTAAGCGCACCGATCACAACATCTGCCCTCTTCAAGGACTTCGCTAATACTTTTGGATTTAATATTGAAGTATATACCCTTTGTCCCAAATCATTTTGTAATCTTCTCAATTTGTAAAGTGAATTATCAAAAACCTTTACCGAAGCTCCCAATCCTAAAGCTGCACGTGTTGCAAACTCCCCAACAGTACCTGCACCAATTACAACTACTTCTGTTGGTGTCACACCAGCTATTCCTCCAAGCATCATTCCCTTTCCAGAGGAAAAAGAAGATAACAATTCACCAGCGATCAATATAGAGGTTGTTCCTGCGATTTCGCCCATGGTTCGTACAACAGGAAACACGCCTTCCTCGTCTTTTATATAATCCCAAGCTATTGCAGTAATTTTCTTTTCCATTAATTTCTGCAATATCACCTTAGGTTGAATGGACAATTGAAGCGCTGAAATTAGTGTTTGTCCTCCAGGCATTAATTCAACCTCTTCCTCTGAAGGTGGGGCAACCTTGAAAATGATATCACAAGAAAAAATCTCTTTGGCATCATAACAAATTTGAGCACCTGCCTCGCTATATTCGTTGTCTGAAAAATTGGATCCTACTCCACTGTTGGCTTCTATTTTAACATTATGACCGTTGGACACCAAAAGGGAAACAGCTTCAGGAACCAATGCAACACGCCTCTCTTGAAAAGAAGTTTCTTTAGGAATCCCAATATTTAAACTTCCTTTTCTTTTGGCAATTTCCAACATCTCTTCTTGCGGCATCAAACCTCCATGTGCCAAAATTTTTTTTAAAATATCCGGATCAGTTACCATTTTCGATTATAATTATTCGCGATTCATTGACTTCTTTACGAATATACACCCAAATTGTATTTTCTGGAAGCAAATTTTTAATTTTTTCAGGCCACTCAATAAAACAGAGTGAATTGGAATAAAGCATTTCTTCTATGCCCATATCATAAGCCTCAGACTCCTCATTTATTCTGTAGAGATCCATATGAAATAGCTTCCCTATTGATGGGATATCATAAGTATTAACCAACGAATAAGTTGGAGAACCTTCCGATTCATCAAGACCAAGACAATTCAATATGGCAGAAATAAATGTTGTTTTACCAGCTCCCATTTCACCGCTAAACGCAAAAACCTTTTGATGACGAAAAATTTCTAAAAAATTTCTAGCCACAGCATTTATGTCTTTCAGCGAGTCTATTTGAAATTCCATCCTATCTTTTCAAAATTATTTTGGGCTTAACATCACAAAAGGTATCAACATTTCTTCCATTGAAATGCCACCATGCTGAAAGGTTGAACCATAGTAATTTACAAAATGATTGTAATTATTTGGATAAACGAAATAATCATAACCTTTAGTAAAAACAAACTCAGCTGACATTTTTTGCTTTGGAAGATGTGCTTCAGACAAATTATTTACAACAAATACTTCTTTAGGGTTGTATGTTAAACCTCTACCAACTTTATATCTTAAATTAGAATTGGTATTTCTTTCACCCACTATTTTAACAGGATTACTGACCTTAACTGTACCATGGTCTGTAGTTAAAATTAATTGGGAACCAGAATCAGCAATTTTTTTAATGAATTCATTAAGTGGAGAATGCTCAAACCAAGATTTTGTAATTGATCGATAGGCAGATTCATTATCTGCTAATTCTCTAATGACTTCCATTTCTGTTCTTGCATGAGATAGCATATCAACAAAATTATAAACAATGAAATTTACATCATTCTCCTTCAAAGTATTGAAGCTATCCAACATTTTTTTACCTGCATCGAAATTGGTCACTTTGGTGTAAGACCACTTGAGCTGTTTTCCGAGTCTTTTCAAATTTGCTTCTAAAAAATCTTTTTCGTGCATATTTTTCCCACCTTCATCGTATTCATTTTTCCACAAATCAGGAAATCTTCGCTCAATTTCACTTGGCATTAAACCTGCAAAAAAAGCATTTCTTGCATAGTGTGTAGCGGTAGGTAAAATAGAATAAACTATTTCCTCTTGATCCACAGAAAAATACTTTGAAAAATATGGCATCAAAACTTTCCACTGGTCAAATCGTAAGTTATCGATTACCAAAACATAGGTTTTTCGATTCAACACAGGAGCTATTTTATCCTTCATTAAGGTATGAATCATCGTTGGTGCATCATCAACATCATTAAGCCAATCCAAGTAATTATTTTCAACGAATTTTGAAAAAAGTGCATTGGCTTCTTTTTTCTGCATTTGCAGGATTTCATGCATCCCTTTATCCTCAACTTTATCCAGTTCAAGTTCCCAAAAAACCAATTTAGCATATAACTCACCCCATTCATTGGCATCCATTCGATTGCCAAGAGCCATTCCTAACTGTCTAAATTCTTGCTGATAATTAGAGTTCGTTCTGTTAGAAACCAATTTATTTCCTTCAAGAATTTTCTTTATGCTCAAAAGGATTTGATTCGGATTTACGGGTTTTATGAGGTAATCAGCTATTTGACCTCCGATAGCTTCCTCCATGATATGTTCCTCCTCACTTTTGGTTATCATAACAATTGGTATCAATGGCCGCTGCTCTTTAATTTTTGTTAATGCTTCGAGTCCGGAAATACCTGGCATGTTTTCGTCAAGAAAGATGATGTCGAAATTTTCTTCCAAACTTTTCTCAATCGCTGAAGTACCATTATTTACTGCTTCAACCTGATATCCTTTAGATTCAAGAAAAAGTATATGCGGTTTCAACAATTCTATCTCGTCGTCTGCCCAAAGTATTTTACCCACCATTTATCTTAATTATTATATTTTTGAAAGAAATATTAAAGTTATCGATTTGCGCCCGAATTTCAACCGAAACAACAAAAAGAAAATAGTAAACGACCCAGTGTATGGTTTTATTTCTATTCCAGACCCATTGATTTTTGACTTGATCGAACACCCCTACATGCAAAGACTGAGAAGAATTATGCAATTGGGAATGAGTCATTTGGTTTATCCTGGGGCCTTGCACACGCGGTTTCATCACGCTCTTGGAGCAATGCACCTGATGACACAAGCTGTTGCAACAATTCGTAGAAAGGGGCACGAAATAACACCAGACGAAGAGCGTGCTGTTTTAATAGCCATTTTACTTCACGATATAGGGCATGGACCTTTCAGTCATGCATTGGAATATGATATTGTAAATGGCGTGAATCATGAGGAAATATCAAGCCTTTTAATTCAGAGATTATCTAAAACTTATGGTGATGATTTAAATAGAGCTTTACTTATTTTCAATAACAACTATTCAAAACCATTTCTTTATCAGTTGGTATCGAGTCAATTGGATATGGACAGGCTCGATTATCTGAATAGAGATAGTTTTTATACAGGAGTTAGCGAAGGAATCATTGGCTCCGAAAGACTTATTGAAATGCTGGATGTTCGGAACGGTAATTTGGTTCTTGAAGAAAAAGGCATCTATTCGGTAGAAAAATTTATTGTTGCAAGAAGATTAATGTATTGGCAAGTTTACCTCCATAAAACCGTAGTTGCGGCTGAATTTATGTTGATTCATGCTTTAAGGCGAGCAAAATTTTTAGTAAAAAAAGGAGAATTAGTTTTTGCCAGTCCAACACTTCAATACTTTTTAGGAAACGATTTGGGGTTAGATGCATTTAAATCGGATCCTCATATTTTGGATAAATTCGCAAATCTAGATGACTATGATATCCTGGGAGCTCTAAAGGTTTGGCAATATCATGAAGATCCTATTCTTTCCATTTTGGCTAAAAGGTTAGTAAATCGTAAACTTTTTAAAATTGAAATTTCAAAAGAACGATTTAGTGAGGAAAGGGTGCAATTAGAGAAGGAAATGGTGAAAAAGCAACTGGATATTAACGATGAAGATGTGAATTATTTCGTTTACACGGACAGGCTCACCAACAATGCTTACAATCAAAACAAGCAAAACATCAACTTATTAATGAAAAACAACGACATTATTGATTTGAGTAAAGCTTCAGACAATCTGAATATTTCCGCATTGGCAAATCCAGTGGAGAAATTTTTTATTTGCTATCCGGTTGATTAACAATTATTGTTTAGACAATTTTCCTGCTTTCCAATCTTGAATGAGTTTCGCCCAAGAATAAGGGTTGAGTAAATTGTTCACAGGCATTTGCCCATTGGTGTAAAGCTTAGTGTATCGTTGGTTGAGCGCATAACTGTAAGCAAGTGAGGCATCATTATCTAGTCGTGCCGCAACAAATGCCAAACTTTCTCCTGAGAGTTCTCGCTGAGCTCTTCTTATTGCATCATCATAAGGCTCCATTTCAACGAATGCCCTTGCGAAATCTTCTCTCGATGGCCAGGGATATACCGTAACTTCTGGTAAATGAACTGTATCTCTATTTAACATATGAATAACAGAATATCTTTTTTCGGTGAGCGTATCAGGAACCATGTAAGTTGAAGTACTGTAACCTGGGGAGGAAATCACGAGTGTATCACCCGGAAGTACAACAAGTGAAAAAAAGCCGTAGTAATCAGAAATAACGCCTTTCTTAATAGTTTTATCGTAAATGGTGGAATAAGGGATTGGAATAACATCTATATCTGAAACCACAACGCCAGATAACTGGATAAGATTTGAATCTAATAAATTGACTTTTTGAGCTGCAAACCTATTTATGGTAATAAGGCAAAGTAGAATAACACAACCCGAAACAACTTTCAATTTCATTTGACAATCTTACATTTTTCTGTCGAGGCAACAAAAATATTTATAATAATTAACAAATCTGAACTTCAAATCATTATCACAAATAATATTACTTTTGTAAGAATTTATTAAAGAAATAGATTCATGTCGCTTTCTTCTATTCAAAACATCCAAGAAGGATTAACATACGATGATGTATTGCTCGTTCCTGCCTACTCAGAGGTTTTACCTCGAGACGTAAAATTGAAGAGTAAACTAACCCGTAACATTGAGGTTAATGCGCCAATAGTTTCGGCAGCAATGGATACTGTAACTGAAGCAAAACTTGCCATAGCGATTGCTCAACAAGGGGGGATTGGTGTTGTTCACAAAAATATGTCCATTTCAGAACAGGCACTTGAAGTGCGAAAAGTTAAACGTTCCGAAAGCGGAATGATTCTAGACCCAGTAACTTTAAGAGAAGATGCACTAGTAAAAGATGCTTTGGCCATAATGAGAGAAAATGGAATCGGAGGTATTCCTGTTATCAACGACCAGAACGAATTAAAAGGTATTGTTACCAATAGGGATCTGCGATTCGAAAAAAACCTTCAGCGGCCTATAATTGAGGTAATGACTTCAAAGAACATTGTTACTACATCTGATGGAACAGATCTGCACAAAGCTGAAGACATTTTACAGGAGAATAAAATTGAAAAATTACCTGTTGTTGATGCATCGAATAAATTAATTGGTTTAATTACTTACCGAGATATTATTAAAGTAAAGACACACCCGAATTCTTGTAAAGATAAGTTTGGAAGATTAAGGGTTGCAGCTGCAGTTGGAGTTACCCATGACACCATGGAAAGAGTTGATGCACTTGTAGAAGCTGGTGTTGACGCAATTGTAATCGATACCGCTCACGGTCATACAAAGGGAGTTGTTGATCAACTTAGAATAGTTAAAGCGAAATATCCCAACCTGGAAGTTATTGTTGGTAATATTGCAACAGCAGAAGCGGCTAAATTCTTGGTTGATGCAGGTGCTGATGCAGTAAAAGTTGGAATAGGTCCAGGTTCGATTTGTACAACACGTGTTATTGCAGGAGTAGGTGTGCCTCAACTTTCTGCTGTTAATGCGGTTGCCAATGCGCTAGCTGGCACCGGTGTCCCTCTTATTGCAGACGGAGGAATTCGATATACCGGAGACATAGTTAAAGCCATCGCAGCAGGAGCAGATACCATCATGATTGGATCAATGTTCGCGGGAGTTGAAGAATCACCCGGTGAAACTATTATTTATGAAGGTAGGAAATTTAAATCCTACCGAGGAATGGGTTCCATTGAAGCTATGCAAAAAGGTTCTAAGGACCGTTATTTTCAGGATGCTGAGGACGATATTAAGAAACTTGTTCCTGAAGGAATTTCTGGAAGGGTTCCATACAAAGGAAACCTCAATGAGGTAATGTATCAAATTATCGGTGGATTGAGAGCAGGAATGGGCTATTGCGGCGCACCAACGATTGATAAATTAAAAGGAGCTCAGTTCGTCAGGATTACCTCTGCAGGAATGAGAGAATCTCACCCGCATGATGTCACCATTTCGAGAGAAGCACCAAATTACAGTATTAAATAAATATTAATTTTTACATTTTATATCATGAATAGATTTGTTCTTTTAACTGCTCTTTTTCTTTTGAATTGCGGTATTTCAAGTGCCCAAAAGGACCCAATAATTTTGCAAATAGATGACGTCACTGTAACGAAATCAGAATTTCTACAGATTTATTTGAAAAATAACCCAAATCCTAAATTTGATCAAGCTTCGTTGGATGAATACATCGAACTATTCAAGAAATTCAAACTAAAAGTTATTGAAGCAGAAGATTTGGGCTATGATACCATCCCAAAATTGAAAAAGGAATTGGAAGGTTACCGCAAACAATTGGCTCAACCTTATTTGGTTGACAATGAGAAAAATGAAGAGCTTGTTGAGGAGGCATATTACAGAACACTTAATGATGTTCGAGCTTCTCATATTTTAGTGCGCTTGGAATCAAATGCTACTCCTGAGGATACACTTGCAGCATACAACAGAATAATGGGTTTAAAAGCCAGAATTGAAAAGGGCGAAAACTTTGAATCTGTTGCGAAAGGAAAAAATGGTTCAGACGATCCTTCTGTAACCAGTAATGGTGGGGACCTTGGGTATTTCAATGCATTTCAAATGGTATATTCCTTTGAAGATATTGCATACAATACAGCCATTGGAAAAATTTCCGAACCTTTTAGGACAAGATTTGGTTACCATATATTAAAAGTTACAGATTTAAGACCTGCTCGAGGAACAATGCGAGCGGCTCACATTATGATAGCGGCTAAAAAAACTGACCCTGAAGAGGAAATTATGAATGCTTCAAAAAAAATAAATGAGATCTATGAAAAGTTGAAAAATGGAGGGAAATTTGAGACATTGGCCAAAGAATATTCTGATGACCCAAGTTCAAATCAAAAAGGAGGTGAACTAGATGCATTTGGTACAGGTACATCAAAAAGGATGATTCCAATTTTTGAAGAAACAGCCTTTGCTTTAGCAAATGATGGTGATTTTTCTGCCCCAATCCAAACGGATTATGGTTTTCATATTATTAAAAGAATAGAATTAAAACCTGTTCGATCATATGAAGAAATGAAAAAGGAACTACAAATTAAGGTGAATCGAGATGATAGAGCCAAAAAGACCCAAGACTCCTACGTTAGTAAACTAAAGAAAACATATAAATATAAAAACCTATCTAAAGAAAGTTTGCTATGGTTTTATCAAAATATGGACACTACATATTTCAATGGCACTTGGAATGCGAACAATTTAACTACAGACAACATTCTTTTTAAAATAGACGGCCAAACTTTTAAACAACAACAATTTGCCATATATCTTGAAAATAATTATAGAAATGTTAAAAATGCTGATAATATTTCTACGGTTAATGAACAATATAAAAACTGGGAAAAGGAAATCATTCTTAACCTAGAAGATAGCAAATTGACAGGTAAATATCCCGAATACAAAGCATTGCTAACAGAATACCATGACGGTATATTGCTTTACGAAATAATGAACGATAAAGTTTGGCAAAAAGCTATTAATGATACTACTGGTTTAAAAACATATTTTGACGGAAATAAATCTAATTATAATTGGAATGAGCGGCTTGATGCTGTTGTTTACATTTGTGTAGATAATCAAATTGCCAATCAAGTATTCAATATGATACAAAATGATACTATCAATTCCAAACACGTAATTGATGTAATAAATAAAGAAAGTTCTTTACCTCTTTCTGTAAAGACTAATAAGTTTGATATTACACAAACAAACTATCTTTCAGGAAGAAATCTAATTAAAGGGATAAATGCTCCGTATGATTTTGAAGGGAAATATTATGTCATAAAAGTGAATGAAAAGCTTCAACCAAAGCAAAAAGAATTTTCTGAAGCTAAGGGAGCGATTACCTCAGATTATCAAAATTATCTTGAAAAGGAATGGATCAATGAATTGTATTCGAAACACAATATTGTCGTAAATAATAAGAACCTTTACGCCGTTGGCAAGGGTTACAAAAAGAAGAAATAATTCTGCATAATTATCAAACTTGTTAATTTTTCAAAATGAATTCCAAGAATCAAATCGATAATACTAATTTGCGAAGTTATTCGTCATACAATCTCAACTAAGGCAATACAAATATGAAAAACTATTTATTGGGTTTCTTTTTAATTTCTTGTTGTATACATGCAAAAGCACAAGGAACAGTTATCGATAAAATCGTCGCTCAGGTAGGTGATAATATCATTCTACTTTCAGACATTGAAGCCCAAAAACAGCAAGCCCTAACTTCTGGTATTGCAATGACTGCAACACTAGATTGTGAAATTCTGGAAAAAATGATGTACCAACAGCTTCTAGTTAATCAAGCTAAATTGGACAGTTTGGTTATTTCGGATGAGAATGTTGATGCGGAAATGGAAAACAGATTGCGCGTAATTGAAAACCAAATCGGTAGTCGCGAAAAGATGGAGGAATTTTACGGTAAAACGGTTAATGAAATAAAAGACGAATTCCGTGAAGTAATTAGAGAACGCTTACTTGCTGAAGAAATGGAACGCAAAGTAACTGCTGACATTTCGGTGACACCTAAAGAAGTTGAAGAGTTCTTTAAAACTGTACCTGAAGATTCTATACCATTGATTAATGCACAATTAAGTTTTCAGCAAATAGTAGACTACCCAGAAATTACTAAAGATGATAAAAAATTAGCATACGATAAATTGGCAGAAATTCTATCTGACATTAAAGGCGGTAAAAATTTCGCTACACAAGCCAGAATTCATTCCATGGATCCAGGTAGTGCGTCTCTTGGTGGAACAATCGAAGCTTCTAGAGGAATGATGGTTCCTCAATTCGAGGCGGCTGCCTTTTCACTTAAAGAAGGTGAAATTTCTGATATTTTTGAAACGAGTTATGGTTATCATATCTTAAAGCTGAATAGCCGAAAAGGTGATGACTACGTTTGTCAGCATATTCTTATCATCCCGGAATTTAGTAGTGAAGCATTAGAACTATCAGCCAATCGCGTTGATTCATGCTACCAATTACTAAAACAAAACCAAATTACGTGGGAAGAAGCTGTTTTAACATTTTCAAATGATGAAGCTACAAAACAAAATAAAGGAATTATTACCAATCCTTATACAGGCGAGCAAACATGGAGTATGGAAGACCTCAATCAAATCGATCAGGAAATCTATTTGCTTACAGATGCAATGGAAAAAGGTGATATTTCTTCACCTAACTTATACCTGAACATATTTGAAAGAAAGCAAGGTGTGCGAATTGTGCGCTTAATGAACAGAACTGAGCCTCATAAAGCGAATCTAAAAGACGACTATGCATTAATCAAAAGTGCTGCAGAAAGTAATAAAAAAGAAAAACTAATAAACGAATGGATAGCATCAAAGTTGACTAATGCTTATATTCGTATTGACGAATCCTTTGAAAATTGTCAATTCAAAAACAAATGGATTTCCAGTTATTAAAAATATTCTAAGCATGTCAGATACAAAAGCAATAGATCAACTTGTTGAGCATTATAAAGAATTAAAACAAGAAATTCATAAGGTTATCGTTGGTCAGGATGATGTAGTTGACCAAGTGCTGATTTCAATATTCTCAAGAGGGCATTGTTTGTTGGTTGGTGTTCCGGGATTGGCTAAAACTTTATTGGTAAATACCATATCTCAAACGCTTGGACTTAGTTTTAATCGTATACAATTTACTCCAGATTTAATGCCATCAGACATTATTGGATCAGAAATTTTGGATGAAAATCGTCAATTTAAATTTATAAAAGGGCCATTATTCTCAAATATCATTTTAGCTGATGAGATCAATCGTACGCCGCCAAAAACGCAATCTGCATTATTGGAAGCAATGCAAGAACGATCTGTTACGGCTGGTGGTGTTAACTATAAATTACCAAACCCTTTCTTTGTTTTAGCAACACAAAATCCCATCGAGCAAGAGGGAACATATCCCCTACCTGAAGCTCAGTTAGATCGATTTATGTTCAATGTTTGGGTTGATTATCCAAGTTATGTGGAAGAATTAGCCATAGTTAAATCAACAACATCGGATACCAAAATTGAACTTCGTCATGTTCTTACCGGAGATAATATTATCGAATACCAAGATTTGATAAGAAGAATTCCTGTTGCTGATAACGTGATGGAATATGCGGTTAAATTGGTTGGCAAAACACGTGCGAATTCAGAATTTGCTCCTCAAATCACCAAAGATTTTATATCCTGGGGTGCTGGACCTAGAGCTTCTCAATTCCTAATCGTAGGTGCTAAATGTCATGCGGCTATAAGAGGAAAATATTCACCAGATATCGAGGATGTTAAAGCTGTAGCTAAACCAATTCTAAGACACAGGATTGTGAGAAATTATCGTGCTGAGGCTGAAGGATATTCTATGGACAGTATAATTGATGCTTTACTTTAATAAGCTGTCCAACCTCCATCAACTGTTACAACTGATCCATTGATATAGGAAGCATCGTCTGAAGAAAGAAATAAGGCGACTTTCGCAATTTCTTCAGGTTCTCCCATTCTAGGCATACTTCCGGTTCCAGAGTTGGTCCTATTATAACCAAAATCATTTGGGTGCATGTTTTTACCAATATTGGTATTAACGCCTCCTGGTGCGATAGCATTGCATCGTATTCCTTTTACAGCATACATAAAAGCAATATTACGTGTTAATCCTTCCATGGCATGCTTTGAAACGGTATATGCCAGTCCAGCTCTTGCCCCGTGACTTCCAGCAACCGAAGAGATATTTATAATAACGCCGCTTTTTGCCTGTTCCATGATCGGCACAACCAGTCTTGTCGTGTAAAAACAACTGTTTAAATTGACAGCCAATACATTTTCCCATGCGTTAATGGTTGTTTCTGCTACAGGACAAAAGTCATCCATTATTCCCGCATTATTGATCAAAACATCTATTCCGCCAAAATGTGAAACACCACTTTCAATAAACCTCCTAACATCCTCCTCTTTAGAAACATCTCCACCAACGGTTATAAGTTGACCTGTTTCATGCGGAATCTCACGAGAAAGTTTATTCAAATTTTCTACATCCTTATCCATTAATACCATTGTAGCCCCTTCTTTAACAAATTCAGTAACAATTGCTGCTCCGATTCCAGAAGCTGCACCGGTTAAAAGGACTGTTTTATTTTCTAATCTTGACATATAAGTATATTTTTTTCTTCAACCTCTTTTATAGCTTCAAAACCTTTGAAAAAAGCATCTGGAGTAAATGAAATACTATCAATTCCTGCGCCTACTAAAAACTGAATAAATTCTCCTGAATCACTTGGTGCCTGACCACAAATACCAATTTTTTTGTGTCTTTTTTTAGCCATTTCAACAACTTTAGAAATGGATTCAATTATAGCTGGATCATTTTCATTAAACAGGTAACCTATTTTATCAGCATCACGATCGATTCCCAGTGTTAATTGTGTCAAATCATTCGATCCGATTGAAAAACCATCGAAATAATTTGCAAATTGTTCGAATAAAATAACATTGCTTGGCACTTCAAGCATCATAAATAATTCCAAGTTAGATTGTCCTTTTTTCAATCCGTTTTGCTTGAGTAATTGAACAACATCATGTGCCTCTTGAACTGTTCTGCAAAAAGGAATCATAATTTGAACATTTTTAAAACCGAGAACATCTCTTACCCTTTTTAATGCTTCGCATTCTAGCTTGAAGGCATCAGAAAAAGTTGGATTTAAATATCGAGAAGCACCCCGAAAACCCAGCATCGGATTTTCCTCCATCTGTTCAAATTCCTGACCACCAAGAAGCATCTTATATTCATTGGATTTGAAATCGCTAAACCTCACGAGAACTGGTTTAGGATAAAATGCAGCAGCTATTTTGCAAATTCCTTCTGATAATTTGGATATATAAAATTCTGCTTTACTCGAAAATGATTGGGTTCGAACTGCTATTTTCTTTTTAATATCTTTCGATTTTAAATCATCAAAATGAATCAAAGCTAAAGGATGGATGCCAATTTCGCTATTGATTAGGAATTCTAGCCTCAATAAACCAACTCCTGACGATGGATACAGTGCGTGTTGAAAAGCTTGATTTGGGTTAGACAAAATCAATGACGCTTTAGTTTTAGTATTTAATTCTTTATCGAAGCTGCGCTCATTTACTTTCCATTGTAAAATTTCATTGTAAATGTTTGCAATATTACCCGAAGTATTGTCTATCGTAATTTGCTGTCCATTTTCAAATATACCCATTGCATTTTTCACTCCAACAACTGCCAGGGCACCTAATTCTCTTGCTACAATAGCAGCATGACTTGTCCTTCCGCCTCTTTCGGTTATTATTGCTGCAGCTTTTTTTAATATCGGCTCCCAATCAGGATTCGTATTTTTGGTAACCAGTATTTGACCTTCCTTAAAATTCTTTGCCTCTGAAAGATGATTTAAAACACATACCTCACCTGCTATAATTCCATATCCAACTGCCTCCCCTGTGCAAACAACATTACCTTTCTGTAATAATTCATATGTTTTTATTGAATTATTATTTTTTATAGAGTGAATAGTCTCAGGCCTTGCTTGCAATATGTAAAAATGATTCGTTTCACCATCCTTGGCCCACTCAATATCCATCGGCATTCCAAAGTATTTTTCAATATGTATAGCCCAAAAACTTAATTTTTGAATTTCACTATTCGATAAAACAAATTGATTGCGCTTTGACAAGTCGGTTTTTGTTTTTACCGTTCCATTGCCATTTTTACGATAAATTATAGTCAAATGTTTAGAGCCAATTTTGGTAGCCAATACTGGAAAAATATCGTGCTTAGCAATACTTTCTTTGAATACAACATGTTCATCTGGATTTATTAATCCCTGCACAATTCCCTCTCCCAAGCCGTAGGTAGATTGAATTACCAAAACATTCTTAAATCCCGAATCAGGATCAATAGTAAAGATTATACCTGAAGAAGCTAAATCAGACCTGATCATTGTTTGAATTCCAACTGAAATGCTTACATCTTCGTGTCTGAATCCTTTATCAATTCTATATTTAATAGCTCTTGCATTATAGAGTGACGCATAACATTTCTTAATTGACTCAATCAAATTATCTAGTCCCTTTACATTAAGAAAACTATCGTGTTGACCTGCAAAACTAGCTCCGGGTGAATCTTCGGATGTTGCGCTGCTTCTCACAGCAACTTCTGTGAGTCTTCCTATTTTACCGCAGAGTTCATCATAAAATTGAGATATGTTTTCCTTGATTTCCTCCGAAAATTTCCCGCTTAGAATCAAGGATTTGATTTCCATAGATACTAGTTCTAAATTGGAATAATGTGTTGTGTCCAAATTAGATAAGGCTCTTTTTATTTGAAGTTCCAATCTATTATCGACAATAAATTGCCAAAAAATTAAGGCAGACAGTGCAAATCCCTCAGCAACATGAAAACCAGAGCGTTTTGCAATTTTTTGCAACTCAGCAAGTGCCGTATTTTTCCCTCCATAATTTAAAACATTACTAGAGGAAATTTCTTCAAAAGATTGAATTAAAGGAAAACTATTCACCAGACTTTTTTGGTGGAAGTTCTGACTGTTTTCCCATATGAAAGAAATAAATCAGCGAATAAAGGCTAATTTTCTACAAGTATAATAATCAACTTACACTTTTTTGCAACTGAATAAATAGTTCAGTTCCCGATCTTGCATCAACAGAATTGTAGCAGGTTTCCATTTTACAAATTGAAAAATAAGGTTCAAAACGTCTCATATATTCTTCTTTTGTTCCACCAAATGGAGGCCCTGAATCGAATTGACGGTTAAATAAAAGACCAACAAGCTTTCCACCAGGAACTAGAAGATCATTAACTTTTTTCGCATAATAATCTCTCAATTCAGGATCTATAGCACAAAACAAGGTTTGTTCTAAAATCAAATCATATGCTCCTGTATGTTTAAAGAAATCCTCACAAAACAATTGTTCTTCCGGAAATTCTGGAAGATTTTTTTTGAAATTTTCCAAAGGAGCGGGCGAAAAATCAAGATAATTAACATGCGTAAAACCCTTTTGAAAAAGATACATTACCTCATACCCATAACCCGCACCAGGAATTAATATTCTTAAGTTTTTGTTCTGCAATTGATCGATGTAGGCCTTAAGAGGAGGAGAAATATTTTTTAAATCCCAACCAGTCTGACCAACTTCGTAACGGTTTGACCAATAATCAGAAGACAAGAACGACATGGATTACTTTGTCAAAATAACTTTTACTGTTTTCGTAAAATCGTTTTGTATAATGCTGACAAAATAATTTCCTGAAGGCAGTTCAGAAAGATCTACCGTTGAAGAATTCAACATATCAAGTGACAACAATTTTTCACCAGTGATTGAATATACTGCAACCTCAGCGTCAGTAATTCCCTCAATTTGAATTAAACCATTGCTAGGATTGGGATATACATTAACGGAAAAATTTAGATCATTCAATCCGGCAGCACTTCTAACATCAAAAGCAATAGTTCCAGGAGATACACCGGTATCGAAACTATTTATAAAATTGTTCGATGCATCGTAAATATTTACTTTACCAAAAGAGAAGAAATCTGTATTGCTTGCATAAAACAACCCATTGATTTGATCTTCCACAATTTCATAATAATTTAGATTATGATTCGCAACGGGTCCAACCGGGGACATGGTTAATATATTCCATTCATTCAAAGTAGATTCACCTGAAATTTGGTAAACAACTTTATCTTCTCTCAAACATGACGTTCCACATCCTGTTATTGTTGAAGCTATAGTATTTGTTGTCGCAATACCAGAAACAATATCATACTTTGAAACAGAAGCTCCAGACCAATCCTTGTTATTAACCGTTAAAATGGTTGATCCAGAAATCATCATGTTATCAGGATTACGTCCATCCAAACCTAAATCAATTTCATTACCATAAGTCAAATTTGATAAGTCAAGTTGACCAATTATACCTTTTTCATTACCCCATTCATAGCCATTATTCACTGCTATATATACTGTTGAACCATTGATTACCATATTTTGAGCTGCCCACTTTGGACCATTTACCGTATCAATTGCCTGAACCAACTGTAAAGAAGTTGCATCATAAACATGTAAATAGGAATCGAATGTCGTCAAATATTCTCCCCTTGTAGCAACCAGATAATTGTTGGATACCACAACATTTCTAACACCAGGACAATCCACACTTCCTACCAATTGATTTGTATTTTTATTGTACTTCATGATCTTGCTATCAGCAGCTACATATGCAAAATCTCCATCCACGTATATGTCAGAACCAAAACGCATATTTTCAATTGTATCAACTACCGAATAAACTCCTGATTGAGGATTATATGACCCTAATGTTACTGGTTCAAGAATGGTGTTTGTTTGGTAATCAAAATAACCTTCATTTAGCACATAAACTTGATGAACATAGTTTTGAGCTAGCATAAAGTTGCTCAAACAAAGTGACAATAAAAGTGTAATTTTTTTCATTTTTTCTGTTTTTAAAAATTAAATAATAAACCAAAAAACGGAAACATGAAAAAAGAGGGACACAACCAACTATCCAAGGGATTAGCAGTCATGAGACCGACTTTAATCTGAAGTCTTCGCTCAACATCTATGGCAAGTATTCTGACTTTTACCAACTCGCATCGTCTTCCCATCCTTTGTAAGACAGTGACATTTGATGCGATTTAACAGTAATTACAGCTGCAGACACAGTTCCAGAATTTCACCGGATTCCTTATTAATTTCGCAGACGAAAACCATAAAATCGTCGCGAAGATAGCGAATTATTATTGAAAAATGTTTTTAAAAGAAATTGATTATTTCGCTTGGGTTTTATAGCTTTTCAATTAAAAACTCTGTCCTCCTGTTTTGGGAACGATTCTCATCAGAAGTATTCGGTATTTTCGGTTTTGATTCTCCAAAACCTTTGGCATTAAGACGTTCGGCCTTCACTCCCATTGAAACGAGATAATTCATAACACTTTTAGCACGATTTTCTGATAAGATCAAATTCTTATTTTCTTCACCTAAATCATCAGTATGACCTTGAATGGAAACATTTATTGTGGGATTATCTATTAGAAATCCGGCAAAACTTTTTAGGATAAATTTGGAGTTTTCATTCAATTCAGCAGAACTGGAGGCAAAAAGGATGTCATTTATTGTATATGCTTCACCTTCTTTTAGTTCTCTAACTGATAAATTATTGTCGCGAATTATAGGGTCTCCCGCGCCAAATGATTCTTTTTCAATTAATTTAGAATCAAAAGCCACACCCTCTTTTTTAATAGTGACCATTATGTCTTGTGCCTCTTCTATTTTAACAATTGCGGCATATTTTCCATCATCACCATTGACTTTGATTTCAGTGCGATCATCTGAATTCTCGTATTCAATTTGAATTGAAGCATCACTAACAGGATTACCTTTATCATCTTTCAGTTCGCCTTTAATCATTGCCACTGCTTGTGGCCTGGCCTCTTCATACAATTCGAAAGAATAAATATTCCAATCTCCATTTTGTCTTGATGAGTAAAAAGCCTCTTTTCCATCAATGGAAACAAAAAGACCTATTTCATCTTCAGTAGAATTTATAGGGAAACCTATATTTTTTGGTTCTGTCCATTCACCATTTTCTTTTCTGATGTAAAAAATATCAAGCCCTCCTATTCCCTTTCTTGTATCGGTGCAAGAGGATACAAAATACAATGTTTCACTGTCCTGATGAAGAAATGGACTTTTATCCTTACCAGCAGTATTGATAACATCAAAAGGAACAGCCGTACCCCAAGTTCCATCCTCATTTCTTTTTGAAACAAATATGTCATTGTCTCTTGTGTTGGCTCGTGTTGCAGTGAAATATAGTGTATTCCCATCAGCGGATAATGTTGGCTGTGCTTCCCATCCATCTTTTGTATTGATACCATTACCAAGATTCACCAATGGTGTCCAATTAAAATCATTGCCACCTTTACCGGAACGCTTGTAGGTGGTTATGTATAAATCACAATTATTGTATTTATTACCCCTAACCTCTTCCTCTTTACATGCGCAAATTATCATTTCCTTGTTATCTAGGGAAAGTGTTGCAGATCCATAATTGGTATACGTTCCATCATTGAAAGGCAATGGCAAAGCCTCACCGGAATCAAAATTTGAAAAAATATCAGTCCTTTGAGAGACCGTAAACTCCTCAATCATCTTTGATGCAATATCTCCTAGTGAAGATTTATCAGATTTTCTAGTAAAAAAAATAAGTTCATTATCCGGTGAAATCATTGGGAAATATTCATCAAATCTGGAACTCACATTTTCTACCATCAAGGGTTCGAAAGGAACAGTAGATTCTAAAACTGATTGTTGCTCTTCCATTTCGGCTAGTACAGCTGTTACATCCTTTAACTGCTTGTCATAATCGTCAGGATATTTAGAAACATCATCCGATTTAAACTCTTTGAATTCTTTAAACCACTTGATGGCCTCCTCATCATTCATCTTACCATAATTAATTACCCCAAGACAGTAACTGCAACTTGCATGATAATCCTCACATAGGTTTAAGGTTTCTAAAAATAATTCCTCTGCCCGCTCAAAACACTTTTCAGCCATAGTTGTATTGGTCTGCGTTTCATAATAACGGTTTCCTAAATTATACAAATACATAGCAAATTCATAGTTCACCTTAGCATTATCCGGCGCTTCTGCTAGTGCTGTTTTAAACAATTCTACAGCTTCCTTCTCACTCTCAATTTCAATTGCTTTTTGAAGAATTTTCAGCACCTTTTTTGAAGGATCTAAACAAGAAATATCAGCATCATCTTGTGCATTTGTGGTTAAAAAAATAAAAGCGAAAAAAAATGTAAAAAATTGTCTCATATTTTCATTAATAAAACGACAGTATATATCGTATTTAAATTGTAAAAGTTACACATTAAGAAGATTAAAATACAATATTTTCTCCGTTCTTAAGAGTCTTTTGATATAAGCGGCAAGAAATAAATCGAAAATGGGTATTTTTGACAAATACAGCCAAAAAATATGAAAAATTTTGTTATTCTATTTGTTTTATTCTTAGTCCCTTTATTCTCATTTTCTCAGAAAAAATCTAAAGAAGAAACACCAAAGAATTTATTTGATGCATCTACCCTATCAGGAATTTCCTTTAGGTCAATTGGACCGGCTTTAACATCGGGAAGGGTTGCTGAAATTGCCGTTCACCCTACCAATAAAGATAAATGGTTTATTGCAGCAGCATCAGGAGGAGTATGGCTAACAACGAATCATGGCTCCACTTTTTCACCCATATTTGATACTTACGGTTCATTTTCAACTTCATGTGTTGAAATCTCTGCTAGTAATCCCAACACTATATGGGTTGGTACAGGTGAAAATAACAATCAAAGATCAGCGGCATATGGCGATGGGGTATATAAATCAATAGATGGTGGTATTTCTTTCACCAACATGGGATTAATGAAATCAGAACATATCGGTAATATTATTATCCATCCTAATGACGAAAATACCGTTTGGGTGGCTGCATATGGTCCTCTTTGGAGTTCTGGAGGAGAACGAGGTGTATATAAAACAACTGATGGAGGAAAAACGTGGACCCGAACATTATTTATTTCAGATGAGACGGGTATTTCTGAAATTGCTATTGATCCGACAAATCCACAAATTTTATATGCGTCAGCGCATCAACGAAGAAGACATGAATGGACTTATATTGGAGGTGGGCCAGAGTCTACCTTATATAAATCGGAGGATGGTGGAACCACTTGGAGAGAAATCACCAACGGATTACCAAAAGGAGAAATGGGTAGAATTGGAATTGCTGTATCTCCTGTAGACCCAAATATTGTTTATGCAATCATTGAAGGTAAGTATGAAAAAGGTGGTTTCTTTCGATCAACCAATAAAGGAGAATCTTGGAATAAAATGTCTGGATTTAATACCAGTGGGAATTATTATCAAGAAATTATTTGTGATCCGAAGGATAAGGATAAAGTTTTTGCAATGGATACCTATATGCATCACACTGAAGATGGAGGGGTAACCTTCAAAGCAACAGGCGAATCCCAAAAACATGTAGATAATCATGCAATTTGGATTGATCCAGAAAATACAGAACATTGGATTGCGGGTTGTGATGGAGGAATTTATGAAACCTATAATTCAGCCAAGCAATGGTATTACTATTCAAATTTATCTATTACACAATTCTACAAAGTTGTTACTGATAATGCCTTGCCTTTTTACAATATATATGGTGGCACTCAAGACAACAATTCGATGGGTGGACCATCAGCAACTAATAATGTTGCCGGTATACTTAATACAGATTGGTATATCACCAATGGAGGAGATGGATTTGAATCTGCTACCGATCCGCTAGACCCCGACATTGCTTATGCCCAAGCACAATATGGATGGCTTATTCGCTACAATAAAAATACAGGAGAAAAATTCTTTATTCAACCACAACCTGGAAAAGGTGAAGATGCTTACAGATGGAATTGGGATGCGCCTCTCATCGTTTCAAGTCACGATAATAAAACTTTATATTTCGCTGCTAACAAATTGTTCAAGTCAACAAATCAAGGTGATGATTGGCAAACTATTTCGCCGGATTTAACCAGTCAAATAGATAGAAACAAACTCGAAGTGATGGGGCAAGTTTGGTCGATAGACGCCGTTATGAAAAATGCATCAACAACCATTTATGGAAATATTGTTGCTTTGGACGAATCACCAAAGAAAAAAGGCCTTTTATACATTGGTTCAGATGATGGATTGATTCAGGTTTCTGAGAATGATGGTAAAAATTGGACAAAAATTAGTTCTTTCACGGGTATTCCAGAGTTCACGAGAGTTAATATGATTACTGCTTCTATTCACGATGAGAATACCGTCTATGCAGTTTTTAATAACCACCGCTCAGGAGACTTTAAACCATACCTTTTAAAAAGTGCTGACAAAGGTAAAACATGGGTAAGTATTGCATCCGATTTACCTGAAAGGGGTTCCGTTTATTGCATAAAACAAGATCATCTAGACCCCAACTTACTTTTTGTAGGCACCGAATTCGGGGCATATTTCTCTAACAATGGCGGAAAAAATTGGGTGAAAATTAGCGGTTTACCGACCATAGCTGTTTATGACTTAGACATACAGAAGAGAGAAAACGATTTGGTAGCAGCAACATTTGGGAGAGGATTTTATGTTCTTGACAACTACAGCCCTTTAAGAATGTTAAATGCAACTAGCTTAGAAAAGAAAGGTCATGTATTTCCTATCAAAGACGCCTTGCTATATGTTCAGGCAGACCCACTTGGTTTAGAAGGTACTGGATTTCAAGGTGCCAATTTGTGGTCAGCATCTAATCCATCTTTTGGAGCAACCTTTACGATTTACATCAAGGACCAAGATAAAACACTTAAGAGCACTCGTATTGAAAAAGAGAAAGAATTGGAAAAAAGCAAATCCGATGTTTTATACCCTACAATGGATGAACTGCGCGCAGAGAAGAATGAGGCTAATGCGCAATTGATTCTGATAATTTCAGATAGTCAAAATAACGAGATCCGAAGATTGGTTACAAGTCCTCAAAAAGGAATTCAACGTGTTACATGGAACCTAAGAAGCACCTCTTCAAACCCTGTAAATATTGGTTCAACATCAGATCGAAACAATGGTTTTCTTGTGTCAGCAGGAGTCTACTACTTAAATGTTGTATTGGTTAATAATGGAAAAATAGACACCCTTGCCGAAGAAGTAAGTTTTAATGTAAAACCACTTTATGAAAAAGAATATACAATTGCCATTTCAGAGGATGTGAAAATATTTAAAGCTGAAGTTGCCGCAACAGGAAAATTACTTAATAATGCATCATTTATATTGGATGCTGCAAAAACAAGAATTAATACCATCATTTATGCTTTAAAAGAATATCCAAATACCAATTTTGGAAATCTGACGTTGGCAAGAGAAATTAACATAAGCATAGACTCTTGCGGGATATTAATGAATGGTGATGCCCTAAAAACATCAAAAGAATTTGAAACCTACCCCGGTTTTTCTCAACGTTTTGGGCTTCTTGAATATTCCCTTTATGACAATACATACAAGGTGACCTCTACTCAAGAAAGAATTCTTGAAATCGTGAAGGAGGAATACAATACATTCCGCGAGCAACTTTCACCACTCTTGTTAAAAATCAATGCACTTCAAGAAGAGCTTATTAATCAAGGAGTTCCAATTCTTGAAACATCTAATTTACTGTGGGATTGAGAAATAACACCTTAAATTATTGAAAAAAATAATGAACACAAAAGGTGTTTTTGTTTAAAATTTAGTATTTGTAAACAGAAATATCATAATTTGCTCAAGCGTTCAGGCGCTTTACCTTAACACTACCTTTTAATAATGAAACCTACTGTAAATTTGCTTAAAAGCATATTTAGTAATTACGTTATTCCAGAAGATAACGAAATTACTGGAAAATCACCTACTGTAAATAACTTAGAGAATTCTTTAAGTAACTCCTTAAAAGATTTAATTTGTATTACAGGTTTGGACGGAAAAATTCAATATGTTAGTACTAATTTTTGTAAACAATTAGGTTATCCTAAAATCTTCATTATTTCTCACTACTATACTCAATTTATTCATCCAGATGATATCCAAAAAACCGCAGAGGAATTAAAATTCCTAACTATTGAAAAGCATAAACCCCATACTTTCAAAAACCGCTATTTAAAGTCGAATGGAGAGGTCCTTCATATTGAATGGAAAGTGATCTACGATGAGAAAAAAAAATGCTTTTTTGCCACTTCTAAGGATATATTAAAGGCATCAATTGTTAATATTGTTAACCAGAATCAAAGCGAGGAAATTAAACCTGTTAATGAATTGTTTAAAATTGGTTTATGGAGTTATAATCTTTTAACCTCAGAATTAACTTGGTCTAAAGAAATGTTTAACATTTATGAAGTCAATCAACCCGATGCAAGTATTCATAAAATTGAAATCCCAAAAAACAATATTTTAAATGAAGACACTTGTAATTGGCAAATAATTAATACTAATAAAAAATATAAAGAAGCAACCGATGAAACAGAACATGTTTTGCCATCTGGAAGAGTAAAATGGATTCAAAAAACCACGGAAAACATTTTTACTAATGATGATAAATTAATTCAAATTAATGGTGTATGCATAGATATAACAGAAGTTAAACGATGCCATGAGAAAGTAATTAAAACAATTGAAGAAAAAGATATACTTTTAAAGGAGCTGCATCACCGTGTAAAAAATAATATGCAGGTTATTTCAAGCATGCTGAACCTACATTCGAACCGAATTGGTGATGAAAGTTTAAAATCTATATTTTCGGAAAGCCAACAACGCATAAAATCTATGGCATCTGTCCACGACCTCCTTCTTCAATCTCCAGATTTTAAAACAATCGATTTTAAATCATATCTAGAAAATTTAACTAATGACATAATAAATTCATTTAAGGCTCCGGGACAAGAAATAGCGTTATTTTTAAAAACCGATGAAATAAAGTTTTCTTTAGACAAAGCGATACCATTAGGTTTGCTAATAAATGAACTCGTTACCAACTCAATAAAGCATGGCTTTAAAAACAGAAAAAATGGTAAAATTTATGTTCAATTGAATTCTGGGCTAAATTTTAAATACGAACTCCTGTATAAAGATGATGGAAATGGATTTCAAACAGAATCAAAAATCAAAGAGGATAGTCTCGGAATGATGCTCGTCGAAAATCTTACTGACCAACTGGACGGTGAGCTCTACAGAAAAACAAGTGCAAAAAGAACGTGTTACAAATTATTATTTTGAGAAATTAAAACTGGATTTTTTACTTTTTTATCGGTCAAACTCAAGTTTAAAACTTCTGTCATTTTCTCTACAAAATGAAAAGTCAATCCTTTTAAGTATTCAGGATTGATTTCATCAATATCTTTTCTATTTTTTGCACAGAGAATGATTTCATTAATCCCTGCCCTTTTCGCAGCTAGAATTTTTTCTTTTATTCCTCCAACGGGAAGTACATCTCCACGCAAGGTAATTTCACCAGTCATCGCTAAATTCTTTTTAACGCGTTGTTGGGTGAATAAAGATGCTAATGCAGTTAACATTGTTATTCCCGCACTTGGACCATCCTTTGGTGTTGCACCTTCGGGCACATGTATATGAACATTGTGTTCATCAAAAACATTTTGATCTAAATTGAGCAAATGAGAATGGGATTTAAGAAACTCAAGTGCAATAAGCGCAGATTCTTTCATTACATCACCAAGGTTTCCGGTCAAAGTTAATTTGCCTTTACCTTTAGTTATTGAAGACTCGATAAATAATATTTCTCCCCCTACTGCAGTCCAAGCAAGACCTGTAACAACTCCGGCTACTTCATTTGAAATGTTCTTGGTTCTTGAACGACCCGCACCTAAATACTTAAATAAATCCTCTGGTGATATTTTGGATTGAAATTTTTCGGCCATTGCGATTTCTCTCGCTCTATTTCGAACAAGTTTAGCAATCATTTTATCCAAACCACGAACTCCAGACTCATTGGTATATTCTTCAATCAACTTTTCAAGTACTTTTTTATCAACTGAAATATCATTTTTACCAATTCCATGTTCCCCAATTTGTTTTGGCAAAAGGTGACGCTTAGCTATTTCAATTTTTTCCTCAAGCGTATACCCATTAACCTCAATTATTTCCATTCTATCTCTAAGTGGACCTTGAATGGTAGATAAACTGTTCGCTGTAGCAACAAACATGACTTTAGAAAGATCAAACTCTGTCTCAACATAATTATCGTAAAAAGTCGCATTTTGTTCAGGATCGAGCACTTCTAATAAAGCTGATGAAGGATCCCCGTGATTACTTCTACCTAATTTATCGATTTCGTCTAGGACAAATACAGGATTGGCAATACCAGATTTTTTTATGCTTTGAATGATTCTTCCAGGCATTGCGCCGATGTAAGTTTTCCTGTGACCACGTATTTCAGATTCATCATGAACACCCCCTAAAGACATGCGAATATATTTTCTGCCAAGTGCCTCAGCGATAGATTTACCCAAAGAAGTTTTACCTACACCAGGAGGACCATAAAAACATAATATTGGCGATTTCATATTTCCTTTTAGTTTTAAAACTGCCAAATATTCCAAAATACGTTCCTTCACTTTTTCCAAACCGTAATGGTCACGTTCTAAAATTTTCTTGGCACGCTTTAAATCCAAATTATCTTTTGAAAATTCATTCCAGGGTAAATCCAACAATAAATCAAGATAATTCATCTGTACCGTATATTCGGCACCTTGCGGATTCATTCTTTGCAATTTATCAAGCTCTTTGTAAAAAAGTTTGGACACAGGTTCAAGCCATTTCTTTTTTTGAGCACGTTCCTGCAATTCTCTGACATCTGACTCTTGCGGATTGTCACCTAACTCATCTTGAATTGTGCGCATTTGTTGATGCAAGAAATATTCTCTTTGCTGCTTTTCCATATCCCTGCGAACCTTCATCTGAATTTCATTTCGCATTTCGAGCATTTGCATCTCTACTGTTAAATGTTCCAATACTTTATTGACACGTTTGGTCATGTCCAATTCCTCCAACATTTCTTGTTTTGTAGAAACATCAGCATTCATGTTGGATGAAATAAAATTCACTAAAAAAGTCGGGCTTTCTATATTACCAATAGCAAATGATGCTTCTGTGGGAATGTTCGGACTGTCCTTGATTATCTGTAATGCAAGATCTTTTATCGTTTGGAACATTACTTGAAGTTCCTTACTGTCTTTATCAAAAACTTTTTCATGAAGCATCTTCACCTTCGCCTTCATGTAAGGTTCTGTCTGGGTGGGCTCATCAATTTCAAACCTTCTTTTTCCTTGAATGATAATTGTGGAACTTCCATCTGGCATTTTTAATAAGCGTATGATTTGAGCTACAGTTCCAACCTTATGTAAATCTTTAAATTCCGGTGATTCTTCATCTTGATTTTTCTGAGAAACAACCCCAATGATTTTATTTCTTTTGTTGGCTTCTTGAACGAGTTTAATACTCTTATCCCTACCAACTGTAATTGGTATAACTACACCAGGAAAAAGTACATTGTTGCGCAAAGGCAGAATTGGGAGTTCATCTGGATAAATCTCCTTATTCATGTTTTCCTCTTCCTCTGCTGTTATAAGAGGAATGAACTCTGAATCATTTTCTATTGCTTGCGTTAAACTCAAAATGTCTAAACCAAATTTATTTTTCATGTGTAGATTCTAAAAATTTATATGCCTAGAAATAATATGACAAACTGTCAATTTTTAAACGACATAAACAAGTTAAATCATTAAAACAGTTATTTTATTCAGGCTTACCCAAATTGCCAAACTTTATACCATCAGAAACACTTCGGAAATTTTGTCTTAATTCTGGTCATAAATATGACGTAGGATTTGTATTTCAGGATCTGACAATTTTAAGTCTCTTCTTTCCATCATGTTATTTGCAGCAATCAATGCTTTTTCAAACTGAAAAACCTCCATTTCCTCAGCACCTCCCCATTGAAATGAAGAAACGAATTTCTTAGGAAATCCTGAACCAAAAATATTTGAAAATACGCCAACAACTGAGGCTGTATTGAACATCGTATTGATGCCACATTTAGAATGATCACCCATGGTTAAACCCATAAATTGAACATTCGTTTTTTGTTCATTTTGTGTTTCATAGGAATAGGTTGACACCATACTGTAATTGTTCTTCAAATTGGAAGTGTTTGTATCAGCGCCTAAATTGCACCATTCACCAATTAAACTGTTCCCTAAAAAACCGTCATGACCTTTATTCGAAAATGCTTGAAATACAACATTAGAAATTTCTCCTCCAACTTTGCAATGCGGACCAATAGTAGTAGCGCCATATACTTTTGCACCCATTTTCAGCGTTGCTTCTTCACATAATGCTAAAGGACCGCGAACCATGCTTCCTTCCATAATTTCAGCACCTTTACCGATATAAATAGGACCTTGGGTCGTATTCAAAATGGCACCTTCAATTTTAGCTCCTTCTTCAATAAAAAGAAAATCTGGACTACCAATTAAAATATTTGTTTCTGAAAGTTGTTGAGATTGCTTTACCTGACTAATTCCGCTAAAATCGTTTTGTATTGCCAAGTGATTTTTTTCAAAGATATCCCAGCGATTCTCAAGTATCAATGGTTTTTCACCTTTGAAAATTACTTTCTTTAGAGCACTACCCTTTTTTGCAAGCCAAATATCTTCATAAACTAAAACTTCATCATCTTCTAAGTTTATTGTTGCAGCTATAATTTCTTCATCAGGAATAATACAAGCATTCACGATCAAATCAGCGTCCAAGCAATCTGGAAATTTAGTTTGAAGGTATTTTGCCGTTTCAAAATATATTTCAGCTTCAGGCAAATAAAACTTCCATCGTTCTTGATTCGTAAATATTCCAAAACGCAAATCTCCAATAGGTCGCGTAAGCGTTAAAGGTGCGAAACGCAGTATTAATCCGTTGTCGTCAAGTTTAATTTTCATATGCAAATTCTTTTCTGTCGCTGAAAATATGTAATAGAACGAAGGTAATAAGGCCATTGATGATTAACATTTCATAACCTATCTTATAGGAGCCGAACATACTTTCCGAAAAATAATCAAGTAAATAGCACAAAATTGGGGATAAAATACAAACAACCGGTACGATATTCTTTTTCAAAATACGTTTGGTTAAAATTCCGAAAGCAAATAATCCAAGTAATGGTCCGTATGTGTAGCCAGCAATTAAGAAAATCAAATCAACTATTGTTTTACTATCGACAGCTTTAAAAATGAAAACTAAAATGATGAAGATCAAAGCAAAACCTAAATGGATCTGCTTCCGAAGTTTTGTTTTATCCTTCTCAGAAAAATTTGCTCTTCGATCAAATCCAAGAATATCAATACAGAAAGAAGAAGTTAATGCCGTAATAGCACCATCAACTGAAGGGAACAATGCTGAAATCAATCCAATAATAAATATTAAAAATATGCCATTAGAAAGGTACAATTGAACGATTGACGGAAACATGTCGTCAGGAGCGAATTTCCAACCATTTTGATTGGCGTACAAATAAAGAAGCCCTCCTAAAAACATAAATAAAGCATTCACCAAGAGCAATACAAAACTAAATGACACCATATTTTTCTGTGCATCTTTGAGTGTTTTAACGCTAATATTTTTTTGCATCATTTCCTGATCCAGACCTGTCATGGCAATTGTCATAAATGCACCTCCAAGAACGTGTTTTAGGAAATAACTTTTTTTATTGGGATCAGTTTCCCAGAGTTTAGTCATTCCTTCGGCATTCATTTTATTCCAAATTGTTGTCCAGTCCCAATTCAATGCATCTTGTATGGCAAGAATGCACACAACAAGAGCCAATAACATAAATGTCGTTTGAAGGGTATCTGTCCATACAATTGTTTTTACCCCACCTTTTAAAGTGTATGCAATTATCATCAACATGATTACTAAAGTTGTTAGCCAAAATGGTATACCTATTTCCTCAAAAACAAATGTTTGCATCACATTGATGACCAAATACAAACGTACAGTAGCACCAAGAGTTCTAGACAAAATAAAATAACCCGCACCCCACTGGTATGCGCTAAATCCTAGGCGATGAGATAAATAAGTATAAATCGATGTTAGGTTGTATTTATAATATAAAGGCAATAGAACATATGCTACGACAAAATAACCTAAGAAAAACCCAATCACCAATTGATAATAAGTCCACCCATTTGCACCCACCGAACCTGGTACAGAAACAAATGTCACTCCCGATAAGGAGGTACCAATCATACCAAAAGCAACCAAATACCACGGACTTTGCTTATTCCCGGTAAAAAATGTTTGAGAATCTGCATTCTTCGATGTTAAGTAGGAAATAACAAAAAGAAATGCGAAATAGGCAAGAAGCACTGTAATAATCAAAGTAGCACTCATAATCAAATTTGAAGCTTGAAATTACGACTTATTGTTTAAACGAAACCAAATTGGTTATGAAACCGTAACTTTTTTCAAAAAGGTAATTCTATCTTTGTCAAAAATTTAAGTTATGGATGCTTTGTTGCAAATTGCCCTTATCATTCTTCCAGCTGGAGGAGTTTTATTAACTGCCATTTTCTTTTTACGCAGAGAAACATCAAAGGAATTGTTGAATATGCAGATAGATCTTCGTAAGCAAAGACAAGAATATTTCCTACCTAACAGAGTTGAAGCTTATCAGCGTGCCGTATTATTGATGGAGCGCATACACCCGAACAGTTTGGTAATGCGCCTTCACAATCCAGGAATGCCAGCAAAAGCATTGCAAGCTGAATTTTTAAAATCAATAAGAGAAGAATACGATCACAATGTGGCTCAGCAACTTTTCATTTCCCCTCAAGCATGGCAAATGGTTAAAAATTCGAAGGAGGAAACCATTAAAATCATCAATATTGCCGGCAACCAAATGCAAGCGACCTCTACGGGTATGGAATTGTCTGCAAAGGTTTTTGAATTGGTAGCGGAGATAGGTCAATTGCCATCTGAAATTACTGTAGAACTTCTCAAAAAAGAATTGCAGGAGCTGTTTTAGTTAAATTAGATTGATTGTAAACGTATCAAACCTAACAACATCTCCGCTTCTCAATTTTGCTCTTTTTCTGATTTCTACTTCATTGTTTAGGATAATTTCTCCTTCATCTACCATCCATTTAGCGTGGCCACCTGTTTGTGCCAACCCAGTAGCCTTGAGTAACTGAATAAGCTCGATGTATTCGCCTTCGATTTTAAATTCTTGTATCACTTTCTTGATTTTTTGTAAGTCGTGTAGAGCAATTCAGCTGCAGTAAAGGCAGAAATCTCTCCATTCGTAACTTTATTTTCCATTAAATTATATTCATTTTTCCAGGCATCGCTCTGAAAAAAATCAGCTAGAATCATTTCCTTTAAGCTTTCTTGCAACCAAAATTGATCTTGTTTGGAGCGATTCGCCGAAAACCATCCGTTTTGATGGGTTTTTGAAATGTATTTTTCAATATGCTCCCATGCTTTATCGATATTTTTATTTTCAATCGCGCTGCATGTAAAACATGGTGTTGTCCATCCGCTTGGTTTTGGTGGAAATAGATGTAATGCACCTGCGTATTCTTTAGCTGCGGACAAAGCGTTTTTAGAATTATCACCATCCGATTTGGTAATTACCAAAGCATCAGCCATTTCCATAATACCTCGCTTAATTCCCTGCAATTCATCACCTGCTCCTGATAACATCAAAAGCATAAAGAAATCAACCATAGAATGCACCATGATTTCAGATTGTCCAACACCAACTGTTTCAATGATAATAATATCATAACCAGCTGCTTCGCACAGATGTATGGTCTCTCTGGTTTTTCTAGCTACTCCACCTAAAGTTTGTCCTGCAGCTGAAGGACGAATAAAGACATTCTTCAATTGTGACAATTCTTGCATTCTTGTTTTATCACCCAAAATACTTCCTCCAGTTGCTTGACTCGTAGGATCTATAGCTAAAACCGCAATTTTTAATTGTTTTTCAGCTAAAAACTTCCCAAATGCTTCTATAAAAGTACTTTTTCCAACTCCTGGTACACCGGTTATTCCTATTCTAATTGAATCATTTTTAACCTCTAGACATGCGTCAATAATTGCGTTTGCTAATTTAAGATCTTCACTACGGGTACTTTCTATCAAGGTAATTGCAGTAGCCAAAGCCTCTCGGTCACCATTTCTTAGTCGATCAACTAATGAATCAGCAGTCAAGGAATTTCTCCTTTCCTTACGTTTATTAATCCAATTTTGAAGATGATTATTTTCCATCTTATACAAATGTAAGAAAGTTATCAATGGTAAAACAAGACCAAATACACTATGGAAATGTAAATATTGATAATTTAGGGGAT
This sequence comes from Flavobacteriales bacterium, assembly GCA_947475275.1. Taxonomy (GTDB): domain Bacteria; phylum Bacteroidota; class Bacteroidia; order Flavobacteriales_D; family Crocinitomicaceae; genus M0103. The sequence continues at coordinate 3,877 of CANJNE010000013.1, read as the reverse complement.
GAAAAAAATCGGTCTGCTATCAGATACGCACGGGGATTTGGACCCAAAGATCTTTAAACATTTCAAAGACGTTGACGAAATTTGGCATGCGGGAGATATTGGTACGATTGAGGTAATTGATGAATTGAGAAAGTTCAAACCATTACGTGCTGTTTACGGTAATATTGATGATCACAAAATCCGATTAGAATTTCCTGAGTTCAATCGATTTTGGTGTGAAGATGTGGAAGTTCTTATAACCCATATTGGAGGAAAACCAAGTAAATATTCCAAACCGGCATTTGAAGCATTAGAACATAAAGCACCCAAATTATTTATTTGTGGGCATTCCCACATTCTTTTGGTGCAATTTGACTCGAGATACAAAATGTTATGGATGAATCCTGGAGCTTGTGGCGTTAAGGGCTTCCATAAAGTAAAAACTTTACTTCGATTCTCAATTGACAAAGATAAAATTGAAAATCTGGAGGTTATTGAATTGGGAAAAAGAGCTTAAATAAAATTTTTAGAGTTATTTTGCGTTCGGTTAACTGAGATGAAAATAAAACTCCTTTTTTTAGCATTCCTTCCTTTAGGATTATTCGCTCAAACTGGCGGAACACATGCTTTTGCATTATTGGATTTAACCTACAACGCTAGAGCTGCAGGTCTGGCCAATGATTTTATTTCTGTAAAAGATGACGATATCAATCTTGGTGTTGCAAACCCATCCTTGTACAATACAAGTATGAGTAATTTCCTTAGTTTGAATCAAGCATTGCTTTCAGGCGGAATAAATTATGGTCAGGTAGCATTTGGTAGAAATTTATCTAAAGGATTTTTAGCCGGATCTATTCGCTATGTGAATTATGGAAATTTTTCCATGACGGATGCCACTGGACAAAACATTGGAAATTTCAAACCTTTTGAATGCATAATTGGTACTGGATATGGCGTTCAACTCAATCCAAGAATATCAGTTGGTGGAAATTTTAATTTGTTGTATTCCCAACTTGAAATCTATAACGCATTTGGTATGTCCATTGATTTAGCCGGGACATTTACATCAAAAGATGAAAAACTTTTGGTAACAGCTTTGGTTAAGAATGCGGGCGTTCAACTTAAAAACTATGTTGGAAAAACAAGAGATCCGCTACCAGCAGAATTTCAACTGGCAGCTTCATACAAATTGGCACATGCGCCTTTCCGATTTTCAATATTAGCTCACCATTTAAACTCTTGGGATATTACTTACCGTGATCCAAACTTAAAACCTACATTGGATGTGCTTACAGGAGATACGATTCCCGTTAATTATGCTGGTTTCGGGGAGAAGTTAGCCCGTCATTTTTCATATCAAGCGGAGATTTTGGCTTCAAAGTCTGTTCATTTACGACTTGGTTTTGATTACCATCGTCGACAAGAAATGAAACTTGAAGATCGTCCTGGACTCTCTGGTTTCACATTTGGTTTGGGATTGCGCTTTAAAAAAATTCGTTTAGATTATGGTTTCTCCATCTTTTCGCGTGCGGGATTCAATAATATGCTCACTTTATCGAGTAATCTTTCCACTTGGAAGAAATGATTCGTTGAATAAATATTTTCATAAAAATATTTAAAATTCTGATTTTCAAATAATTAAAAGCAAATAATTAAATTAACAGTAAAAAGTTAATCTTTTTATGAAACCTTCAATTGTTGCTTACCGTAAATTAGCCCAAACACAATAAATTTAAAATTTATGAAAAAGTTAGCAATTTTAGTAGGAGCAATTGCGTTGTCAGGAACAACATTAGCTCAAAGACCTGAGGGCAGTAATCCATTTTCCCTTGAGGGTGGCTTGAGTTTGAACGCAACAGAAAATACGTTCAGTGCTCCAACAATTAAATTACGTTATTTTGCAACAGACAATATTGCAGGACGATTAGGACTTTCTTACAACTCGTCGAAAATGGTAGAGAATGTTTATGGGTTAGATGCTAATTTCGAACCAACGGCAGATTCATTAGGAACAATAACGATTAAAGAATCCATGACATGGGTTTCTATAGGCGGTTCTTACCATTTTTCACAATTGGAAAAATTATCACCTTATGTTGCTTTAGACTTAATGTACGGAATGGGTTCTTACAACGAGAAATGGGCTGATTCTGATGGAACAGATTATGTTAAAGGAGTTGATGCAGAAATAGACACAAAAAGTTCTGGTATTGGATTTGGGTTAAGTGCAGGTTTCGATTATTATTTTGCTCAAAATGTTTTCATTGGTGCTGAATTAGGATTGATGTATACATCTGAAAATGATAAAGGTGGAACAGTAAGTGTTACTTCTGGAAACTCAACAACAAACCTAGATATCTTATCGTCAGGTAAAAGTTCTTCAATGGGTAACAGCGCAACAGCTGCCATTCGTTTGGGATGGAGATTCTAAAATTTCGATCAGAAATCATAAAATTAAGGGGAGTTCGCTCCCCTTTTTTTGTGTAGTAAAGAATTATAAATCTTTAATTAAAATCATCAAGCTTTAGAACTAAAATAATTTTAAAGTTAATTAATGATCCTTGATTTAGATTTCACTAATAAACTACCAATAGTTATGATATTCAAGATAAACGAAATTGCGGTTAATCTTTATTTCATTTATGACAGGGAATTATAAGTCATTTTAAACTATTTATCTTCACTTTAATTCGATATCCGACAAACTATACATAGAAACATAGAACAGTTAATGAACGAAGTCCTAATCCAAGATTAAAATAAAATCGATAATAATAATCCATGAAAAAACCGTGAGAAAAATCCCACGGTTTTTTACTTAAATAATAACTAGCAGCAATTATAACTGCTTCTAATTAAGGTTTTTTTACAATTCTATATACAAAAACTTGAGCATCCTGAACTATCTTCAACAAATAGGTGCCTGATGCAATAGAAGATAAATCGACAACCTTTTCATTACCATTAAATGTATCTGTCATAAGTATTTTGCCGTCTGAACTATGGATTGAAATAACTGCATCCATTTCAATTTCAGATTCAATATTGAATAAGTCTGAAGTTGGATTCGGATACAATGCGATATTCCAATTGTCTTCAAAAACACCAGAACAAGGATCAACAGTTACAACAATAGTATCGGTAGTTGAACAACCATTTAATGTGACTTCAACCGTATATGGTCCTGAAGAGCTCGCACTAATCTGAGAAGCCGTCTCATTTGTGCTCCATAGATATGAGACACCTAGCGTACTTGATGATGCAGTTAAAATAACAGGAAGATTACTTTCACATACGATTGTATCTGGTCCCGCATCAACTGTTGGCAATGGATTTACTGTAACTGTTGATGTTGAAGCTGTCGAAGTACAACCATTTGCCGTGTAAGTTACCGTATATGGTGTTGTGGTTGTTGGAGAAACTGTAACACTTGATCCTGTGCCACCTGTTGACCAGGTATAAGTTCCGCCAGCTGGACTAGCAGTTGCAACCAAGGTCGCTGGTGAGCCTGCACAAATTGTTTGGTTCGTGCTTGTTAACGTTGGCAATGGATTTACTGTAACTGTTGAGGTTGAAACTGCTGAAATACAACCATTCGCAGTATAAGTTACCGTATATGGTGTTGTGGTTGTTGGTGCAACCGAAACACTTGATCCTGTGCCACCTGTTGACCAGGTATAAGTTCCGCCAGCTGGACTAGCAGTTGCAACCAAGGTCGCTGGTGAGCCTGCACAAATTGTTTGGTTCGTACTTGTTAAGGTTGGCAATGGATTTACTGTAACTGTTGATGTTGAAGCTGTCGAAGTACAACCATTTGCCGTATAAGTTACCGTATATGGTGTTGTGGTTGTTGGAGAAACTGTAACACTTGATCCTGTACCACCTGTTGACCAGGCAT
>CANJNE010000012.1 GCA_947475275.1 Flavobacteriales bacterium | reverse complement strand
TTGGCAACAAAGCTACTGGAACACCAGGGGTTGCGAATATATGTTTCCAGTAGTTTTTATTTGACGAGAACAATGTAACCAACAATGTACAAGTCGCCAGGAAAAAAGTAACACTAATATTTCCTGTTAAATTGGAGCCAATGAGTGGAACTGAGCCCAATAAATTAGCAATCAATATAAAGAAAAATATCGTTAAAAGGTATGGTACATATTTTTGATATTTGTGTTCATCAATATTATCCTTAGCGATGTCATCTCTCACAAATAAAACCAAAGGCTCAATGAACTTTGCAATTCCTTTGGGAGCAACAGCACCGTTCTTTTTGTAAACCTTGGCAGCAGAGAACAAAATAATCAATAGTAGGATTACCGACAAAAACATGAAAACCACATTTTTTGTAAGTGACAAGTCAAGTGGCTTAATATTTTCGGTTACATGACCATCTTCAATAATAAGACCGCCTGATCCGATGTAATAGATTTTCTCATGAAAAATGGCATATCCTTGCGCAGGACCAACACCAGCAACGTAATTTACAGGCTTTAATGTTTTTTGGTCAAATGCGGACCTTACTTCGCCATGGTATAAATGACTCGATGAAAAAGCTCTAAATCCGTTATGGTATAAAATGACTGGCAAGTAAATTGAAGTTCCGTCATGCTCTCCTCCCCACAAATGCCATTCGTGAGCATCTTTGATATGATGCATAATCATTTCGTTCACATCAAATGCTTCTTCCTCACCATGTTTATCACCACTTTCGTTGGCCCAAGTTAACGGTGCAAAAAAAGAAACTACTAGAGCTATTACAAGATTTTTAAAATTCTTTATGATCCACATTATCTACAAAGTATATCGGTCAACCGAAAAATTTTTGCAAATTTAGGTAAACTTTCTTGAGTGGCAAGAGAATTTGAGAAAATATAAATCTTTATTTCAGAAACTTTGGCTTTCCATTTATTTTGAGAACAAAATTTAGGAAAATTCTTTGTAATCCTAATTTCTAATTGCTCTTACAATTAAAAAAGATTGAATAATCATTAATGCCAGAAAGAGGCCGAGATAATAAAGCATAATTTCCTTTCCATGGGTCATTCCGCTAAATGTAAAGACAAGACAAATAGCTAAAAAAGAAAAAATTTGAAGTGCTGTTAAGGCCAGAAAACGAATGGCCAAATATTCATTTTTGACATTGATAACAGGTAACATAATAAAAATACCAACTGAGAACTGAATAATGAGAACTGCACACAAGAGTATCTGCATTTGAAATGAAAAGAGGAACAATTCAAATGAACCAATACCTAAAAAAATGATTATAATGCCAAGGATTGATGTAAGCATCTGAAAGACAAATATTCCCTTTTTTGAAGTCATTTTTGCATTCTAATTACTTCGCGAATAACGATAACGAGCCCAATAATAACGCCTAGTAAAGAAAGTCCAACTGTCCAGTAAGCAGTAGTATTATTGTATTTTTCATCCAAATAAGTCCCTAGCCATGTGAAGAGCCCTATAATAACACCCATTTGTATTCCTGCACTTGAGAAGCGAATTAAGGCTTTCTGGTTTTTTTTATTTTCAGAAGAACTCATGGCTTTGAAAATCAATATTCTTTATGGAATTATCAATAATTTTCTTCGTAAAACAATTCATATTCTTCCAAATTTTGCATTTCATACAAAATTTTAAGATTTTCTTTGGTTATGATATATAGGGATACTTTTGTCAAATCCAATTTTTGTTTTTTTGAAGATTTAAAAACTCTTGCATAGTCTTTAGCCTCAAAAACATCTTGAAATTCTTGAACTAAAACAAAATTTTTGTTGTCGTATTGCTTTTCAGTCATCTCATAATTGAAATCATCAAACAAAGATTCATTGAAGGACTCCATGTCCTCTAAGGTTTCTTCAACATCCATGGCATCATCTAGAAAAACAATCACCCATTGCTTCTCGTTTTTATTGAAGGTAAAAGGTGAAGGAGTCTTTTCTACAATTGGAATGTTTGTAGAGTATCCATTTTCAATGATTGTAATCATTTCTGCCGCCCGCGTTGCTTCCGCGCTTCCTTCATATTCGGAAACGACAGCATTAAGGACAGGTAATAATGTTTTTTTATCTGAATTGGTCTGCCCTAAAGCCATAGCTTTGAGAAGCATATACTTTGATCTAAATTGATTATCCTTTTCATTATCAATTACATTATTCGCTTTTGCGATTACAACAGAATAAAGACCTCGATTATATCGATCTAACTGATTAATATATTCTTGCTCAGCCAATGCTTCACGCTCTTTTTTCTTGATAAAAAAATCAGGATCCCTTAAGTAATTTGCATAATCAGAAGTTGAATACTCCATTAATATAAAATCCTTGTAAAAATCAGATTGATTGGCATCTAAGGTTTCATAAACTTTATACAGTTGAAATGCTGATGACAATTCAAATTCTCCTGAAATTTTTTCTTCCATAACGCCTTTAAACTGTAGAACAGCCAAATCGCTTTCTTTTAATTGCTCTTTATAAATAATCCCTGCATTATAAAGTGCTTCCATTTGTCTCAAATTAGATATAGCCAATAAAGAATCCGTAAGTGGGATATTTGCCAATAGACGCTCAACTGTTAATGTGTCTTCTGGCTCGCTGGTTAAATCTGTCTGATTTGTAGTATCTGTATCCGATGGAGTTACAATGGTATTATTCATTACAGGATCTTTGTCGCTTCTGCGCCAATTGTCCTCATTTTCACGGCTACCCCATAACTTTCGAAATTCGTCGTAACCATCGCTTCGCATCTTAGCATTTGAAAAATACCACTTATTTCCAGTGGCTTCATTTTGAACAAATAAATTTTGGTTTTGCTGCAACTCTCTCAACCTTTCAGCTTCTTTGATTTTTTTACGCTCAATTTCCTCCTTGGTTTGTTTGATTACATTTTCTATAAAATCAATTCGCTCTTCTTCACCCAATGCGGCAATGCGCTGAATGCTATCCTCATAGGCAGCGGTTTCAACAGCCAATACTAAGTCAGCAAGCTTCTCAGCCTTGGTACGAATTCCCTCAGCATTCGGATATTCGTCATTGATTACAGTTGCACAGGAGTCATAATATTTTTGGGCACTGACATAATTGCGGTCGGAAAAAGCAAGGTCACCAAGTTTTTCATAGGACATTCCCTTTTGTCGGGTATTTTCAACAGAATAAAATGCTGATTGTGTAAGATAGTCAACAGCTTTTGGTTTATTAGCTTGTTGCAATTCAATGTCTGCCAAAGCAAAATAGATTTGATCTTTGAACTGCGCATTCTTTGCATCACGGAGCATTTTCAACAATTCCTTTTTGACCTTCTCATCACCACCCATGAATGCTCTTTTCAGTCTTGCATTGAAATGCATTTCAAATGGTGCATCATATTTTAGTACTTCCGTATAATGGGTTTTAGCTGTTTCTCGATCTCCTAATCCTTCATAAAGCTGGGCAATAATAAAATGAACCCTAGATTTATCTCGAGGTTTCTTAGCAAATTCCAAGGACGCTTCTAAATACTTCACTGCATCACTTGGATTTTCTTTACGAAGCGCCAATTCTGCTTTGGTTTTTTCAAAATCAAACCTCATTGATTTAGGTAGCTCTGCAATTTCTTCCTCTTCACCATCACGGCTGTCTTTATCTTCCTTCGCGGCTTCTTGCTCGAGAATTGCATCATCTAGAACAGTCAAATTAAACCCTGCCTCTGTCAAATTATTCAATTCAATATTGGTTTTTGCCATCCACAATTCACTTACAAAAACTGAAGGGTCATTGTCGAAAAATCTTTTGATAAACTTGAAATTTTTCATGGCGGCATCGTAATCCCTTCGGTAATAATTGGCAATACCAATCATAATCCAATTTTCATCGATCCATGAATTATATTCCTCTTGTTTTTCACTGGAATTATCAGCACTTGGCATGCTATGCCTCTGAATTACTTTTGTGCACTTTACGATAGAAGTGTCAATCGCCGGGTAAAGACCAACCACTTGTTCTTCATTAGGTAAGGGGTCAATTGGTAATTGCTGATAGTAGTCTTCTTTTAAGGAAGTTTTGTAGGTATTCAGTGCCATTCGCATCAATTCGTTGGCATTAAACCAGCCATTGTAACGGGCTGTTGTACCGTGATAGGTCCTATTAATAAAAGTATCCTTTTCTGTAGAGCAAGAAACAACAATAGCCAAGACCACAAAACAGATGCCTAGTTGTTTTATTATGTTTCTAATTCCCATTTATTTTGAATACTGATTTTTAACTCAAATTTGCAATGTTTATTGTTCTAGAGTTGAGATATTAAGCAATATTGGTAAAAACTTGTTGGATATCGTCATCATCCTCAATTTTATCTAGCATTTTCTCAACTTCTATCATTTGTTCCTCTGTCAAATCTAGCGGAGAGGTAGGAATACGCTGTAAATTGGATTTCTGAACTTCAATTTGCATGTCCTCTAGCGCTTTTGCCAATGTTCCAAAAGACGTATAATCTCCAAACACGAAAATTTTATCATCCGATACTTCTAAAGATTCACATCCTGCATCAATCAGCTCGAGCTCCAACATTTCAGGATCTAGTTCACCTGATTTGTTAATTTCAAAAACAGATTTTCGGTTGAACATGAATTCTAAAGATCCATTAGGCACAACGCTTCCACCTGCCTTATTAAAATATGACTTGACATTTGCCACGGTACGTGTTGGGTTATCTGTAGCACATTCCACAACTACCAAAACACCATGCGGACCTTTTCCTTCGTATATTACTTCAGTAAATGCACTGATATCTTTTTGAGCAGCGCGCTTTATCGCTGCTTCAATGTTATCTTTTGGCATGTTTTCGGCCTTCGCATTTTGAATGGCCGTTCTTAACTTCGCATTGGTTGCGGGGTCTTCTCCACCCTCTTTTGCAGCCATAGTTATTGCTTTTCCTAACTTAGGAAATAACTTAGACATTTTATCCCAACGCTTTTCTTTTGCAGCTCTTCGATATTCAAATGCTCTTCCCATAATCGTAAAATTACCAACGCAAAAATAGTTTTTTTAACGGACTAAGCAATACCAAAAGCTACATGGCTATTGAAAAGACGTTTTACTTTTTTAAGTTAATATGACAATTCAAAGTTTCGAATTCAAGGCAATCCATTACTTTTGCAAAGAAGATTCTCTGTATGAAAAGTATCCTTATTCTGGGTGCGGGTATGTCTGCATCATCATTAATTCGTTATCTCCTGAGTATTGCAGAGGAAAATGATTGGATGGTTAACGTTGTTGATCAAGACATGGACTTGGTAAATCGAAAAATAGCAAATCACTCCAGGGGAAAAGCGCTTCAATTCGATGCACTAAATCAACAAATAAGATTGAAAGCAATCGAGCAAGTTGATCTGGTTATATCCATGTTGCCCGCAAAATATCACCCTGAGGTTGCAAAAGATTGTATTGCTGCAAATAAACATTTGATTACTCCTTCTTATGTTTCTGCTGAAATGAGGGACTTAGATAACGAGGCCAAAAATGCTGGGATAATTATTATGAACGAAATTGGTGTGGATCCCGGAATTGACCACATGAGTGCAATGCAAATTATTCACAAAATCAAATCTGATGGTGGTACATTAAAAGCGTTTCGTTCTTTTTGTGGAGGACTCATCGCGCCAGAAAGCGATGATAATCCCTGGAATTATAAGTTCACTTGGAACCCTAGGAATGTAGTATTAGCGGGTCAAGGCGGCTTGGCAACGTTCATTGTGAACAACGAGTACAAGTATATTCCATACCACCGCTTATTTGGTCGTCTCTTCCCCATACAAATCGAAGGATATGGAGATTTTGAGGGTTACGCAAATCGGGATTCCTTGTCCTACAGGGGTACCTATGGCATTGATAATATCCCTACAATTTTTCGAGGCACTTTACGAAGAAAGGATTTTTGCACGGCTTGGAACGTCTTTGTAGAATTAGGTATGACAGATAATTCGATGCCTATGGAAAATTCTGCCCAACTTACACCCCGTAACTTCATCAATGCATTTTTACCTTACAGAGAAAATCTATCCGTTGAGGATAAATTCAAAACTTTTCTTGGGGAATCGCGACAGCATTTATTTGATCGATTTCAATGGTTAGGGCTTTTTGAAAATGAAAAAACAATCGGTATTGAAAATGCTTCACCAGCTCAATTATTGGAAAAAATCCTCATAGGAAAGTGGGTTTTGAATCCTGGAGATAAAGATATGTTGGTGATGTATCATGAATTTGAATACAATAAAAACGGAAAAAACTATAAGACAGAATCTTCAATGATTTGTTTAGGAGAGGATCAAACCCATACAGCCATGTCCAAGACCGTTGGATTACCCATAGGAATTGTTTCAAAATTAATTTTAAAAGGTGAAATTTCAGATATAGGGGTTTTGTTGCCATTACAAGCTCATATTTACCAACCGATTTTGGAGGAATTGGAAAGGTATGGCATTACATTCAATGAGAAAACAAATGAAAAAAATATTGATAATATCGCATGATACCCTCAAAGTTGAAAACCTATCTTTTATAATTAATAATTCTATTTAAAAATGTCGAAAGCCAAATATACAGTTACCGCAGCCTTACCTTACGCGAATGGACCCATTCACCTAGGCCATGTAGCAGGAGTCTATCTTCCAGCTGATATTTTTGTCCGCTTTCTTCGAATGAATCATCACGATGTTGCTTTTATTTGCGGTAGCGACGAACATGGCGCTGCCATTACCTTACGTGCCAAAAAAGAAGGAATAAGTCCACAAGAAATCGTAGATAAATATCACGATTTGATAAAAAAAGCTTTTGATGATTTCCATATTAACTTCGATATTTTTCATCGAACTTCAGCCCCGATTCACCACGAAACCTCTCAAGAATTTTTCAAGGTGCTGCATGATAAAGGTAAATTTACCGAGGAAACCAGCGAACAATATTATGATGAAACATTTCATCAGTTTTTGGCAGATCGATACATTTCTGGAACTTGTCCAAAATGCCAAAACCCTGGCGCTTATGGTGATCAATGTGAAAAATGTGGCTCGGATCTAAGTCCTAAGGATTTGATAAATCCAGTTTCTACACTCAGTGGAAAGGCCCCTATCTTAAAAACAACCTCTCATTGGTACTTGCCAATGCAATTGCATGAAAATTGGTTAAGAACTTGGATAAAAGAAGGTCGACTTGATGGTGTTCAGCAACATGACCCAAAAGCATGGAGGAATCAAGTTATAGGACAATGTATGTCGTGGATTGATGGAGGCTTGCATCCTAGGGCCATGACAAGAGATTTAGATTGGGGTGTAAAAGTTCCGTTACCAAATGCTGAAGGTAAAGTACTTTATGTTTGGTTGGATGCGCCAATTGGTTATATATCTGCTACAAAGCAATGGGCTTTAGACCAAAACAAAGATTGGAAAGATTACTGGACTGGAGACAGAAAGTTGGTTCATTTTATTGGCAAGGACAACATTGTTTTTCATGCAATCATATTCCCTATACTGCTTAAAGATCATGGAGGATTTATATTACCAGATAATGTTCCGGCATATGAATTTTTGAATCTAGAAGGAGATAAATTTTCTACATCCAGAAACTGGGCGGTTTGGTTACACGAATACATTTCAACATATCCCGATAAAATTGATGAACTCAAATATGTGCTCACTGCAATTGCACCAGAAAGCAAAGACGCTGAATTTACTTGGAAAGAATATCAAACACGAATCAATAGTGAATTGGCAGACATTCTTGGAAACTTTGTGAATCGTGCATTAGTTCTTACGCACAAGTATTATGAAGGCATAATTCCTGAATGCGGGGAATTGACAGCTGCTGATCATCAAGTGATTGAAGCAATACATCAAATTCCGGGTAAAATTGCTTCGCTAATGTACCAGTATAAACTGCGAGATGCTCAAGCGGAAGCAATGCAATTGGCTCGGATAGGCAATAAATACCTTGCAGAGCAGGAGCCATGGAAACTTATAAAAACGGACCCAGAACGTGTTGCCACCATTATGAACATCGCATTGCAAATTACCGCAAACTTAAGCATCGTCTTACAACCTTTCTTGCCAAATACTGCAACAAAACTTGAAGGAATACTCAATTATAAAACTAAAGATTGGAATGATGCTGGAAAAATTAATCTATTGTCCTCAGGACATGCTATTCACAATCCGGAAATTCTTTTTCAAAAAATTGAAGATGATTTAGTTCATGCTGAGGTTGAAAAACTTAAAAAATCAAATCAATCCAATTTAAAATTCGAACCACAAAAAATGGAAATTTCATTTGACGATTTCACAAAAATTGACATTCGACTTGGCACTATTCTAAGCGCGGAGAAAGTTGAAAAAGCAGATAAATTATTAAAACTTCTTGTTGATACGGGAATAGATAAACGCACCATTGTTTCCGGAATCGCTGAACACTACCAACCTGAAGAGGTTGTAGGGAAAACCGTACAGGTTTTACTCAATTTGGCTCCTCGAAAAATTCGCGGAATCGAAAGTCAAGGAATGATTTTGATGGCTGAGGATATTGATGGAAAGCTAAGTTTTATGATTCCTGAGAAACCTTTTGAAGCGGGAGGAGGTGTTCGTTAATTGACTATAAGATATAATTTATCGCATTTTTCAAAATAAATTTGAGAATTTAAAGAAAATAAACAGGATTATACCTTTTGAAAGTAGTATTTTTAGATAGCGTCCATTCCATTTTAGCAGAGCGACTCTCTGCCGCTGGAATGCGATGTGAATTTGCTTGGGAATACACAAAAGAAAGGATATTAGCATCCTTATCTGATGCTTCAGGAATTGTGCTTCGATCCCGCTTTACCATGAATGAAGAATTGCTTCAATTTGCTCCTCAACTAAAATTCATTGCGCGATCAGGATCAGGGTTGGAGAACATCGATGTTGATTATTGTAATAAAAGAGGTATTAACATCTACAATTCACCTGAAGGAAACAGAAATGCCGTTGGTGAACATGCCTTAGGTATGCTATTATCATTAATGAACCATTTGCATACTGCAGATAGAGATGTAAAGTCGGGAATTTGGAATCGCGAGGGAAACAGAGGTGTCGAATTGGACGGTAAAACCGTTGGCATTATTGGATATGGAAATAATGGTAGTGCATTCGCAAAAAAACTAAGGGGTTTTGATGTGAAACTGATGGCATACGACAAACATAAAAAGGGATTTGGAGATCATTTTGTAATGGAATGCGCAATGAGTGCTCTTTATAAAAATGCCGACATTATCAGTTTTCATATTCCGCAGAATGCAGAAACCTTGTTTATGGCCAATGAAAATTTCTTTAAAAAATTCCAAAAGCCAATAATTCTAATCAATCTTTCACGAGGAAAAATCGTTCAAACAAAAGCCCTGGCAAATGCTCTAAAATCAGGCAAAGTAATTGCCGCAGGATTAGATGTTTTGGAATATGAACCTTCAGACTTCGCATCATTTTTTGAAAATGAAATTCCAGAAGATTTGAGATTCCTTTTGAATTCAGATAACGTAATACTATCTCCTCATGTTGGAGGCTGGACGGATGAGAGTTACTTCAAGCTCAGTAATATCCTAGCTGATAAGATTCTAGCCGACTTCAATAATCAAGAAAACTAGTTCAAATCAGGCATTTCACGGGTAAATGCAGCAATTCCTGTGACATCCATTCCTGTTATCAATAAATGGATATCATGAGTTCCTTCATAAGTTACAACCGATTCCAAATTTGCCATGTGGCGCATTATTGAATATTCGCTTGTTATTCCCATTCCTCCATGGATTTGTCTTGCTTCTCTGGCGATATCTAAGGCAATTTCCACATTGTTCCTTTTAGCCATAGAAATCTGAGCTGAAGTTGCTCTTCCTTCATTTCGCAATTGACCTAAACGGAAAGTCAGTAATTGTGCTTTGGTAATTTCGGTTATCATTTCAGCCAATTTTTTCTGTATCAATTGAAATGATCCGATAGGAACACCAAACTGCGTGCGCTCTTTAGAGTAACGCAATGCCTGATCGTAGCAATCCATAGCAGCACCTAGAGCTCCCCAGGCAATCCCGAAACGAGCAGAATCTAAACAACTCAATGGAGCTCCTAAACCTGATCTTCCAGGAAGAATATTTGACTTAGGGACTTTAACATCAACAAATATCAATTCTCCTGTTGATGAAGCGCGCAATGATAATTTACCGTGCATTTCAGGAGTAGAAAATCCTTCCATTCCTCTTTCCACAATTATTCCATGAATTCTTCCACTTTCATCTTTTGCCCACACCACAGCGATATCAGCAAACGGAGCATTTGATATCCACATTTTTGCACCATTTAGAATGACGTGATCACCCGCATCTTTGAAATTTGTTAGCATTCCGCCTGGATTGGAACCGTAATCAGGTTCGGTCAATCCAAAACAACCCATCATTTCACCAGTTGAAAGTTTGGGTAAGTATTTCATCTTTTGCTCCTCAGACCCATATTTCCAAATAGGATACATAACGAGAGAAGACTGAACAGAAGCAGTCGAACGCAAACCTGAATCACATCGCTCCAATTCTTGCATTATCAAACCATAAGAAATTTGATCAAGACCAGGTCCACCATACTCTTCTGGAATATAAGGCCCGAAAGCGCCTATTTCTCCGAGTCCACCCAAAATATGGTTTGGGAAAGTTGCTTTCTCATAATGCTCATCAATGATTGGAGAAACTTCTTTCTTAACCCAAGCGCGGGCAGCATCTCGAACCAATTTGTGCTCTTCGGATAATAAATCATCCATGTTGTAATAATCCGGGTGAACGTATAAATCTGATCTCATTTCGAAATTTTTATTGTGCAAATTTAACTAATATTTAATCAAGCTGGAATTATAAATTAATGCTTTGTAACTTTGTATTCTAATCTTTTTGGCAGTTCAAAATTGAATTACTTGTTAAACATAGGAAACACCTACTTTGTTCCCGAATATTTGGAGCCACGAGATTCTTCTTTTGTTATATTTCTTACAGGTATCTGTGCCATTTCGTTTTTTTTCATTGGACTTGCGAGATTTTACAACAACAAATCAATTCCAACAGTTTTTGGCGTTTATTTCAAACAAGAAGGCGTAGAACAAATATTAAAAGAAAATTTTCGGTTAAATTCTTTGAGCTCAGTTACCTTGAATTTGAGTTATTTTATTGGAGCAGGGCTATGTCTTTTTTTGGTTTGTCGCCAATATTGGAATTTATCTTGGAACTTATCTTTAGCAAGCGCAACAACAATACCTTTAATCGTTTTTACTATTGAAACTGTTGGAATGATAATTTCTGGATGGCTGAGTGGAGAATACCTTAAAATTGAAGGCACTATTACCAATGTAATTATTGGCAACCTGGTATACGGTATGTTATTTTCAGTTTTAGCACTCCTATGGATAATGAATCCTGAAAAATCATCATTATTTGCCTTAATATTTATATCACTCTTTCTGCTAAAAGTATTTGTACGAATCGTAAAGAACACTTTTTTAGTTTTCAGTAAAGGGATTTCATGGTATTATATTATTTTGTATTTTTGCACCCTAGAAGTACTTCCGTCTCTCGTTATTTATTACGCTTTGACAGAAGGCTTCGTTAGTGAAATAAGTTGGATTTAATTTTACTTCAAGTTGGCAATTAAAACGATATTAGTTTCTCAACCCAAACCTGAGGGTGACAAGTCTCCATATTATGATTTGGCTGAAAAATATAAATTGAAGATAGACTTTCGTCCATTTATTCATGTGGAAGGCATTGTTGCTCAAGAATTCAGACAACAAAAAATAAATATTGCCGATCATTCTGCAATTATCTTAACTTCTAAAACTGCCATTGATCATTTCTTTAGAATTTGTGAAGAAGTGAGATTTGATGTTCCGGATACCATGAAATACTTTTGTATTTCAGAAGCAGTTGCTTACTACCTTCAAAAATATGTTACCTATCGCAAACGGAAAATATTTTTTGGTAAGCAAACAATTGAAGATTTGGTAGAAGTGATGAAGAAACATAAAAGCGAACAGTTCCTTTTACCATGCACCGACATTTTAAGGGATAAAATTCCAATCACCCTAGAAGAACACAATTACAATTTTTCTAAAGCTATTTTATACCGTACTGTGGCATCAGATCTTTCTGATTTAGAAGATGTTTATTATGATATGTTGGTGTTTTTTAGTCCGGGTGGAATAGAGTCGCTATTCAAAAACTTTCCCGACTTCAAACAAAACAACACAAAAATTGCCGCTTTTGGTCCAACAACAGCAAATGCAGTTGTGAAAAACAATCTGCGATTAGATGTTCACGCTCCTATGCCAAATGCCCCATCTATGACGGCTGCAATTGAATTGTTTGTTAAAGATGAATTGAAGAAAAAATAATATTTCTTCTCTAATTCAATTCTTTCTTTTGATAGTCACTTTACTTTCGAGAATAATTTACTATTCATGATTTTTCCAATTATTTATAGCAAACAAAAAGGGCTGTCTTTTTCAAAACAGCCCATTAAGTTTATAAATATTGACGGATATTAATCTTCATCCTCATCATCGTCGTCATCAGCAGGTTTAACAGCTCCACGAGCCATTTTAACCGAAACAACAACCGCATTTGCAGGATCTAAAAACTTCACCCCTGGAATTTCGATAGCGCTTACACGAATAGATTTCCCAATTTTTAACTTAGTTATGTCTAAGGTAATTGCGTCTGGTAAATCTTGTGGTAAACCAAAGCATATCAATTGACGAAAAGTTTGCATTAACCTACCTCCGGCCATAACACCTCTAGAAGAACCAGTCAATCGAACCGGCAATTTAACCCTAACAGGTTTGGTATCACTCAATTCAAGAAAATCAACGTGTAATACAGTTCCTTTAACAGGATGTTGCTGCAATTCACGGATAACAGCTTTCGCTTTTTTACCCTCTAGATCAAGTTCAACTAAATAAACTTCAGGAGAGAAAACGATTTTCTCGATGTCGTTACGCTTTACCGAAAAGTGAGTTTGCTCACCTAACCCGTAAAGCACACAAGGAACCAATTCCGCATTCCTTAATGCAGTAGCATCCTTCTTCCCTACGTTCGCTCGGAGCGAACCGCTCAAATGTGCTGTTTTCATTATATATTTATTTAAGAGATTACAAAATGTGAACTAATAGATTGGTTATTGACCATCCTACGGATAACATCCGAAAAAAGATCAGCCACGGTCAAAACGCGAATTTTATCGCATTGTTGTTTCAAAGGAATCGTATCAGTGACGATTAACTCTGTTAATTTTGATTGTTCTATACGTTCATATGCGGGGCCAGATAAAACAGCATGCGTGCAAAATGCACGAACGCTTTTTGCTCCACGTTCGATAAATAAATCAGCAGCTTTGGTTAAGGTGCCGGCTGTATCGCACATGTCATCAATTAAGATAACATCTTTACCTTCAACGTCCCCAATAACTGTCATTTCAGCTACTTCATTTGCTTTTTTTCTATGTTTATGACAAATGGCTAAAGCTGTATTTAATTTTTTAGCGTAAGAATTTGCACGTTTTGCACCACCTGCGTCTGGTGCCGCCATTATTAAATTTCCATTGTCCAATTTCTCCATTTCTGGGAAGAAAATTGTGGAAGCAAATAAATGATCTACTGGCACTTCAAAAAACCCTTGGATTTGGTCAGCATGCAAATCCATTGTCATGATGCGATCAACACCTGCTGCCATTAACATATTGGCAACCAACTTCGCGCCAATAGCTACACGTGGTTTGTCTTTTCTATCTTGTCGTGCGAAACCAAAATAAGGCACAACTGCAATGATTTTTCTTGCCGATGCTCTTCTTGCTGCATCAACCATGAGAAGCAATTCAAATAAGTTATCGCTAGGTGGCATTGTTGATTGCACTATAAAAATATCCTGTCCACGAACAGTTTCTTCAAATGACGGCTGAAACTCACCATCACTAAATTCCATAACGTTAACATCACCTAGGCTCACGCCATATTTTGCAGCAATTTTTTCCGCAAGATTTTTTGAGGCTCTACCTGAAAATACTTTTACACCGATCGACATATTTATCGAATTGAGGCGCCAAAGTTAACCAAATTAAATTAATTTGACTGAAATTCATACGGAAAAGTGCACAAATGCTTAAGAAATCAACTATTTTTAGAAATAGCATTAAAAATTATGTGTTACAGCAATTCTTCAACTTCAAAAAACATCGAATTGTCCAAGCGTTACAAAAAAGATATTCCAACGCATTTGGATGAAACACCAATTTATATTCAATCTGGATTTGCTTTTTCAAAGTGGCGCGTCATTACTGAAGAAGCATATGTAACGCCAATGAATTGGGGCTTAATCCCGGCTTGGTATAATGGCTCTGATACCAAAGAGATTTCTAAGTTGACATTAAACGCAAGGGTTGAAACAGTGGCCGACAAACCGAGTTTCAAACATTTGGTTTCAAGTAATCGGTGCATTATCCCTTCAACAGGCTTTTTCGAATGGAAATTAACTGGGAAAAGTAAAATTCCATACTTCATCTTTCCCAAACATGATTTTGTATTCAGTATGGCAGGTCTTTATGATTCTTGGATGGATTCCACAACAGGAAATATTGTAAATACTTTTTCCATTCTAACGTGCGAGGCAAATCAATTAATGGCTGAAATTCACAATACCAAAAAACGAATGCCTTGTATCCTAAATAGTGAATCTGAAAGTGATTGGTTAAAAGGATCCTTAGCTATAGAACAACTTTGTGTTCCATTTTCAGAAAACAAAATGAATGCCCATGAAGTTCAAAAATCTTTACTTGTAAGTTCAGATAACAACAGGCCTGAAGCACAATTACCGGCATTTAACGCAACCTATGAACAAGGAAAACTTTTCTAATTAAAAATACTCTGGCTTCCTTTTTTTAAACTGCGCTTTTTCGCATATACCGGAGCAAACTTTAAAGAAAAAAATATTGTATTGGTATTCATTATTGAGGGTTTGACAGTCCAAAAATAAAACCCTGCCTGAGCATGTAAAAACCAAAATTTATAACCTATTGTTGGTGCTATTCCAAAACTAGAAGTTGAGGACAAATCACTCCGAAATCCTAAGTTGCCACCAAAGGTGAAACCGATAATTTTTGGTCTTATCCAATACCCCACATCATATCCAAAATTTGCTGATTTAAAATCATAATTCAAACCAAAACTAATTCCCTGTGCAGTTGAAGCGTTTAATTTCAATTTTTTTATTTGTGCCTCTAAACCTATTTCTAGTAGAAAATATCTTCCTTTTTCAGCTTCCAAATAAGGTCCAAATGTTACAGTTCGTAGATTTAAATCCTTAGCATTTCCTCCAACTACATCCTTTAAGCCTTGGGCATTAGATTGATGAACAAACAAAAATGCAAACACTGCACAATAAACGATGCGATTTATTCTTTCCATTATAATAATTAATTATTGTTTTTCTGATTATCAATTATAGATATTGAATCTTCGCTTGCTTTATTGATTTTAGCCACTGAATCTAAGGAAAATGTTCCCATTAAATTACTCTCTCCTAGACCCGGAATTGTTTCAGTAGAGAATGAAATGGTAGGTTGATACAATAGCGAACCTTGTTTTGCGGTCTCAGGAATAAAACTACCCTGTTTATCGTATGCCGAAATGAGAATAAGCGTAATACTCACAAAATACAAAGTCTTGAGTGAAGAAAAGACACCGCCAAAAATTTTATTGACTAAAGTAAGTTTAACTGCTTTAATCAACTTATCCAAAGTGATCCCCAAGAAATAAATCATCGCTCCGATGGCAATAAATATTAAACTGAAGGTAATAATTGGCAAGTACTGATTGTTCCAACCGAACCAATATTTCAATTTTTCTGAAAAAAATTCAGAGAAGTTTATTCCTACATACAGCCCCACAAAAAGAGCAAGAAGCAAGAATACCTCCAGTACCAAACCATTTTTAAAACCACGGTAAGTTCCAAAAATTACAGGTACCATAATAAGAACATCAATGAAATTCATAAGCGAAAATTACTTCGATTAGGATTTCAAATTTTAAGTTACTAGATTAATTCTCAACTGTAAATTGTTGAGTGATGTGTTATTTACATTCTTTTATCAAAGATGTTGTGAATGATAAATCAACTTCTGACCATAATTTAGACACGCCATCCTCACCAGTATGAAGGTCTTTGCAAATCTTATTCAAGGACTCTATTCCTGATCCAGCTTGCCAATTCAACACATCTATACTCGCATTGAAATTAAATTTTCCATCATTTAAAGTATAAGTTCCCTGAACATCTTTCTTGATTTTATTCATGGTTATGGAAATTATGGCTTCTCCATTATCTTTTAAATCAACTACATTACCTGTTATGGAATCGGTTGCGATTTTTCCAAAAAAGTAAGTCACAATTTTTCCATTACGCTCGGGATTTTGCGTTTCGACAGTACTTGTAGGTATTGAAAACTGGAGTGACTTTATTAAATCCTTTGGGTTTTCTGAAGTTGTCAATCCCTTGATATTTAATGTATTAAATGTTCCTTTTACTGGTGTTTTAGCATTGAATTTAAATGCTGTCCACTCTATGCTTGATGCAGCGTGATTGTAAGTATATGAACATGACTCTTTGGTTTCTTTTGATGCTGCTTTGTCTTCAGGCGAACATGAAACAAAAAATAAACTTGAGGCAAACAACAATTTAAACGCGTTCCAACTTTTCATACTTAATAATTTTGAAAACAAAGTTAAGCATTAACAATATAAATCTTGTTTTTGTTTGCTGATCATAAATGTGAACTTCACCAATTTCTTAATTTTACGAAATGGATTTTGATATTGAATTGCGTTTTCAGCGTTTAAAAAAATTTTTAGAACATCAGGAGGGCGAAGGCATGGATCTTCAAGCCATACTTTTTCTTATTGGAGTAAATGAATTGGGTATTGGTTACAAAAACTTTACAAAAAACGAGAAAACCGACTTGTTTCATATTGCCATTTGTACTTTACTTGAGCCATATGGTTATTATGAATTTGAAGGTCGTGATGCTGATCAGTGGCCGCATTTCAAACTATTAAAAAGTTTACCCGCACTAACTGACAAAGAACAACAACATTTGTTAAAAGAAGCTATACTTGATTACTTTATCGATAATGGCTACTATGAAGAAACACATACTAACAACTAAACGATTATCTTTGCTTTTTAACATTTATAAAAATGGATTTCTGGATTAAAGCTGCACAACTCATTCTTTCACTTTCAATATTGATTGTTCTTCATGAATTTGGACATTATGTACCTGCGCGTCTTTTTAAAACGCGGGTAGAAAAATTCTATTTATTTTTTAATCCTTGGTTTTCATTTTTACGGACAAAAAAAATAAACGGAAAACGTCGGTTTTCATGGTTTTCAAAAGAAACTCCGAAAGATTGGGCTGAAGAACCTGACAATACAGAATGGGGTCTTGGATGGCTTCCTTTGGGTGGTTATGTGAAAATTTCAGGAATGATAGATGAATCCATGGATAAAGAGCAAATGGCACAACCAGCTCAACCTTGGGAGTTTCGTTCCAAAAAAGCATGGCAACGATTGATCATAATGATTGGCGGCGTTGTTGTAAATCTTTTCCTCGGTTTTTTCATTTATATTCTCGTAATGTTTGCTTATGGTGAAGAACAGCTTAAACCATCTGATTTAACTGCTGGGGTGTCTGTGCATCCTTACCTTCAAAAATATGGACTTCAATCTGGTGACAACATTACGGCAATCGACGGAGAAGAGATTTATAACATAAGCGATATCAATAAATCAGTTTTATTGAGAGGCGGAAAAACTTTAAGTGTAATACATACTGATGGGAAAAAGGAAACAATTACCCTTCCTGAAGAAATTGATTACGAACTATTTGAAAAAGGTGCTTTACCTATCGCCGGAATGCGAAGTACTGCAACGACAGTAGATTCTGTTGTAGTTAAAAGCCCTGCTGAAGCAGCTGGCCTTAAAAAAGGCGATAAAATTGTGAGCATTAACGCGCATCCGATAACCTATTATGATCACATTCAAAGTGAATTGTACAATTCCAAATCGAAAAAAGTCAATGTAGTTGTTGATCGTTCTGGAAAGCTCATTACCCTTCAACCAACTGTTAAAGAAGATGGAACTATTGGATTCGTTACAAACCAAGACAGCACTAATATAGTGGATCATTCAAAAATTAAAACAGTTTATTACGGTTTTGGAGAAAGTATAGGACGTGGATTGGATCGCGGAATAAATACATTAGGGGATTATGTTGGTCAATTGAAATTTTTATTTACTGAAAAAGGTGCAACATCATTAGGTGGTTTTGCAACAATTGGCAACCTTTTCCCTGCTGAATGGGATTGGCAAAGGTTCTGGGAAAATACTGCCTTTATTTCAATCATTTTGGCGTTTATGAATATTTTACCCATCCCAGCATTGGACGGAGGACATGTAATTTTTCTTTTGTATGAAATTATCACCCGAAGACCTGCTCCACAGAAGGTATTAGAATACGCGCAATATATAGGATTCTTCTTACTCATGGGTTTATTGCTTTATGCAAATGGAAATGATATCTTCAGATGGTTGTTTGGTGGATAGCCCTTTTTATGGTAAATTGCCTAGATTTAAAAATATAATATGAAAAAAATTATTGGTTTATTCTTAGTTATCAGTTCGCTAGTTAATGCTTCAATTCTAGCTCAAGTAACTAATGGTCACATTTCTTATAAAATGGATATTTCTTCAGACGATCCAGACATGGCAATGGCTGTTTCTATGATGCAAGGTTCAAAAATGGAAATGTATTTCAAAGAAAAGGCTACCCGCGTAGAAATGAGTATGGGAGCGATGATGAACATTACTTCGATCACTAATGAAAACTCAGGAGATGTTTTGGTCTTAATGAGTGGTATGATGGGTAAAAATGCGGTTCAAACCACTATCGCCGAAACTGAAAAAAGCAATGCTGAGGGTATGCCGAAATACGATGTCACATTCTCAGACGAAACCAAAGTTATTGAAGGATACACTTGTAAAAAAGCAATTCTTACAGATGAGGAAGGCAATGAAAATGTTTTCTGGTACACAGAAGAAATTACGATGTCTAAAAAAGGCCAAAACTATTTGAATGAACAAATTCCAGGAATGGCAATGCAATATGACATGAATAATGGAGGATTAAAGATGACATTAACTGTTACTAAAGTCGAAACCTCTTTGGATAAGAAATCGTCAAAATCCTTATTCGAAATAAGCATTCCAGAAGGATATACCGTAATGACTATGGATGATCTTAAAATGATGGGTGGAGGAAAATAATCCTTAAAAAACTTAATAACTTGGGAGCCCTGTGCTCCCTTTTTTATTTGTTAGGGATTGAGAAATTCCAAATTCCGTTTTAGACCACTAACTTTTGTTCTTTTAACCGGGCTGATTTTAAATAGGTTATTGAAGACTTCTTCTGTGAGATCCTGCCAATCATTCTTTGACATTTTCATTAAGGATTCATTGGGCAAGAACCTAGGTTCATTATGCTTTTTAGAAAAGCGATTCCAAGGGCAAACATCTTGACAGACGTCACAACCAAAAGCCCAATTGTCCATCTTTCCTTTGAATTCTGAAGGTAATAATTGGTCCTTCAATTCTATAGTAAGATAACTGATACATTTAGATCCATCCAAAACATAAGGTGCAACAATTGCTTCTGTTGGACAAGCATCAATGCATCTTGTACAAGTGCCACAAAAATCTTTAATTGGTCCATCGTAGTCCAATTCCATATCTATTACCATTTCCGCAAGAAAGAAAAAAGAACCCATCTTAGGATTGATCAAGTTCGTATGTTTTCCTATCCAACCGGCTCCGGACCGTTTCGCCCAAGCCTTTTCCATAACAGGAGCCGAATCTACAAATACACGTCCTGTAATTTGTCCTATTTCATTCTGCAAATCTTTTAGAAACAACTTCAACTTATCTTTTAACACAATATGATAATCTTCACCATAAGCATATTTTGAAATTTTCGGAGCATCCTTGTCATTCTCAAGAGATTCTTCCGGATAGTAATTGTAAAGCAGGGAAATAACAGATTTAGCATTATCAACTAGCAATGTTGGATTCAGCCTTTTGTCGAAATGATTTTCCATATACATCATTTTTCCATGATGTCCTTTTTTGAGCCATTCCTCTAATTTTGGTGCTTCTTCTTCAAGGAATTCGGATTTAGAAATTCCACAATAAAGGAATCCAAGTTCAATAGCCTTATCCTTAATCAAACGTGTATAATACTCTTTACTTGCCACTTTTTAAAACAAACCACCTTGAAACCAACCGCCTTCCTTTCCAAAGTGCTTAAAAGCCTTTTCCGTAACCTTGCGGCCACGAGTTGTGCGCATTAAAAAACCTTCTTGAATTAAAAAAGGTTCGTAAACCTCTTCCAAGGTACCGGCATTTTCGCCAATTGCTGTTGCAATTGTAGTAAGTCCAACAGGCCCACCATTAAACTTGTCAATAATGGCTTTAAGAATTCGGATATCCATTTCATCCAAACCATTTTCATCGACATTTAAAGCCTTCAAAGCAATTTCTGTTATTGCATTGTCAATTCTTCCTGTTCCTTTGATTTGAGCAAAATCTCTAACCCTTCTCAATAATGCATTTGCAATTCTAGGTGTTCCCCGACTTCTGCTAGCAATTTGAAATGCTGCTTCTTCGCTAATCGGTATATTCAATAAACTGGACGACCTCTCTACTATTGTAGTCAATGTTTTGGCATCGTAATATTCCAATCGCGAATTGATGCCAAACCTAGCCCTTAACGGAGAAGTAAGTAAACCTGAACGTGTTGTGGCACCAATTAATGTAAAAGGATTTAAAGTAATTTGAACACTTCTGGCATTAGGACCGGAATCAATCAAAATATCAATGCAATAGTCCTCCATTGCTGAATAAAGATATTCCTCTACAACCGGACTTAAACGATGAATCTCATCAATGAATAAAACATCTCCTTGATTTAAATTTGTTAACAAGCCAGCCAGATCACCTGGCTTATCCAATACAGGTCCGCTGGTAACTTTAAAACCAACACCTAGCTCATTAGCAATAATATTAGCCAAAGTGGTTTTTCCTAAACCAGGCGGTCCGTGAAGCAAAACGTGATCTAAGGGTTCACCTCTAAGGGTTGCTGCTTTGACAAAAATTTCCAGATTTTCCACAACATGTGGTTGACCGGAGAAGTCTGACAACGTTTTGGGGCGTAAGACCTTATCATATTCTTGTTCACCGTTATTTTCAGCTTCCTCTCTATAGTCAAATGAATCTTCCAAACCCAAATCGTTTTAGCAAAAATACAAAAGCCTTCCATCATATTAGACGGAAGGCTTCTCAAAATCTTAATTAATCCTAGTGCTCCTCTTCTCCCTCAGCCAATGGAACATTCTGTGGAATGAAATCCTCTTCAGCTCCAGGCTTAGAATAATCATAAGGCCATCTGTGTACCGTTGGTAATTCACCAGGCCAGTTGCCATGAATATGTTCAACAGGGGTAGTCCATTCTAAAGTATTAGATTTCCATGGATTCTGCACAGCTTTCGGTCCTCTATATATACTATAGAAGAAATTGAATAAGAAAATAAGCTGACCTAAAGCAGCGAAAATTGCGAATACAGTTACGATAACATTCAAATCCATGATCATATTATAAGAATCTGTATCAAACTGACCAAAAACCGAATAATCATAATAACGTCTTGGAGCACCAGCGATTCCGACAAAGTGCATTGGGAAGAAAACCCCATAAGCACCAATTATTGTAACCCAGAAGTGCGCATAACCCAAACGTGTATTCATCATCCTTCCATACATTTTAGGGAACCAATGGTAAACACCTGCAAACATCCCAAATACTGCTGACATACCCATAACAATATGGAAGTGGGCAACAACGAAATAGGTGTCGTGAATTGCAATATCCAAAGCACTATCTGCTAAGATTATTCCAGTAACACCACCTGTAATAAATGTAGAAACTAAACCAATCGCAAACAACATTGCAGGAGTAAGAACTAAAGATCCTCGCCACAAAGTCGTGATATAATTAAATACTTTCACCGCTGAAGGTATAGCGATCAACAATGTTGTAAATACAAATACACTACCTAGGAATGGATTCATTCCTGTAATAAACATATGGTGACCCCATACAATGAAAGAAAGGAAACCAATAGCCAAGATAGAACCAATCATCGCGCGGTATCCAAAAATTGGTTTTCTAGAATTTGTCGCAATAATTTCTGACGATAAACCAAGAGCTGGTAAAAGCACGATATACACCTCAGGGTGACCCAGGAACCAGAATAAGTGCTGGAACAATAAAGGTGAACCTCCGTGGTTGGTAAGCATTTCACCATTAACGATAATATCTGATAAATAGAAACTTGTGCCTGCTAATCTATCCATTATCAAAAGCAGTGCAGCTGAAAAAAGAACAGGGAATGAAAGAACACCGAGAATAGCCGTTACGAAGAAAGCCCAAATTGTCAAAGGCATTCTCGTCATTGTCATCCCCTTTGTTCTGAGGTTCAGAACCGTTACAATATAATTCAAAGAACCAATAAGCGACCCTGCGATGAAAATTGCCATAGAGAACAACCACATCGTCATACCTAAACCGGAACCACTTACAGCCTGAGGAAGCGCAGAAAGCGGAGGATAAATAGTCCATCCCGCCATTGCAGGTCCACTATCTCCTACATTTGCATCAGTAATTTGAATACCGAAAATTGCTCCATCATGCACAAATAATGATAAGAACATTATTAATGAAGACAAGAAGAAAAACCAATAGGAAAGCATGTTTAAGAATCCACTGGCCATATCTCTTGCTCCTAACTGCAACGGAATCAATATATTGGAAAAAGTACCTGATAAACCACCTGTTAAAAGGAAGAATACCATTATGGTTCCATGAATTGTAACCAATCCCAAATACATATCCTCTTTCAACACACCTTTCGGCGCCCAATCATCACCTAAGAAAAAATGTAAGAAATCAGAACTTTCACCTGGCCATGCCAACTGAATTCTAAAAAGAATTGACAATAACATTGCAAGCACACCCATAAATACAGCAGTAATTAAGAACTGCTTACCAATCATTTTATGGTCATGACTGAATATATATTTCGAAACAAAACTTTCTTCATGATGCCCATGATCGTGATCATGGTGTGCATGTGAATCATGATGTCCGTGAGAATCGTGCGTAATAGCCGCCATTTTTTTCGTTTTTAAAAGTTAAAAAAATTAAATTAACCTACTTTGTTTATTATTAATGATTTCCTACCTAAAAAAGCTGTTTTAGGTTCCACCATTGTTGTATCTTTCTTTTCTTCGCCACCAGCCGGTGTTTGAGTATCATTCTCAGCTGCATCAGCGGAAGCATCTTCTGCCGCAGGTGCAGGAGCAGCATTAAAAATCTTATCAAATGTGCTGTTTTCTTTAGATTTTAACCACCTGTTGTACTCATCTTCTTCCAGAACAACAACAAACATTTTCATTTTATAGTGTGCACCACCACAAATTTTGTTACACATTAAAATGTAATTGAATTTGTCATCATTTTTCTTCACACGCATTTCATCCGTACTTATATCGGGAGTAAATTTAAAACGCGTTGTCAATCCTGGAACGGTATTTACTTGAGCTCTAAAATGTGGGAAGTAAGCTGAGTGAATAACGTCTTTAGCTCTAAAATTGAACTCATATTCTCTTCCTTTGCACAAAAACAATGTGTCTTTTTGAATAATATCGTCTGCTGCATCCTTATCTAACTTTTTATCATGATGTTCTTTCATCTGATAAAGCAAGCGTAATAATCTTGTTTTTCTAGATAAATCTGTTTCTAATTTTTGTTGATCTATTGCTGAAAAAACTAGATTTTCATCATTCAATTTAAATGAAATTGAATCTAATCCAGTCACACCACCTTCCATATTATCAATTGCTGACTGAATCGATTGAGAAGTCATAATTCCCAATTCATTTTTATCAGTAGTCAATTTATAATCAAAACGACCCAACTTATTATCAGTACCGGCATAACGTGCCGTCCAATCAAATTGCTTAGAAAACAATTCAACACGGATAGCTTCTTTACCACTTTCACTTGTTGCCTCGTTCCATTTTTTCAAACCGAGAATAATAATTACTGCCAAAACACATGCAGGAACAACGGTCCAAATCATTTCCAGCTTATTATTGTGCGGAAAGTAATATGCTTTCACACCAGCTTTACGCACATACTTATATGTAAAGTAAAACAACAAAGTATTTGTCAAGAAGAAGACGGCGAAAATGATAATGAAATTTAAATTCAATAACCAATCAGTTTCTTTACCAATGGTAGATGCAGCTTCTCCTCTTCCTGTCCAGCCATATTTCATCATTAACCAAATAACAAAAACATATAGTAAAAGGACAAAAATGAACATCATCCGACCATTTAGGTTGTTATCTCTATCACTGATATCCTGTTCACCTGTCTTTCTTAGTTTTGAAGAAAGCTCATATACCCTCATTAATTGGGCAATTGCAATTACTCCAAGAACAATTATTAGTAGTATAATCAATTTTGTAATCATCGCTTTATTTTTATGTTGCTATAATTAAAATTAAATTTCGTGGTGCACACTTTCGTCCAAAAACGGATGGTTAACTGGGGTCAGTGGTGCCTTTGATAAATTATTGAGTATTAATCGAATGAAAATACCAGCCATCATTAGAGCCATTCCAATTTCCATAAATCCAACTGAACCATTTGGCCCCATTGATCCGCCGCTTACCATGATAAACACATCTAACCAGTGACCCACTAGAATTACAAGTCCAACAAAAGTTAATATTCTAACGTTCCTCTTCGCGTCTCTCGACATTAATATTAACATCGGGAAAGCAAAATTTATAAAGAACATTGAGAAATATAAAAGTTTATAGTTTTCAATTCTATTCATGTAATAAACGACCTCTTCACCAATATTAGCAAACCAAATCAACATAAACTGAGAGAACCACAAGTAAGACCATAAAAATGACGTCGCGAAAATCCACTTTCCGATATCGTGTATGTGACTATCATTAACCTTTGGCAAATAACCTAATGACTTAAGATAAAGAGTAACTAAAATTAGGACAACCATTGCTGAGCACCACATACCTGCAAAAGTATACCAGCCAAACAAAGTTGAGTACCAGTGAACATCAATTGACATCAACCAATCCCATGCAGATGTCGAACTGAAAACAGCAAAAAACACTAAAAACAAAGCACCTCTTTTGTAGTTTTTAAAATGCAATTCTGTACCTCCAACTGCATCCTCGAGTAAAGATCTCTTTCTAAAACCTCTCAAGAATAAGAAATAAGTTACAAAATATACAACCGTTCTAATCCAGAAAAACACTTCATTCAAATAAGGTCTTTTACCTGCAATGATTTCATCATAATGGTGACTTCCTTCTGTGTAGGATTCAGGATCCATCCAAGAATAAATGTGCGCACCATCCAAGAAAGTAATAACAAGAAGGACCACCCCTAGAAATCCCATTCCATATGGTAAGGTTCCAGCAATGGCTTCAATTACACGTTTCACAGAGGCATACCACCCTGTTTCGGTTGCATATTGTAATGCCAAGAAAAACAAGGCCCCCAGGCCCAATGCCATGAAGAAAAATCCATTAATTAAACCACTAGCTAAAAACCGTGTCTTAAAATGATCATGTCCAACAGCCATTGCGACTCCAATAGATGTAAATAAAACACCAATTGCTATAAGAACTATTGTTAGTGTTTTTGCTTTATTTGATACTGAGAATTCCATTTTCTAATTCTTGATATAATTCTAAATATTATTACATTCCTACTTTTGCAGCAGAATTGGTCATTAAACTATCGGGTGTTGATCCAGATGCTGGAATGGATAAAGATTTTCCGTCTTTATCAAACTTGCCATAATTTTTATCTTGGAATCGTTTAATGTAGTGCACCAAAGTCCAAATTTCTTCTTTGTTTAACTGAGAGGAATGTGCGCCCATTTTATTCTTTCCATAATAAATAGAATAGAACATTTGACCCTCCGCAATCTGTAATGTACTGTAATTAGGTATTCCTGATCCTTGATATGCTCCACTTACAACCATCGGTCCTTTTCCGTCTCCTTTTTCTCCATGACAGTGTTGACACATTGCAGTAAACAATTCCTTACCCTTTTTTAAGGTTGCTTCAGAATTATCAGCGGTTAATTTTATTGGATTCACATCTGCCTTTGCCATCTCATATTCGTTCAACTTACTGATATTCCAACCGTAAAATGCAGCAACATTAGCATAAGTTGAGTCAGGCATTCTTCTGTACGGCAACATCATTTGCACGTAAGCTGAATCCTTTCCATAATAAGGAATAGCAAATGAAGGAGGTGTCAAAGCAGACATCTTTGTTTTTACATCTTCATTGATTCTTCCTCTAATTTCACCATAATCAACATATGGTTCGATGGCAGGTGATCTGTACATATCTGGCATGTATTCATATCCTGGACTTGTTGGGTCTGTAGAGCATGATCCCAGAATAAACACACCTACAAAAAGTGTCGCTAATTTTGTTAATGCCTTTTTATTCATTTTCATTTGACTTATCTTTTATTGGCAATAGCCAAAGTCGTAATTATTCTAATTAAATATCTTTTTGGTCCAATTCAATTAAACCTGTATCTTTTAGCATATTCTCCATGTCTGAAGATGAAAAATTATCATTTTCAGACATACGAATTTCGATTACAAACTTATCGTCAGTAGTTCTTGGATCAGGGTTTTGAGCAGGAATTCCGGGTAAAGTCTTATTTCTTAATAAATAAGTTATTGCCATACCATGCGCAGCACAAAGTACCGTAAATTCAAAGGTAATCGGAATGAATGACAGCATATTTTCCAAATAAGAAAAATTAGGCTTACCTCCGATATTCATAGGCCAATCAACTATCATAAAGTAACGCATACCTATGGTAGCCAACATTGTACCTGTAAGACCATAAATGAAGGCCATAATTCCTAGTCTTGTGTTTTTAACACCGATAATAGGATCTATTCCGTGTATAGGAAACGGAGAAAACACTTCATTAATTTTCACACCTTTCGAAACCAACTTCTTAGCACCATCCTTTAGTACCTCGTCGTCGTCATACATCGCATATAATACTTTATCTGCCATTTCTTAATTATTAATATTATTAATGAGATGCCTCATGATGCCCATGATCCGGAGCATTTTTATATGATTCACCTGAAGATTTCAAAATAGTTTTCACTTCATTTAATGCCAATACCGGGAAATATCTTGCAAACAATAAGAAAAAGACAAAGAAAATTCCGATTGTTCCAACATAAACTCCAATATCGATGTGACTAGGATAATGCATACTCCATGCTGCTGGAATGTAATCCCTGTGAATTGAAGTTACAATGATTACATATCTCTCGAACCACATACCAATATTTACTACAATTGATATGATGAATGTAAACAATAAGCTTCTTCTTAATGGACGGAACCACATTAACTGAGGGGAAATAACGTTACACGTCATCATTGCCCAGTATGCCCACCAATAAGGACCCGTTGCTCTGTTAATGAAAGCATATGCTTCATATTCCACACCTGAGTACCACGAGATAAACAATTCCGTAATGTAAGCAGTACCTACAATGGATCCTGTCACCATAATTACAATATTCATATACTCAACATGTTTTGTATGAATATATGCTTCCAATCCCATTGCTTTTCGCATTACCAATAATAGCGTTTGTACCATAGCAAAACCTGAGAATACCGCACCGGCAACGAAATATGGTGGAAAAATGGTTGTATGCCATCCCGGAATTACTGAAGTAGCAAAATCGAAGGATACAATAGAGTGCACAGAGAATACAAGTGGTGTTGCTAATCCAGCTAAAACAAGGGATACCAATTCAAAACGATTCCAATGTTTCGCTCTTCCAGACCATCCGAAAGAAAGTATTGAATACATCTTTTTGGCCACAGGTTTTTTAGCACGGTCTCTAATGGTTGCAAAATCTGGAATCAAACCAATGTACCAGAACACAAGAGAAACTGATAAATATGTTGAAATCGCAAAAACGTCCCAAAGTAGTGGTGAATTAAAATTAACCCAAAGGGAACCGAATTGATTTGGCAATGGTAAAGTCCAATAACCTACCCAAAGACGACCCATGTGAATCAATGGGAACGTTCCGGCCATAAATACTGCAAAGATTGTCATTGCCTCTGCAGATCTGTTTATCGCCATTCTCCATTTTTGGCGGAACAATAAAAGTACTGCAGAAATCAAAGTTCCAGCGTGACCGATACCTACCCACCAAACGAAATTGGTAATATCCCAAGCCCATCCAATAGTTTTGTTTAATCCCCAAACACCGATACCCGTTCCTAAAAGGTACATGATACATCCTATTCCGTACAAACCTATTACAAGGGCAATTCCAAAAAGGATATACCACATGCGAGGAGCCTTATCTTCAATCGGCTTACAAACGTCTTCGGTAATGTCATGATAAGTCTTGTGACCTAAAATGAGGGGTTCTCTTATTGCTGCTTCTTTATGCATTACAATAGGTTTTTATTAATGATGATTTGTTTTACTTTCTTTTTTATCGTGTTCTGATTCTTCTGCAACTTCTGCAACCTGAAGATGATTTAATAAATCATTCTCTTCATTTCGAACCTTCACTTTATACCATACGTTAGGCTGAACTCCCACTTCCTCTAAGGCTTGATAAGATCTTTCAGAAGCTGAACTTGTTCTTACAAGTGATTTTGTGTCATTCCAATCTCCTACGGTGATTGCATTTGTAGGACAGGCATCAGCACAAGCTGAAATGAAATCTCCGTCATTAACAGTGCGACTATCTTTCTTAGCTGTAAGCTTGGTTGCCTGAATACGTTGAACACAAAGTGAACATTTTTCCATTACCCCTCTTGTTCTCACTGTAACATCAGGATTTAGTACCATTCTTCCTAAATCATCTTGAGCTGGATTTACCTCCGTAAACTTTTTATAAGAAGGATAGTTAAACCAGTTGAACCTTCTCACTTTATATGGACAGTTGTTCGCACAATATCTTGTTCCGATACAACGGTTATAAGCCATTTGATTCAAACCTTCATTACTGTGCATTGTAGCTGCAACCGGACACACCGTTTCACAAGGAGCGTGGTTACAGTGGTGACACATCATAGGCATGTGAATCACTTTTGGATTCTCTGCAGCTACTTCCGCCTTGTCATAACTAAAAGTGTCTTCGTCTTTCCTTAAACCAATAGTTGCTTCTTCATCAGATGCAAAATAACGATCGATACGCAACCAGTGCATTTCACGACCTCTTCTTACTTCATCCTTTCCAACTACAGGCACATTATTTTCAGATTGACATGCAATCAAACAAGATCCACAACCAATACATGAAGAAAGATCAATTGTCATTCCCCAACGATGTCCAACATGAGCCACAGGATGCTTATCCCATAAGTCAAATTCACCAATTGGTCTTTCTATATGTTCGCCATTTTCATCAATCTTTTGAAGCATATGCTTTGGATTATATGCTTCTCTACCTTTATTCTTAAAAATATCTAAAGTCGTTTCTCTCACTATGGAGTGACGCGCCATTACCGTATGATGAATCTGGGTAGCCGCTATTGGGTATATCCCATCAGCTTTCGAAACAGTTGCTTCACCTTCGTAATTATAACATCCATTGGACATTCCTACAAAAGTGAACACATTTGCTCCTATTGCCTTTGGTTGCCCTTTTTCATTCGTTTCATGTCCGCCGTATTCTTTGGTCTGGAACGCTGCTTTACCGATCTTCTCACCGTTCGCCCCTCTTCCGTAACCCAAAGCAATACCAATAGTTCCTAATGCTTGTCCAGGTAATGGATAAACAGGTAAAGTCACCTCAGTACTTCCTACTTTAACCTTTGCTAAATTTAATCCGTGTTCTTGGTCGTAAGTCGTCACATATCCACCATTTTTCATTTCGGTAGGATTCATTGTGATGTAATTGTCCCAAGTTACTTTAGTCATTGGATCAGGAAGTTCCTGTAGCCAAGGGTTGTTTGCTTGCAGACCAATACCTATCCCAGCTTTTTGATAAAGCTCCACTTCAATTGAAGCTGTCTTTGGCAAAAGATTAGCCACTGAAGAAAGACATGAATCGTTAAATGATGCAGATAAAGCCGCAGCAACTGGTACATCTACACAGCTATTGTGAATAGCAGTATTCCAAAGTGTATAATAATCAGCTAAACCTGCTGGGAACGCTGATGCTTCCCAAACTTGTCTAATATAATCATAAGAAACTTTTGAGTCTCTACCTCCATGCGCCTGCTTTCCGTTCCATACTAGAATAGATTCTAACACTGATCTTGTACCTCCTAAAGGACGAATAGTAGGTTGCGCTATAGCAAAATGACCAGAAATTGGATTGTAATCATTCCATGATTCTAGTGCGTGATGATCAGGACAAACGTATTCACATTTTGTAGCTGTTTCATCTGCATAAGCACTTGTCGCAATTGTTGTAGCTATTTTTGAAAGTTTTTCTCCAAATTCTTTACCATTTGGCAATGTATAAACTGGATTAACATTATGGAAAATCACAGCTCCTGAATAACTTCCACCTACAACATCTTTTACAAATCGGTACATTTTTTCATCTTCCGATTTGAAAAGGTTTACTTCTGTATTTTGGTCAATAGTAACACCGTACGCTCCTAAAACACTATTCAACTTATTCGCAAGTAATTGAACGCCTTTGTTGTTAGCTCCGGCTACAACTATCGATTCTCCCTTTGAGGCTTTCAAAGACTTAATGGCTAAATCTGCCACTTTCTGAGTAGCTGCGCCCAACTTGGAAGAAACACCTGTAGAAACACCAAAACCTTTTTCGAGTATGTAAGCCAGAACATTTGCTTGCTCAGAAGGTTTAATCATCCCTCTGTAATCCGCATTTGATCCTGTCACTGACATTATTGATTCAAATTGGAAATGCTTAGACATCCATTTTTCTTCAGGATTTCGAGTTTTTCCGTATTGCGTTGCAAATTGAGTTGGCATTAACCAGCTTGTAAGAAAATCAGCACCAACTCCAACTATTGTTTTTGCTTTACTGAAATCATAAGAAGGAATCATTGATTTACCGAAAGCATCCATATTTGCTTTTCTCATACCAGAGTACGACACAGCATCATATTGAATGTGTTCGATTTTACCTGGATTTTCAGCGCTCCAATCAGCAATTGCCTTGTTAAACGATGGACTGATAATGGTATTGGTTACCAAAGTAATTTTTGCAGCTTCAGATAACTCTTTCTTGATTTTAGCATCAACATTATTCCACTTTGCGCCAATTTTAGTCCATTTAGCGCTATCAGATGAGCCATCAATAGCACTATCAAACTTACCACCTTCTAAAGGATATTGCAATCTTGAAGAATCATAAAGACCCAAAACGCTCGCAATAATCTGTGGATTTGATGCACCATTGGTTATTCCAAAATCTTTATTTCCTTTAATGTAAATTGGTCGACCTTCTCTAGTCTTTACTAAAATACTAGCATAAGACACCCCATCATAATAAGTTGAGGCGTACCAAGTTGGCATCCCTGGGGTAACATTCTCAGGCTTGTTAACATAAGGTATAGCTTTTGTAACTGGCGCCTCGCAAGCAGCAAGTGTAGCTGCAGCGACACTAAAACCTAAAAACTTGAGAAAATCACGTCTTCCAGTGGATGTTTCATTTAAACTTTCATCACCCAAGAATTCTTCTACTGATAAATCAGAAGAAAATTCTTGTTCTTTAGATTTAAGGTATGCAGGAGTTTGCTTAAGTTCCTCAATTCCTTTCCAATATTTTCTTGTCATTCCCATATTATTATAATATTCGGAGTTCTTCTGTTAATTAATTAATAGTGACATTTAGCACATTCCCATCCACCTAATTCTTTAACGGTCACCTTACCGTCTTTCAAATATTCTTCGTAAAGATCGCGGTCGTGGTTTTTCAAACGCTTGTGAATTTCATCATAATAACCACTCTTTTTGGTATCAAGACTACCACCTGAAATTTCTTTCTTATTGTGACATTCAATACACCATCCCATTGTTAAAGTTGGTTTGGTTAACTTAACAATTGTTGGATCTGCATCCGCTAGGGCATTAATTTCATCCACAGTCCATACTTTTTGTGCATCGGAATGTTTGGTCATATCACCATGGCATTGCTTACAATCAACACCTCCAACAACAACGTGCTGCTGGTGATTAAAATAAACGTGATCAGGAAGAACGTGCACCTTATTCCAAACTATAGGCTTGTGATTTCCATTGAATTTCCCATCAGTTCCATTCATTTCCCAACCAGCGTAATTGTAGAGTTTCTTGATCTGCTCAATTTGCTCAGGTTTCTGACCAGCAACAAGCTTATGGCAGTTCATACAAACGTTCACTGATGGAATTCCAGCAGATTTAGACTTCGTAACTGAACTGTGACAGTACTTACAATCGATTCCGTTAACACCA
Organism: Flavobacteriales bacterium; assembly: GCA_947475275.1. Classification (GTDB taxonomy): domain Bacteria; phylum Bacteroidota; class Bacteroidia; order Flavobacteriales_D; family Crocinitomicaceae; genus M0103. The sequence goes on along the minus strand of CANJNE010000012.1, from coordinate 4,404 downwards.
GCGTGAATTGCATGTGGGAATTTAATTGGCTGTGCAGGCTGATATCCTTCCACAACTCCAATTCTGTATAGACCCAGGAATAATGTAACAATAACTGATATAACAATTACCAAACTACCAAGACCGACATAAAGTCTATTTTTCCAGGCCCAAGTTTTAAATTCTTCCGTATAAGTCGGACGTTCTATTTTTCCAGTTTCCTGCTCACCAGTAGCCAACTTCAATTGACGTCTAACTCCTCCAAGGGCAAGAATAATTGTTACAAAAATAACTGCCAAAATTATCCAAATCCATCCAAGGCCAGACTCCTCCTCTTTTCCTATTTCAGCACCTGCAGAAGTTCCGTCTGCAGCACCGGTTGCAGCGGCAGCATCTTGTTCAGGTTGTTCATCTACCCAATCAAGAATAGCATCAATATCCTTTTTACCTAACTCCGGGAAAGCAGACATTGCTGTTCCCTTGGTTTTGGAAACTTGCATCGCATAAGGATCAGAAGCAGCAGCATTTTGCCAGTTATTAACCCATTTGTAGATTGAACCCTCTTTAGCACCTCCAGTTTCCCATTTTTCTCTAACCTTTGAAAGTTTAGGACCAGTACCATCTTTATGAGGATGGTGACAATTGGAACATTTTGAACTGAACAGGGCACCGCCATCTTGGGCATTTGCTGAGAAAGCGCTGGCAAACATCAACACTACAAGAGACGTCCAACACCCATTTTTAATTTTTCTAAACATCTGACTACTAGATATTTTCATATAAAAACCTTAAGTCAAGTGATTATTTCACACTATTTGACGGGAGCAAAATTAGAAGAAACATAGTTTTACATGACACTTTTATGACAAATTTACCTTTAAGTTTATTAATTTATATTCATTCTAAATAAGCAAAGGAAAAACTGTTTGTCTCATTTTGGGTTTCCCAACTTACATATGTTAATTTTTATCAAACCAACTGTAAGAAATCTTTAAATTATCTCCGTAACTTTAAAACCAAATTTAAATATCGATGAGATTTTTGTTATTAAGTTGTTTTCTAACAATCACTTTTCTGCACTTCGGTCAAAAAGGGGAAATAAATATTAGTGCAGATTCGAGGATGGATATCTTGGTAAAAAAGCAAGGCACTGCGGTACCTCCAGCAGTCAATCCACAAATCTATGGTTATCGTGTTCAAATTTATTTTGAATCTGACAAAAAGCTTGTCAACGAAATGCAAATAAAATTTCTAGAAATGATGCCAAAAGTTGATACTTATATAGAATTCAATGCGCCGAATTATGTTTTAAAAGTTGGAGACTTTAGGACCATGATTGAGGCAGAAGAAGTTAGAGACAAGGCCTTGGCGAATTTTCCAACAAGTTTTATTCTCAAAGAATATATTAATCTTCCAAGAATTGACAGAGACTGATATAATTACTTCAGTTAAATCGGAACAAATGCAACTAGAATTTGGAAAAGAGAACAAACTCAAAAGTAAAAGAGCAATAGAAAACATATTTGCCAATAAAAAATCATTTCGCAATTACCCAATAACAGTTCACGTTAATTTTTTCGTGACTATGCAGCCAGAATTAAAATTTGTTACCTCAGCTCCGAAAAGATTATTCAAACATGCTCATGATAGAAATCGAATTAAGCGTTTGATGCGAGAAGCAATTAGAAAGAATAAAGTAACTTTAGGTCAATTTCTCGAAAAAAACAAAGTTGGGCTGCACGTATTTGCTGTTTACAATGCAGAAAAAGAAGTTACTTTAGAAAACATAGAAATAAGTATTAAATATCTCTTTAAAAAAATTGAAAATGAAATTTCAACTGAAACCAGTATTAAAAATTAAACGAAGTTTTACACTACTTTTCTTAACGGTTCTAATATCGTTGTCATCTCAAATTCACGCTCAATCTAATGGCTTTGAGGTAATCAAAAACTTGGAGTTGTTGGATCAAATATACCAGCATTTGGATATGTACTATGTTGATGAACCACAAACAGGTACACTTTCAAAAACTGGAATCGATGCCATGTTAAAGGCTTTAGATCCTTACACTGTTTTTTATCCCGAATCTGACATCGAAGATTATAAAATGATGACAACAGGACAATATGGGGGAATCGGTGCATTGATCAGAAAGTTAGACGAATACACTTATATCGCCGAACCTTATGAAGGTAATCCCGCTCAACAATCAGGTTTGTGTGCTGGTGATAAAATAATAAGCATAGATGGAAAAAGCATGCAGGGCGTCGCATCAGATGATGTGTCTAGCGCCTTGAAGGGCCCTAAAGGCACTACAATAGTTGTGGAGGTTGAACGCGAAGGCGAAGGCACCAAGAAAATTTCTATTACCCGCGATGAAATCAAACTGCCAGATGTTCCTTATTCTGGAATGCTGGACAATGAAGTCGGATATATCAAATTGAATAGTTTCACCCAAACGGCTGCAGCAGATGTGAAAAGCGCCTTTGTTGAAATGCAAACTAAAGGTATGAAAAGTCTCGTATTGGACTTGCGGGGCAATGGCGGGGGATTATTAATTGAAGCTGTAAAAATTGTTAATCTTTTTGTAAAAAAGGATCAGGTTGTAGTTACGACAAAAGGCCGCGTTTCAGACGAAAATTATGTATATAAAACGCAAGAACAACCATTAGATCTTAACATTCCTTTAACCATATTAATAGATGGTGGTTCGGCTTCGGCAAGTGAGATTGTTGCAGGAAGCATTCAGGATTTAGATAGGGGGGTTATCGTTGGAAACACTTCTTTCGGAAAAGGACTTGTGCAGAGAACTTATGACTTAAAGTACGGTTCAAAAATGAAACTGACAATTGCCAAATACTATACACCTTCAGGAAGATGTGTTCAGCGTTTAGAATATTATGACAAAGAAACAGATGATAAACCACAAGAAGTTCCGGATTCACTATTAAAGATTTTCAAAACACAAAATGGCAGAGATGTCATCGATGGAAGAGGAATCGTTCCAGACTTTGAAGTTGAGTTACCCGAGATGAGTCGATTAACTGCAACTATTTATGCAAATGATCTAATTTTCAAATATGCAACGCGTTACAAAACGCAACATCCTGAAATTGCAAGCGCCGATAAATTTGAACTTTCTGATACTGAATATGAAGATTTCAAAAAGTTTGTACTAAGTCAGGAATTTACTTATAGCACAGCATCAGAAGAAATGTTGAAGAAAATGAAAGATGCCGCTGAAGAAGAGGGTTTCTTAACAGATGCCCAAACGGAATATGATGCATTAATGGCCAAAGTTGTACCTTCAAAAGAAAGAGATTTAGAAAAATTTAAGTCAGAAATAAAAATGCTCTTAGAGAATGAAATTGTTTCAAGATATTATTTTCAAAAAGGTAGAGCAGTGAACTCATTTAGAAAGGATGAAGTTTTAGAAAAAGCTTTAGAAATTTTAAAGGATTCAAAACAATACAATACTATTTTAGGAAAATAGCCGTTTAACGGTCAGTTTTCATGCTTTCTTTTAGCCGTTTTAACATAGCAAAATACATTTATCTTACAGGATATCTTAGTCTGGCAATTGGTCTACCAACCAGTAAGGTCATACTTTCCTTGAGTATGATGCTCATGGCGCTGGGTGCAATTCTTGAAGGGAAACTATTGGGGCGATTCAAAACACTTTTTTCGCAACCAACTTTTCTACTACTCTTTTCCTTTTGGTTACTTCATTTCATTGGACTGATTTGGACGAGTAATTTCAACTATGCCGGAAATGACATTCGAATAAAAATATCCTTAATTGTTCTCCCAATATTAATCTATTTCAACCCTTTTGAACAACGGTACTTAAAATCATGGATATATCTTTTCCTTGCTACGCTTTTATTCACAACCATTTTCAATTTCCTTCAATACCATGGTATCATATTGAACAGAAACTACAATGATATCCGAGGACTATCCTTTTTTGGATCTCATATTCGATTTGGAATATTAATCGCTATTGGCGCAGGCTTAAGTTTGGTTTTATTCGATTCAGAAAAATCTAAAGGAAGATTTGGATGGCTTATTATTTTCACATATTTCACTTTTTATACCTTTTACAGTCAAATCCTCTCCGGAGCAATAAGTTTAGTTGCTATAATTTTTATTTACGTCATTTGGAAAGCCTTCAATAAAAATAAACGATTGGGTTGGACTTTAATGGCTACAGCTTTATCATTACTAATTGCAAGTATTGCCTACCTGTCAGTTCCAGAAAAAACTACGTTAGATATTAAAAATCTCCCACTTAATACCAAATTAGGCAATCCCTATACCCACAACCTTGAACCCACAACGTTTGTAGACGGCAAAGCTGTTTTGGCATATGTATGTGAACAAGAAATTAAAACTGAATGGGAGATTAAATCAAAAATACCATA
>CANJNE010000011.1 GCA_947475275.1 Flavobacteriales bacterium | reverse complement strand
GCTGTACCCCAGTAATTTGATTGTAATTCAAGATCATAATCAGCATTGGTAGTTAATTTTACATCATCAATATACCAACCATAAGTAATCCATACGTTAGCATTTGTACCTTGAGAAGGATATGCTGTCGTCCAGCTAAATCGTATCCAAATTTGTGTTGCACCAGCAAGAATACCTCCAAGATTTATTGTTTTCAAATCTGGATTGGAATATGCTGCACCACCTGCTGCTGACAATACAGGTTTATCCATATTATCACCTACTGCAAAGAAAGTTGTTCCATTTGTAGAAACTTGAATTTCTTGTAAGTCATTAAATCGAGCTCCAAACTGTTGAAAAGACAAGGTAATGTTGGTTCCACTCGTTGTTAAATCTATCGGCTGAGCGGTAGTCATTGTGTATGTTACACCCAACGCTTGAGAAGGAGTTGTTAAGGTTGGATCACCATTAGAAACCTCAGCATAATTTCCTCCAGAAGTTGAATTGATACCGTTTGCATACCAACCATCAGAAGTTGCATCAATCGTCCAACCGAATTGACCCCCAGCTTGACCACTGTTGTCAATTGACCAATCTGCAGGGCTATCAAAACTATTCTGCCAGAATGTTGTTCCCAATGCTTTTTGAGTTGGTAATTCAGTAGCTGGCTTAGGAAGTGTTCTGCTCATCTCGGCGGAAGGCAGTGCTTTTTGCGTAATTTGAGCCGAAGTATATGCCACTCCTAACCCCGCAAAAAATAAACTTAAGTATACTTTTTTCATCGTCTTGGTTATTTTTAGATTAACAAATATATTTCAAAACTTGCTTTAATTACACTTCAATGACTTATTTAACAAGAAATATCCTTTAAAAATGGCAGAGATTGCCTAACTTGAATTAAGTTATCCCATGAAATGGTAACGTAAAACAGCTGTTCTGTGCTGGGCTCGCAGGAATAAATTTCTCCAAGAGGATCAATACAGCATGAGTCTCCCGAATAATTTAGACCATTTCCATCTGTACCTACCCGATTTGCACCAACGACATAACATTGGTTCTCAATAGCTCGTGCAATCAATAGATTTTTCCAATGTTTTGACCTTTTTTCAGGCCAATTGGCAACGTATAATAACAAATCGAATGCAGGTTCTCCAGAGTCATTAATATAATTTCTGCTTATTTCTGGAAATCTCAAATCATAACATATTTGCAGTTGGATCTTCCAACCTTTGAAATCAACAATGACAAGTTTATTACCAGATGAATAATGTTTATCTTCTTCAGCTAAGGTGAAAAGTTTTCTTTTATCGTAGGTCGAGATTTTCCCATCCGGATAAACAAAAACTCCTCTATTATAGAATGAATAGCCCTCCTTTATAATCAAAGAGGTATAAACTGCAGCATTTTTACTTTGCGCCAAAGATGTTAACCAATTTAATCCAAATGAGTTATTCATTTCTTCGGCAAGGGTTTTCGAAGACATGCTGAAACCTGTATGAAACATTTCGGGTAAAACAATTAAATCAACCTGATTCTTAGTCACAGGTTCAAGTAATTCTTCAAAACATTTCAAATTAACATTTTTATTCTCCCAAGCTTGATTGGCTTGAACGATTGCAACTTTTAAATCTTGCATAATTTTTCTGCGGCTAGTTCGAGCGTTGTATTATCTTTTGCAAAGCAAAAACGTATGAGTTTTAAATCTTTACTGTCTTTATTAAATACAGAGAGTGGTATCGCGGCAACGCCAAATTCTTTTACCAAACTTTCGCAAAAAACAACATCTGACGCATTCGAAATCTCATTGTATTTAGCTAATTGAAAATAGGTGCCTTCACTTGGTAGCAGTTCAAATTTACTTTCTTGCATGAGCTTTCTAAAATGGTCTCTTTTTTTCATGTAAAATGGACCTAAATCAGCTACATCAATATGTTTCAAATATTCTGCTATTACAGCTTGTGCCAAACTATTTACAGAGAAAACCAAAAACTGATGTACCTTTTTAATTTCCTTAAGCAAAGAATCCGGGGCGATTAAATATCCGATTTTCCAACCTGTAATGTGAAATGTTTTTCCGAAAGAAGACACAATTACACTTTGATTTACTAAATTTTTCCTAGAATTAATGGATATATGTTTTTTCTCAAATGTTATAAATTCATATACTTCATCTGAAAGTAAAATTATGTCTGGCCTTTCCTTAAGAACATCTTCTAAAATGGAGAAATCCTCTTCTTCTAAAATGCGTCCTGAAGGATTATGAGGGTTGTTAATAATTATCATCCTCGTTTTGGGAGAAATCCTATCTTTTAAAATATTCCAATCAGGTTTCAAAGTATCCGTCATTGGAATTCTAATTGGCTTGGCACCAGAAAGTATAATTGGAGGTTCATAACAATCATAACTTGGATCAAACATTATGACTTCCTCTCCACTTGAAACAAATGCTTGGATGGAAGCGAATATTGCTTCTGTTGCCCCTGCACATATTAAAATTTCTGACGAAGGATTGTTATTGCGATTGTATGTTTTATAAATAAGCTGGCCAATATTTTCCAATAATTCTGGGTTTCCTGGCATTGGTGCATATTGGTGAACGTTTTCCAGTGTTTTTTTTTCTAATATGGATATAAGCTTGGGATCTACAGGAAAATTTGGAAACCCTTGAGATAGGTTGATTGCACCATGATCAAGTGCCATTTTTGACATCGTAGTAAAAATGGTTGTTCCTACATTTGGAAGTTTACTTCTCATGAATTCTTTTATTAAATTTAAAGAGCAATTTCAGAACCTTGAATTTTGTTATTTTAAAAAGCTCATGGCCTTTTCAACCATCTGTTTTGATCCTATATAAAAAGGAACGCGTTGATGAAGTCGCTTTGGTTCGATATCTAAAATGCGTTTCCTTCCTGAAGTTGCTAAACCGCCCGCTTGCTCAGCAATAAATGCTAATGGATTACATTCGTAAAGTAAACGTAATCTTCCCTCTGGTGCTGTTGTTGTTTCCGGATAAATATATATGCCTCCTTTAATTAAATTGCGATGAAAATCAGCAACCAATGACCCAATATATCTACCAGAATAAGGTCCTCCTTTATCATTTTCGTTGCTCCTGCAATATTCAATGTAGTCCACTAAACCTGGCTCAACAATATTTAGATTGCCTTCATTCATGGCATATAATCGTCCAGTTTCAGGCATTTTCATATCGGGATGAGATAAACAAAACTCACCTATTGAAGGGTCTAATGTAAATCCATTGACACCCTTACCTGTTGTATAAACCAGCATTGTAGATGAACCATACAATACGTATCCTGCCGCAACTTGAGCGTCGCCAGATTGAAGCATATCTTTTTCGTTTGCTAAGCCACCAACGGGAGAGGTTCTCCTATAAATTGAAAATATTGTTCCGATTGAAACATTAACATCTATGTTTGATGAACCATCAAGCGGATCAAATAACACGACGTAGTGTCCATTTTTGGCGGTTTCGCTTGTGAATGCAACATATTCATCATTTTCCTCTGAGGCAATTCCACATACCTCACCACCATTTTCGAAGGCTTTGATAAATGCCAAATCAGCTACAACATCGAGTTTCTGTTGTTCTTCACCTTGAACATTTTGACCTCCTTGTGCGCCAAGGATATGATCAACCAATCCAGCTTGTCTCACATCGCGACTTACAATTTTTGAGGCAAATGCAATATCATTGAGAATTCTAGAAAGCTCACCTGTGGCAAATGGGAAATCAGCTTGCCTTTCCAGAATAAATTCATTGAGTGTGGTGATTTTGGACATAAGTAATTGTATTTAATAACAAAGATAGAGTAAAAATTGACCTTGTAATTACACTATTAGGGCTATTCAAAAAACAATTAATTTTTATCTTCTCACTTATCTATTTGATTTGTTGGTCAACCATTAAATAAAAAAAGGGACTTTCTTCCGAAAGCCCCTAACCTAAAACTAAACTGTTAAGCGATATATGAAAATTTAAATTCCTGAAGTTGAGCTTCCGCCTCCTGAACCTTGTGTATTCGGGTTTAGGTTTGGATTGAAGAAGTTAGCTGGATTAACCGGTTCAGTTACGATGAACCTTCTGAAAGACTGACAACCATTGCTTTCAGTAAGTGTAAGGTTGTAAATTCCAGCAGTCAAACCAGTTTGGTCAACTTGACCAGCAACGAGCCCAGCACCATCAAATGTAGTCCAAGACAAAGTAAGAGGAACGTTAGCTAAAGTAACATCTACAGTACCATCATTTCCTCCGAATGCTGTAACATTGTTCACAACTCCTTGCACGTTCAATGCTTGTGGAGCGACCAATGTTACATCAGCGGAAGTTGAGTTGTTAGCATCGTCTACTACACTGAAAGTAAAGTTTCCTTCAGCAAGATAACCAGCGATAAATTGAGTGCCTACAATCTGAAGGCCATTCACAAAATATGGTTCAGCTCCCCCTGAGATATCGATTACTACCTCACCGTTGTTTAAACCAAAACAAGATGGGTTGGTGTAATCCACTTGAAGTGAAAGCTGCTGTGCCATCGCTGCAACTGAAGTTAAGGTAGTAACTGCGATGAGTGTTAAAGAGCGGAAAAAGTTATTCGTTTTCATAATCTTAAATTTTAAAGGTTTTTTAATTGTTTCATTTATTTGGTTGAGACAAAGTTGTGCGCATTTTCCCCGGCACAAAAGAAAATCGATGTGCAGCACATGCAAAATCAGTTATTGCACGCAAAGAGATTACGTAGTTCTACTTGGATTGGGGCAGTTTTAAATGATAAATGTTAAATAACAAGTGCTTTTCGATACTTAATGTTTCGGTCTTCACTATTCTTTATCGTACCTTTGCAGGTATTCATGAAAACTTCAGAATTCTTAAAAAAGTGGGGAGCGCTAGCCGCTATTGATCAAACTGCAGCGGTTCTAAGCAAAACACCAAGAAATATACATTGGAAGGGATTGGTGGGATCTTCCAGAAGCATTTCTGCTGCATCTTTGGCAGAGCAAGTTCCTGGACATCATCTATTTATTTTAAGTGATAAGGAAGAGGCGGCTTATTTTTTGAATGATTTGGAAGGCCTATATCCGGATGACAATAGGGTGCTGTTTTATCCTGCATCTTATCGCGCCCCCTATCAATTGGAGGAAACGGACAATGCAAATGTGGTCGCCAGAGCAGAAGTACTGGATCGCATCAACAATGGAAAAAATGTTTGGGTGGTGACCTATCCGAAGGCATTATTTGAAAAAGTTCCTACACAAAAAAAACTTGCAGACAACACTTTGCGGATTGAGGTAGGAAAATCTTATTCCATTGATTTTATAAATGAATTGTTACTGGAATACCATTTTGACCGAGTTGATTTCGTTTATGAACCAGGACAATTTTCTATCCGAGGTGGTATTGTTGATGTTTATTCCTATTCTAACGACAATCCTTTCCGAATAGAATTTTTTGGTGATGAGGTGGATTCGATTAGAACATTTGATGCAGGAAGTCAATTATCCATTGCAACCCATCGTTTTTTTAACGTAATACCGAATGTACAAGGTGCTTTAAATTTAGAGGCAAATGGCAGTTTTTTTGAGTTTCTTGGGAATGAATGTACGGTTTGGTTATCCTCATATGAACAACTTACTTCAACAATTCAGAAGGAATATGATAAATCTGTTGAAGCTTATAATAAACTTTCTGATACTGTAAAACATACCCTTCCTTCAGCATTGTATGTTCATCCAACTGAAATAAGTAAAGCATTAATATCGAGATCATTGATAGAATGGGGGCCAGAGTATCATTTTAAAACCGAACATCAGTTTACATTCGATTTTTTACCTCAACCAAGTTTCAATAAAAATTTTGAAATGTTGCGGAGTGATTTAAAGGAGAGAACAAAGCAAAACTATTCCAATTTAATTTTTTCAAATCAGCCCAAACAAATAGATAGGCTTTACCAAATTTTTGAAGATATAGGTGGTGATGTTGCATTTACCCCTATGCATCTGGCGCTTCATGAAGGCTTTATTGCGCCATCTTTGAAACTCGTATGTTACACAGATCATCAGTTATTTGAGCGCTACCATCGATTCCGGTTGAAGGAAGGTTTTAGACAAGCCAAGCAAGCATTAACGCTTAAAGAAATTTATAATCTTCAAAAAGGGGATTATGTTACGCATATTGACCACGGCGTAGGACAATTTTCTGGCTTGGAAACCATTGACGTGAATGGGAAACCCCAAGAGGCTATTCGTTTGATTTATAAAGACGGGGATGTGTTGTATGTTGGAATTCACTCCTTGCACCGCATTTCAAAATTCACAGGAAAGGAAGGTACTGTTCCTAAAATGAATAAACTGGGAACCCAAGCATGGGTGACTCTTAAAAACAAGACAAAAAGTAAAATCAAGGAGATCGCTTTTGATCTCATTCAATTATACGCAAAACGTAAGAGTCAACCTGGTTTTGCTTTTCAACAAGACACCTATTTGCAAAATGAGTTGGAGGCATCTTTTATGTATGAAGATACCCCGGACCAATTGAAAGCAACTCAGGCTGTTAAGGAAGATATGGAATCAGCAACACCAATGGATCGCTTGGTTTGTGGTGATGTTGGTTTTGGAAAAACAGAAGTAGCTATTCGAGCAGCATTCAAAGCAGCAACAGATGGAAAACAGGTGGCCGTTTTGGTTCCTACAACTATTTTGTCTTTGCAGCATTATCGAAGTTTCTCCGAGCGTTTGAGAGAATTTCCAGTTACAGTAGATTATTTGAATCGTTTTAAATCAGCTAAAGAAACAACCGATACATTAAAACGATTGGCCGAGGGTAAAATTGATATACTTATCGGAACCCATGCGCTCGCAGCAGAAAGGGTAAAATTTAAGGATTTGGGCCTAATGATTATCGACGAAGAGCAAAAGTTCGGTGTCGCCGTGAAAGATAAATTAAAGACTTTACGAGCTACCGTTGATACTTTAACGCTAACTGCTACCCCAATTCCAAGAACCTTGCAGTTTTCATTGATGGGCGCACGAGATTTAAGTATTATCAATACACCTCCTCCAAATCGCCAACCGGTATTAACGGAAGTCATTCACTTTAATGAAGAAACCATTCGAGATGCTATCGCATATGAGGTTAGTCGGGGCGGACAAGTTTTCTTTGTACATAATCGTCTTTCCAATATCAAAGAGGTTTCCGGGATGATTTCTCGACTTTGCCCCGGTGTTCGCGTGGGAATTGGTCATGGTCAAATGGATGGCAAACAGTTGGAAAAAATCATGATGGATTTCATCAATGGTGAATACGATGTATTGTTGGCAACAACGATTATCGAGTCCGGTATAGACATTTCCAATGCCAATACCATTATCATTAACGATGCACATAATTTCGGAATGAGTGATTTACACCAATTGCGTGGTCGCGTTGGCCGAAGCAATAAAAAAGGATTTTGTTACCTCATCGCACCACCATTTTCGATTATGACTTCTGATTCCAGAAAGCGCTTGGAAGCACTTGTCCAGTTTTCAGATTTAGGGGCTGGATTCAACATCGCAATGAAAGATTTGGATATTAGAGGTGCCGGAAACATGTTAGGAGGAGAGCAAAGTGGTTTTATATCCGAAATCGGATTTGAAATGTATCAGAAAATCCTGAATGAAGCCATAGATGAATTGCGTGAAAATGAATTCAAATCGCTCTTTGATGACCGCAATACCGACTCTTTACTGAACTACGTTAAGGATTGTGTCCTTGAAACGGATTTAGAAGTGAGAATTCCAGATGATTATGTGAACAACGTAGCTGAGCGTTTAAGTTTATACCAGGAAATGGATAGCTTAAAAAATGAGGAAGAGTTGGAAGCTTTCTCTAATCGTTTAATAGACCGTTTTGGCCCACTTCCAAAACAAGTTAAGGAATTGATATTGTCCTTTAAATTACGTTGGCTTGCTGAAAAAATGGGACTAGAACGTTTGGTAATCAAGTCTGGGAAAATGGTTGGATTTTTTATTTCAAGTCCGCAATCTCCTTTTTACGAAACGGAAACGTTCACCCAAGTACTGAATCACATCCATCGCAACGCAGTAGGATGTAAACTGAGCGAACAAAACGACAGATTGCGTATCGTCTTTGCTGAAGTGAAACACATCAAAGATGCCTTTGAGCAGGTGCAGCGAATTTTGGAGTAAATGTAACTTGATAGAAATTTTTCATAACTTGTCTTGATAATCGAAGTCGCTATGAATAAATTTTTAACCATTCTCTTATTTTTTGTTGGATATTTCAATAATGCTCAAGTCCTCAACAATGTAATTTTGGACTACAACAACGTCAAAACCATTTTAAACGACGAAGGCGGGTTCTTTTACAATGCTTCAGCAGGTATCTCAGGATATGAAATTCCCAAAGGTAGTGGCCTAAACACAATTTATGCAGGAAGTTATTGGATTGGTGCTAAGGATGCATTTGGCAATTTACACGTTTCAGGCACAACCTACAGCACGGGCGGTTCAGGAAGTGCTTTTCATTCAGGTCCATTGGCGGAGTCGATTGCTTACGGATCAACGAATTATTCCAATTTATATCAAAATGCGCTTTGGAAAGTCAGCTCAGCTGAAATCCAAAATCATATTGCGAATTATCAAAATACGGGTTATACCATGCCAAATGCGATTTTAACCTGGCCTGGAAATGGGGATGTGAATTTGGGTGTAGCAAGCCAGTTGGCACCATTTATTGATATGAACAACAACGGCATTTATGAACCCGCAATGGGCGATTATCCAGATATCAGAGGAGACCAAGCTGTTTATATCATCATGAATGATGAATCCTTTAATCCAGACGGAAACCAATTGGGAATTGAATTACACGCCATGTTCTACCAATTCGTGTCAAGTAATTATCTCAATAATGCGACATTCCTCAATACCAAAGTGTACAACAGGAGCAATATGAATTATACCGATTATCGCCAAGCTTTATTTATGGATTTTGACATCGGTAATTATGCTGATGATTACATTGGTTGCAATGCGCCTAACAATGTGCTTTTTGGATATAACGGCGATGATACGGATGAACCGGCAAACGGTCAAGCTGGTTACGGGAACAACCCACCATGTCAAGGAGTCGTGGCCTTATCCCACCAACTTGAAAATGCAGGATATTTCACCAATACCCAATACAATTTGGATACTACGTTATGGTTAATGATGAACAGCCAATGGAGTGACAGCACGGACTGGATCAATCCGGTTACCAATTCCGCAACGAATTTTATGTATTCCGGAAACCCCAATGATTCCAACGCTTGGCACGAACAAAGCAATAACAACCCTGCTGGTGACCGAAGAGGTTTATTGACCATCGCAGAACCAACGTTGCCGGCTGGAGGTAGCATTTGTGCTGACTTTGCTTTTATTTATGACCGAAGCGGCTCAAGATTGACCAATGTTCAAAATGTCATTAATATTGCTGAAATGCTCCAAAATGCATATGATATTTCAAGTGGTTTTCCATGCCAATCTCAAAACAACGTTTCCTTTCAAGAATTAACTGATGGAATTGCTTTTGAACTCTATCCCAATCCTTCAAATGGAACATTCAATATTGATATCAATCAAAATGAATCTTTTGATCTTGAAGTAAAAAATGCGCTTGGCAGTGTTGTATTCAAAGAAAGTGTCAATGGCAAAACTGCAAGCATCAAGTTAAACCAAGCGAATGGAATTTATTTTGTGAGTGTTAAAACTGCCAATGGCTCATCACTTAAAAAACTGATTATCCAAAAATAGAATTGCTTTTTAAAGTCTGATTTCTGGTTAAATTTGGCTTGTGGGAAAAAAGAAAAAAGCCATTGTATCCGTAACCAACGATCTCTACACAGACAACCGTGTTGATAAAGTATGTACTTTTTTGGTTAATCAAGGCTATGATGTCACGCTAGTTGGTCGATTAAGAAAGACAAGTCAACCACTTCCTGAGAGAATTTACAAAACGAAGCGCATGAAGTTGAGTTTTGATAAAGGTGCTTTATTTTATGCGGCTTTCAATTTCCGCTTGTTTTGGTTTTTGGCTTTTCGTAAAGCAGATTTGTTGGTTTCTAATGATTTGGACACGCTACTCGGAAATTATGCGGCCAGCAAATTAAAGCCGAAATGCCGTTTGGTTTATGATTCCCATGAATATTTTACGGAGGTACCGGAATTGGAGGGAAGAAAAAGGGTGAAGCGCACTTGGGAGGGAATTGAGTCTTGGATTTTCCCAAAATTGAAAACTGTTTATACAGTAAATGAGTCCATTGCAAAACTGTACGAGGAAAAATACAAGAAAAAAATATTTGTCGTTCGCAATGTATCGCCAAAATGGAATCCTCAAAATCTTCAATCAAAACAAGAACTCGGAATTCCCGAGCATAAAACAATCATTATCCTCCAAGGAGCAGGAATAAATATACATCGCGGAGCAGAAGAGGCTGTTGAGGCCATGAAATATATTGAAAATGCAGTTTTGATTTTTGTAGGCGATGGTGACGTAATTCCAGCCTTGAGGGAAACCGTAAGCAGAGAAAACCTAGAGGAAAAAGTGTTGTTTTTCAGTAAACGACCTTATCAAGAAATGATGCAATTTACCTATCACGCCGATATTGGATTAACACTCGATAAATCCAACAATATCAATTATCAATTTTCATTACCCAATAAAGTTTTTGATTACATTCATGCCTTTACGCCAATCATTTGTACAAATCTCGTTGAAGTAATTCGTATAGTCATTACACATGATGTCGGAGAAGTGATGGAAGAATTTAATGCTTCCAAACTTGCTGAAAAGATAAACGCACTGGTAAATAATGTGGGACGCCTAAACCAATTGAAAGCAAATTGCGAAAAAGCAGCTTTTCTTGAAAATTGGGAAAAAGAATGTGAAATCCTAGAAGAAATATATCCAAAAGTTGACCAATAAAAAATTACATATTATTGCTCTGGATGTTCCGTTTCCTGCCGATTACGGAGGAGCAATAGACATGTTTTACCGTATCAAAACTTTACATGAATTAGGTGTTGAATTGACTTTACATGTATTTGAATACGGTCGTGGTCAACAGCCTGAATTGGAAAATTACGGAACCGTTCATTACTACAAAAGAAAGCGCTCTATATTTCACTTATTCAGCAAACGGCCTTTCATTGTTCAATCCCGCCTTTCAAAGGAATTAATTGATAATTTACTCAAGGATGACTCTCCAATTCTGATGGAAGGCCTGCACACTTCGGTAATCCTTGAGCATGATGATCTGTCCAAGCGGTTGACAATGGTGCGAATGCATAACATTGAGCATGATTATTATCGAGAGTTGGCGAAAAATGCACCTTTTTTAAAACGTTTGTTTTTTCTAATTGAAGCCCATAAATTAAAACGCTATACCCCAATACTAAAAAAGGCAAATGCAATATTGGCCATCAAGGAAAGTGATCGTGAATATTTTGAAAAAATTAACCCATCATGTTTTCTTTTGCCGGCTTGTTTTGAGTTTCCAAGTTTTGAAAAATTGATAACTCAGCCTTATGCACTTTTTCATGGTAACTTGTCTGTGCCAGAAAATGAAAGTGCAGCAATATGGTTGGTCAAAGCATTAGAGCAAGAACTTTCAGTATCCTTTCCGCTCATTGTTGCAGGTAAAAATCCTGGAAGCAAATTGATGCAATTGGAAAAAAATGAAATCATAAAATTGGTCGCAAATCCATCCGACATCGAACTGAAAGAATTGCAGGTAAATGCTCATATACATGTTTTTTATTCAGAAGCTCCGTCAGGAATGAAGTTAAAATTGATGAATGTGTTAGCCACAAATGGACATATACTGTGCAATGAAAACATGCTGGGATATGATGGTTTGGAGGCGTTTTGTATTATTGAAAATGAATCTGAAAATTTCGCGAGACGATTCATAGAGCTTAAAGAAAAGCCATTATCATCAGCGGAATATGAAAATCGGAAAAGTTTCATGTCCGAACATTTCAACACAAAGTCGCAATGCGAAATCATAATAAAACTGATCAATGAAGCGTAAAAATTATGTGTTCTTACTAATCTGTTTAATTGGTCAACAATTGACAGCACAAGTAGATGGAATTTGGCATGCCAGTTTTACTGTTATGGGTAAAGCGCTAAGAATGGATATGGAAGTCGCCGATTCAAACGGCGTAAAAACCATTTTTCTGAGTGATCCCGATAAACCTAGTAAACAAGCCTTTCAGGTTGCTGCCATTGAAGTTTCAGATTCCCTATTAATTTTTAATTGGAAAAAAGGCGCTTTGAATTACAGGGGAAAAATTAATTCTGAAAAAGATTCAATAATCGGAACCATGACTCAAAATGGTGTTGAATGGGAAGCGCTTTATACAAAAGTGGACCAAGAGCCGATTATGATTCAACGTCCTCAGGAGCCCAAAGCGCCATTTAACTATCAAACGGAAGAAGTGACCATACCCAATGGTGAATATAAAATTACTGGGACCTTGACAACACCTGCCGATTCTTTGAATAAAAATATTGTTGTAGTTCTCGCGTCGGGCTCAGGTCCTCAAAATAGAGATGGCGAATTGCTTGGACACAAACCTTTTTGGGTAATTGCAGATTATTTGGCAAGAAATGGAATAGCTACATTGCGTTTTGACGATCGCGGAACAGGTGGAAGCACAGCAGGTTATTTTCAAGCATCTTTAAATGATTTTGCAAATGATGTTAGCCATTGTGTCGATTTTATTGCATTGGATAATCGTTTTGTAAATTACAAAATTGGTGTTGCTGGTCATTCTGAAGGAGGTATGCACGCATTGATTGCGGCTTCACAAAATGATAGCATTGATTTCATTATTGAGCTGGCGAGTGTTGGATCATGTGGTAAAAAGGTCTTGCTTGAACAACAATACCTTATACCGCTCAAAAGTGGATTAGGTGAAGATCATGCCAAATGGAATAAATCACTTTTTAAAGGGGTTTGTAGAATTGTAGAAAAAGTAGAAGACAAAGAAAAAGCAGGTATCGCAATAAGTGATTTTATTGATCGAAAATGGAATAAAGCTCCAGAAAAAGTTAAAGAATCTAGTTCTATTATGACAGTTAAAATGTCCATGAATATGCTATTGAACAATGATTGGGGAAGGGAGTTTTTGGAATACCAAACAAAAGATTATTTTTCTCAATGCCATGTTCCAGTATTAGCTATAAATGGTGGTGAGGATATCCAGGTTCCTGCAGCCTCGAATAATAAGGCATTTTTAAAATGGATGAAGCAATCCAAAAATGACAGTTCTATAGCATTATTATTGCCGGGATTAAATCATTTGTTTCAGAATTGTCAGCAATGCAACATTGAAGAATACGCAACCCTAGAAGAAACATTCGCTGAAGAGGTGATGCTGAAAATGGTGGAGTGGATTACATTAATAGGACAATAATATTTTCAAATATTCTTCAAAATTTAAATTAAGCTAAAAAAGTTAATACTGAATTTATTTTATGTTTGTATAATTAAACGCCTATTCTCCAAATGAATCTGCAACAAGGAATTAGAATTTTT
Source organism: Flavobacteriales bacterium (assembly GCA_947475275.1). Taxonomy (GTDB): domain Bacteria; phylum Bacteroidota; class Bacteroidia; order Flavobacteriales_D; family Crocinitomicaceae; genus M0103. The sequence continues at coordinate 29,586 of CANJNE010000011.1, read as the reverse complement.
GTCGATAAAGGTTTAAGCAATCGCATTGAGTTGAGTCTTGGAACCCAAGAGGTAAAAGAAATCAATGGATGGCCGTGTAAAAACCGTTGTTTTCTGCCTAAAGGAGAATGGCGATTACCTAGCGACGAAGAAATGAAATTGCTCGTTCTTCCAGAGAAAGATAGGTCAACATTCAATGATGTGGCCTTGGTTAAATTGCCTAAAAAATTGCGTCAAAGATTTGAAGCTTTGAATATGGGGGCTCATGGAACACGACAGGAACTTGAAAGAATTTCTCAAACCCCAAAATACAAGAACTTGGTGAATGATACCATAAATTATTTTGAGCGTTCATCCCCTCAGATAGGCACGGCCATTCCACATAATATTTTTTTGGGTGATGCTAACTTGACAACTACGACTTTCAATAAACGGGATGAATTTTTTATTGGTCTTCATTTAGATAGCTTCGAGTCTCGAGAAACTCCAGATAAACTGATTGCCAGAAATCGTTTTTGTATCAATCTTGGACTCGAACCCAGATACTTATTGTTCATCAATATTCAATTTGATAAAATTGCTAATCTCTTTGGTTCACAACCTGTTTTAGGTGGTCAAAATCCTTATCCTGTAATGCACGCTTTTTTTGATAAATATCCAGAATACCCCGTAACAAGGGTGAGAATTGACCCCATGGAAGTTTACATTGCACCCACCGAAAACATCATCCACGATGGATCAACTATTGGAACCGCATCCCCTGATGTTAATTTAGCAGTTAGAGGTCATTTTAGACTTCCAAAAAGATTTTTTTTAAATTTGTTCGGATAGCATTAAGCTTAATCTAAATATAACCATGAAAATACCTGTTGGACCGATTGATTTATTGATTATTCAAGGATCATCATTTTGTAATATAGATTGTTCCTATTGTTATTTACCGGATAGGGCAAGTACTAAAAAAATATCCACGGATACTGTAATCAAATCCGTTCAAACCCTGTTTGATGAAAATTTGGTTAAGGACGAATTCAGCATCGTTTGGCACGCTGGCGAGCCCATGGCGGTAAAATTACCTTTTTACAGAGAAATTTACGAAAGGCTGAAAGAAATTACACCTGAGGGGATTAGAATTCGGCAGCATATTCAAACCAATGCTACCTTGATTAATCAGGAATGGTGTGATTTTTTTAAAGAAACAGGAATGATTGTGGGTATCAGTTGTGATGGACCTCAATTCATTCATGATAAATTCAGATTGAATCGAAAAGGTAAAGGAACTTTTGAAAGCACCATGAAAGGTGTTGAATTCTTGAAGAAAAATGATATAAGTTTTAGCGCAATTGCAGTTTTGACTTCATTTGCTCTTGATTATCCGAACGAAATTTATGAGTTTTTCAAAGAATTGGGATGCAGATCACTAGGGTTTAATATCGATGAAGAAGATGGAGTAAATGTACGAAGCACCATTCAAAGTGAACAAGAAGTTAAATTGAAACATTTCTGGAAAACCATTTATAATCTGCAATTGGAGCCCGAAAATTATATTCACATCCGTGAAATATTCGGCTTTAATGAAATGTTTTTGAAAAATAATTTTGAAGGAAATCAGTTTCACCTTGGCCAAATGTTGAGACCGCTAAAAATCATTTCATTGGATACGGATGGAAACTTCTCTACATTCTCTCCAGAGTTATTAGGAATGACAGATGAGAAATATGGCGATTTTTCTCTTGGTAACATTAATGATTCGGGCTTCATGTCTGCACTCGATACACCAAAATTTCAAAGAATGTTTACTGAAATTATGGCGGGTATAAAAATGTGTAAAGACAGTTGTGATTATTTTGATGTTTGTGGAGGAGGTGCTCCTAGTAATAAACTTTATGAAAATGGAAGTTTTGCTAGTACCGAAACAAAGTATTGTAAATACAGCAGAAAGATAATTGTAGATAGTATTGTTGAAAAAACTGAAGAGCTGCTAAATGTTTAACATCAGAAGATTCTTTTCGGAGACTCCAAAGAAAAAAACATTTGTCTCTGAAAATAAAATTTGGGTTGTTCCTGAACTCATTGATGATAAAAGTTGTGATGATATTATTCAAACGGTTTATCAAAAAGGCTTTAAACAGGCGCGTCAATTTGAGCAAGGAAGACACAACCAGGAAGTTTTTGTCCAAGATCAGTTAATCATTCAAGAAATGAATAAAAAGTTAGCTGAAATTACCTTGAGTGATGGTCAAAACACATTTTCCATTAAAATGCATCCTACCAATGTAGAAGTGTATAAGTATAACCCTGGAGATTATATCGCAAGGCATTCTGATGCTGCTTCTGTTATTGGTGAAGTGTCCTCCGTCTTTACACTGGTTGTTTATCTTACAGATGATTTTATAGGGGGAGCAACACATTTTAATGATTTTGGAATGAACGTAAAACCTCCGAAAGGTGGCGCGGTGATTTTTGGTCATGAACACCATCACGAAGCTTTACTTGTTGAAGAAGGTCACAAGTATATCCTTCGTTCGAATTGTTTTGTCATTTAATATTTTAGGATGTCAAGTTGGTGAATTTGTAACCCACCGAACGTATAGAATGAAAATAAATGGGCTCTTTGGGATTGGGTTCGAAAATTTTTCTAAGCGCCAAAATATAGTTATCTACGGTTCTGCTCGTTGGAAATTGATCTTTTCCCCAAACTTTGTCCAATAATTCATCTCTAGAAATGACTTTACCTTCGTTTTCTATAAATAGTTTTAAAAGTTCTTTTTCTTTTTTGGAAATCGTTAGTCTGGTTTTAAAATCGAGGTCATCAACTTCAAAGGTGGAAAAATTTATTTTTTTATTACCTATTATAACACCTGACACCTTCTCTTTTCGGTTCAAATTAATGAGGTTTTGAACCCGCAACAAAAGTTCTTCTAAATCGAAAGGTTTGCTGAGGTAATCATTGGCTCCAAGTTTTAATCCGGCAACACGATCCTCTGTTGTGCCTTTAGCGGATAAAAACAATACTGGAATTGTATGCTTTTCACGTATTGCTTTGCATATTTCAAATCCACTGACTTCAGGAAGCATAACATCCAGAATAATAAGATCGAATTGATGCATCTCAGGAATCATGTCTATGGCTTTACGACCACTGGGAATTACCATAACCTCATAACCTTCAAGCTCTAAGTTCAAAGCAATCAAATCGGCCAAGCTTTTTTCGTCCTCAACTATACAAACCCTATCCATCAAAATTATTTAAACGAAAATACGATTTTAAGACGTAAAATGAAAAACCTTATTTTTAACTTTTTGATTACAAATAAGGCTATTAAAAATAGTACCTTTGTAGCTCAAATTTCTAAAATGGCTAACGACAATAAGCGGATTCATTCAGCATTAGTTTCTGTCTTTGATAAAACGGGCTTAGAACCCTTGATAAAAACACTTCATAAGAATAATGTGGTAATTTATTCTACCGGTGGAACACAAGCATTCATTGAAGATCTAGGGGTTCCTGTAGTAAGGGTTGAAGATTTAACATCTTATCCTTCCATTTTGGGCGGACGTGTCAAAACACTTCATCCCAAAATCTTCGGTGGAATTTTAAACCGTCGTGATAACGCTGAAGATGCGGCACAATTAAAAACATTTGAGATTCCTGAAATTGACTTGGTCGTTGTGGATTTGTATCCTTTTGAGGCAACTGTAGCTTCAGGCGCTTCAAATGATGAAATTATTGAGAAAATAGATATTGGCGGTATTTCATTAATTCGCGCCGCCGCAAAAAATTACAATGATGTTGTAATCATTGCTATGCAATCACAATACGAAAACCTAGTTGAAATCCTCGAAAATCAAGAAGGCTGCACAACTTTAATCCAAAGGAAAGTTTTTGCTGGTGATGCTTTTCACGTTTCATCCCATTATGATACTTTAATTCATAATTATTTCTGCGAGGAAGATGCTAAATATTTCAAGCAAAGCATCGTAAAGTCTAATGTATTGAGATACGGCGAAAACCCACATCAAAAAGGATTTTTCTTTGGTAATCTGGATGCTATGTTCAGCAAGATTAGCGGCAAAGAGTTGTCGTTCAACAATTTGTTAGATGTTGATGCAGCGGTGAATTTGATTGGAGAATTTAAAAATGATAATCCAACGTTTGCCATTCTAAAACACAATAATCCATGTGGAATAGCTAGGCGTAATACAATTGAAGAGGCATACAATGCTGCTTTACAAGCCGATCCGGTTAGTGCATTTGGCGGAATTCTTATCGCAAACAAAGGTGTTTCAAAAGACCTTGCTATGCTTATGAATGATTTGTTCTTTGAAGTACTCATAGCTCCATCTTTTGAACAAGCCGCCATAGACATTTTGACTACGAAGAAAAACCGCATATTATTAATACAACATCCTCAAGATTTGTCTAACAAACAATTCCGTTCTGCACTGAACGGTGTTTTAGTTCAGGATAAAGATTTAAAAACGGAAGGAGAGTCTGATTTGACTGTAGTCACCAATCGTTCTCCAGAAGAAAATGAAAAGAAAGATTTGTTATTTGCCAACAAAATAGTTAAACATGTCAAATCAAACACTATCGTTTTGGCAAAAAATGATCAAATGTTGGCTTGCGGAACTGGTCAAACTTCACGTGTTGATGCGCTCAATCAAGCGATACATAAAGCAAAGCAATTCGGTTTCGACCTGAATGGTGCGAGCATGTCTTCAGATGCATTTTTCCCCTTCCCTGATTGTGTTGAAATTGCCGATAATGCTGGAATTACAGCCGTTATTCAACCAGGAGGATCCATTAAGGATGATTTGTCAATAAATTATTGTAATGACCATAAATTAGCGATGGTTTTTACAGGCACACGACATTTTAAACATTAATTGTAGAAAATTTATTAATAATTGAAACAAAAAGTCGAATTTTACGATTAACAAGCGGTCACGATTTTAGTGATTAAGCAAGAACGATATTACAAAAAATGGGATTATTTAGTTTTTTGACTCAGGAAATAGCGATTGATTTAGGTACCGCAAATACTTTAATTATCTTAAATGATAAGGTTGTGGTGGATGAACCTTCAATTGTCGCAAAAGATATTCAATCCGGAAAAGTTGTGGCTATTGGTAAAAAAGCACAACAAATGCACGGTAAAACCCACAAATTGATTGAAACAGTTCGTCCCCTAAAAGATGGCGTAATTGCAGACTTTCAAAGTGCAGAACAAATGATTCGTGGAATGATTAAGATGATCAATCCTGGCAGGTCACTTTTCAATCCAACATTGAGAATGGTTATTTGCATTCCATCGGGAATTACAGAGGTAGAAAAACGCGCAGTTCGAGATTCCGCAGAGCACGCTGGCGCGAAAGAAGTTTACATGATTCATGAACCAATGGCCGCGGCAATTGGAATTGGAATCGATGTAGAAGAACCGATGGGTAATATGATTATTGATATCGGTGGAGGTACCTCAGAAATTGCAGTAATCGCCCTAGGTGGAATTGTTTGTGACAAATCTATTCGTATTGCAGGAGATGATTTTACTAATGATATTGAAGAATATATGCGCCGTCAACACAACATTCTTGTTGGTGAACGTACAGCTGAACAAATAAAAATTGAGGTGGGGGCCGCGTTGCCAGAATTAGACAACCCACCTGAAGATTTCGCCGTTAGAGGTCGTGATTTAATGACTGGAATTCCTAAAGAAATTATCATCTCATACGCCGAAGTTGCACATGCTTTGGACAAAACCATTTCGAAAATCGAGGAGGCTATCCTTAGTGCACTTGAAATGACTCCTCCTGAACTTTCTGCAGACATCTATAAAACAGGGATTTATTTAGCAGGTGGGGGCTCTATGCTGCGTGGGTTGGATAAACGTATTTCTGCCAAAACCAAATTACCAGTTCATATTGCTGAAGACCCGCTTAGAGCAGTTGCCAGAGGAACAAGTATTGCACTAAAAAACATCGATAAGTTTCAGTTCCTTATACGTGATTAAAATGCATGAAGTCCGGCTCTAAATTGTTCGGACTTTTCTATCTTTGTACATGCGCAATTTGTTTGCCTTTTTTAGGCGATTCAGAGTTTTTTTAATTTTTGTTATCCTGCAGGTCATTGCGCTTTACAGCTACTTCTCCTATATTGCCTATCCAAAGTCTCAATTTTTAACCACAACCAATTCAATTTCTGGCTCACTCCTGTCAGCAAGAAATAATGTTGTTAAACATTTTAATTTGGAGGCCAACAATAAAGCCTTGCAATTAGAAAATATCTTATTGCGTAGAAGGCTACCTGAAAGTTTTATGAAAATTGAGAATGAAACTTTTAAGATTAATGACACAATTTATGAAGAACAATACGATTATATTGCAGGGGAAATTGTAAATGCAACCTTAACAAGAAAAAACAATTATTTCACCATTAATCTTGGCTCCATTCAGGGGATAGAAACCCAAATGGGAGTATTCTCAGACAATGGAATTGTAGGTAGGGTTTTTTATGTTAGTGAACATTATGCTCTTGTAAAGTCTGTGCTTTCCGAAAATATAAATATTGATGTTGTCATTCAACCAGCAGGTATTAAAGGAATTTTGAAATGGGATGGAAATAACCCTAATGTTGGATATATTTCGGGCATTTCAAATGATTATAAAATTAAAAATGGTTCTCAGGTAATTACGGGATCTGGCTCTGGTGTCTTTCCGAAAGGACTTCCAGTAGGCAAGGTCAAGAAAATCGAAACGGTTGAAGGTAAACCACTTTGGGATGTGCACATTGATTTTTCAGAAGATTACAGAAAATTACAAAACATTTATGTTGTTAAAAACAGATTACAAAAAGAATTAGAAAAAATTGAATTTGCTATTCCATCCGACGAAAAATGAACTTAATTATTAAACATAGCGTCCGATTTTTAATTCTAGGCTTAGTTCAAATATTGTTATTGAATCAATTGGAAATTGGGTTAGGAATTCAGGCGATGGTGTATCCCTTATTTATTCTTTTGCTACCTATAGATCTTGGAACAATTCCGTTATTGATTTTCGCATTTGTGTTGGGTATAAGTATTGATGCCATATCGAATACCTTCGGTCTTCACGCATCTTCACTTTTGTTTTTTGCATATTGTCGTCCCTTGTTTCTAAAGATTTTTTCCCCTAGAGATGGTTATGAAAACATTAAAGAAGGAGATAGCTACCAAATGGGATTTTTATGGTTTTTGTGGGTTTATGGAGGCTTATTAACATTGCATCATTTCTGGTTTTTTTATATGGAGGTTTTTAGATTTGATGAAATTTTATTCGTTTTACAAAAAACAGTTCTTAGTGTACCGGTTTCCTTTTTAATGGCATTTATTTTACAAATTTTACTAGTGACAAAACCTAGGTAGTATGAATGTCGATGCGAGAAAATACGTTCTAATTGCATTTGTAATCCTGGTTGGAATTATTTATTCCTTTCGACTCTTTTATATGCAAGTCGTTGATGATTCTTGGGCACTAAGGGCACAACAAATTGCAGAAAAAAGAAGGGAAATCACCCCGCCCAGAGGAGTTATTTATGACCGGGATGGTAAGAAAATAGTTACCAATAAAACATATTATAATCTGATGGTTGTAGAAAGTAATATGAAAGATTTTGACACCGTTGCATTTGCTAAACTTATCGGTTGGACCCCAGCTCAAGTTACCAATAGATTTAAGGAAATTAGAGAAGGTGAAGGGGTTTATAAAAATAAAAGAACTGGAAAAACGACACCGAATTACCAGAAATTCAAACCCTATCCATTTCTTAAAGAACTTACACTTGAAGAGGTTATGCATATTGCACCTAGGCTGGAGGAATTCTCAGGTTTTTATGAAGATGCAACTAGCATGAGAAGTTATCCTTTTGCCAATGCAGCGAATATTGTGGGGTATCTCTCTGAGGTAAATCAGGAAGAAATTGATAAAGATAAATTTTATAGACCGGGAAATAATATCGGAAGAGCGGGTCTGGAGAGGTATTATGAAAAGGAGTTGAGAGGTAGAAAAGGAATCAAATATATAGTTACTTCTGCACTAAATAACGCCATTGAGCCTTATGCGGGAGGTAAATTTGATACTACAGCCTTACAAGGTGATGCCCTCCATTTAGGAGTTGATATCGAATTGCAAGCTTATGGTGAAAAACTTCTCAAAAATAAGCGTGGTTGTATTGTTGCTATCGAACCCGAAACAGGAGAAATTTTAGCTTTGGTTTCTTCTCCTACTTATGACCCAAACTTGCTTATTGGAAAGCGAAATGTTTCAAAATATTATGGCTTAATGGCAAAGGATGAAAGCAAACCATTATTCCCGAGACCTTTGGCTGCGGAATATCCTCCAGGTTCTACATTTAAGTTGATCAATTCCCTAATAGGTTTGCAAGAAGGCGTGATAACAAAAAATTCTGGATTTGCATGCGATAAGTCGGTTGTCGGCTGTCATAATCATGCAAGTGCCGGAAACTTGGCTGATGCCATCAAACATTCTTGCAATCCATATTTTTATGCTGTAACAAGGCGCATTATTCAGCAAAAGGAAAAGAAAAAATTGACAGAAGACGCCGAAATTGGGCTTAATCTATGGGCGAAATACATGCATAGTTTTGGTCTTGGTAAAAAACTTGAAACGGATATTACTGGAATCAGACCTGGATTGATACCTGATGCTTTGTATTATGATAAATGGTATGGTCATTACAATTGGGCATTTTCAACAATTCGCTCTATTTCAATTGGTCAGGGAGAAGTTATGCTTACCCCTTTACAAATCGCTAATATCGGAGCAATTATAGCTAATAAGGGATGGTACATTACGCCACATTTTGTTAAATCCATTGGTAAAAATGGTCCCTTGGAAAGATTTACGAAAAAAAATTCCACTATGGTTGACACCAAACATTTCGAAATAATAATTGAAGGAATGCGAAGAGTTGTTTATGAATCAGGTGGAACGGGTAAAAGAGCGCTTCTAAAAGATATTGTTATTTGTGGTAAAACTGGAACTGTTCAGAATCCACATGGTGAAGACCATTCTGTATTTTTGGCATTTGCACCTATGGATAAACCTAAAATCGCTATTGCAGTTTTTATCGAAAATGCAAAAGGAGGAGGGGGATTATGGGCGGCTCCAACTGCATCGTTAATGATTGAGAAATATATTAACGGCAAAGTAACCGAAACAGAAAGAGAAGAAACAATTTTGAACGCAAAATTTTCATACTAACTCATGAGACAAGGTCAAACCTTATTGGCAAATTTTGATTGGATTCTTTTTGGGATTTATTTGGTGTTCTTGGCGATGGGCCTAGCAACTGTATATTCAACAGCTTATAATGAAGATCATCCAAATATTTATGATTTTTCTCAAAAATATGGTAAACAGTTAATATGGATTTCGATTTCATTGTTTCTTGGATTGATTGTATTCCTTATAGAATCAGATGTATATAGAAAGTTTTGTATTCCGATTTATCTTTTTACCTTGATTTTATTGGTAATTGTTTTATTCATGCCTGCAGTTAATGGGGCCAGAGCTTGGTTAGGTATAGGGAGCTTAGGAATTCAACCAGCCGAATTTTCGAAAATTGGAGCCGCGCTTCTTTTAGCACATTTCATAAGTAATGTTAACGTCAAGCAACAAACAATAAATACTGTTCTTACGGCCAATGCAATTATTCTCGTTCCTATGGTTTTAATTTTACTGCAGCCTGATGCCGGAACGTTTGTTGTGTTCACCTCTTTCTTGTTTGTAATGTACCGTGAAGGGATAACTTATGACCCTTTGGTACTAAGGCTCGTTAATGCAATTCCGGGGGTGCGATTTAAACATACTTGGGTTGGAAGCCATTTTATTCCCATCTTGTTCATTATCGTTTTTTTGAGCCTGATAACATTACTTATGAGTAATGAATCTATAACGTTTCAAATAGCACCAGATACCCCAGTCAATGGCATCTGGATAATTATTTTGTCCCTGGCAATTTTCGCTGTTTTGGGGTATTTTGTTCTTAGATTTTTGTCAGCAAAACGTGACCGGAATAGGGTTTTGATAATAATTTTAATCGGATTTTTGTTAACTGCAGGTTGGTCAACTATTGTAAATTTTGGATTTAAAGGCCTTGCAGATCACCAAAAAGACCGTATAGAATTATTTTTAGGATTGAAAGAGGACCCTGACGGCGAAGATTATAATCGAAATAGGGCTATGGCAGCTGTTGGTTCAGGGGGAATGCTGGGTAAAGGATATCAAAACGCATCGGTTTCAAGTGTAGAAAGTAATCATGTTCCCGAAAGCGAAACGGATTTTATTTTTTGTCCATTTGCCGAAGAATGGGGGTTTATAGGTTCCTTGGCACTTATTTTTCTTTATCTTTTTTTGCTTATTCGAATTATTATTATTGCGGAAAGACAAAGAGCAACATTCAATAGGGTATACGCTTACGCTGTAGCCATGATTTTCTTTTATCATTTTGCCATTAACATCGGAATGAATATCGGCTTTGCTCCAGTAATAGGCATACCACTTCCCTTTTTCAGCTACGGCGGATCTTCTTTAATGTCGTTTTCAATAATGCTCTTTATTTTGTTAAAATTAGATAGCCAACGTAGAGATATATTACAATAGCTGAAAAGTACATTTTTAAAACAAAGATTTCTTTATTTTTACATAATCAATTCGAAGTTACCTAATGGCGAAAAAAGAAAATTCAATCATACTCTCAGATCGTGTCAAGAAAATTATGACCATAAGTTTTTGGTCTTTCTCACTTCTTCCTTTTTTGTTTGTAGCCTCTTTATTGCTCTTTCAGTCAGAGGATGACCTTCCTCCTGTTGAAATGCTTGACAATCCTCCAGAATTGCAAGCGTCTATAATTTATGCTGATGACGGTAAAACAGAACTTGGCAAGTACTTTAAAGTTAACCGAACCAGTGTAAAATACAAAGACCTTTCACCGTACCTTGTTGATGCTTTAATTTCCACTGAAGATGAACGTTTTCATGAGCATTCTGGTGTGGATTTTCAAGCCTTAGGAAGAGCTGTATTTAGTGTTGGTGGTTCAGGTGGTGCATCAACCATCACACAACAGTTGGCTAAGCTCTTGTTTACTCTTGAGCAACGTGAGAGAGAAGCACTAATCAGAGCAAGCGGGGGTCAAGTTGGAGATGAAAATCTTGGAAAGATTGGCCGCATGATGAAACGAATAAATGAAAAAGCCAGAGAAAATATTATTGCATCTCGCCTTGAAAAAAGATATACAAAAGAAGAGATCATCACAATGTATTTCAACCAATTTGATTTCTTATACAACGCTGTAGGTATTGAAAATGCTTCCAAAGTTTATTTCAATAAAAAACCCATAGATTTAACCAAAGAAGAGGCCGCTACACTAGTTGGAATGTGTAAAAATCCAACGTTATACAATCCGTACAGCTTCAAAGTAAAGAATTACAGCTTAGACATTGCCAAAAAGAATAAAAAGGATGTGAAAAATGTTACGGCTAGTGAAATTAAAGAGGCGAGAGCATCTGACTCTTTAAGAGCCGTTTCACGTCGGAATCAGGTACTTATGCAGTGGTTGAAAAATAGCGAAGCTGGAAATGAAGCCCTTAGAATGAAACTCTCGCGTGCCGACTACGACCAACTAAAAAACAAACCGCTGGTCATTAACTATCAAGTTGTGGATCACAAAGAAGGAATGGCGCCTTATTTCAGAGAATCTCTTCGAAAGGAAGTTTCAACACTTTTGATGCAAAAAAATGCGGACGGATCTTTCAAATACCATCGAATGGATGGCACACCTTACGATATTTATCGTGATGGCTTGAAGATTTATACATCAATCGATACCAATTTACAATATCACGCTGAAAAAGCATTACAGCGTCATTTAAAAGAAAACCTGCAAAGAGCCTTTGATGACAATAACAAATCAGTTAAAAATTTCCCTTTTTCAAATGATATTACAAAAGATGAAATTGAGAAAATAATGCAAAATGCAAGGAAGAATTCTTTGCGATACGAATCATTATCTAAAATGGGTTTAACAGAGTCTCAGATAAACGAGAACTTTAATTCACCTGCTCAAATGAGAGTGTTCACTTGGAAGGGTGAAGAAGATACTGTTATGACACCAAATGACTCCATCAGGTATTATAAATCATTCTTGCATGCCGGATTGGTTTCTATTGATCCTAAAACTGGATTTATTAAGGCTTGGGTTGGTGGTGCTGATTTCAAACATTTTGCTTTCGACCATGTTAGGCAAGGGAAACGTCAGGTTGGTTCAACAATCAAACCTTTTGTTTACGCTACTGCCATGCAAATGAAAGTAGTTCGTCCTTGTGATCAATTTGCCAATGTTTCATATTGTGTTGATTTGATGGACGCAAGCGGAAAAGTTGATGGGATTTGGTGTCCAAAAAATGCAGGTGGATCTGGTGCAGGTTCTGTCTCTGTATCAACTGGTTTAGCGCAATCAATGAACAATATTACAGTTGCAGTTATGAAGGAAATGGGGGGATATCAAGGCCCCAAAACGGTTTCTCAACATTTGAAGAAAATGAATATTTTCCTAACCCCAGAACAAGAAGTACCATCACTTTGCCTTGGGATTATGGATCTTTCGTTATATGATTTGGTTGGCGCGCAGTGTGTTTTTGCAAATAATGGAACTTTCTTGCCTCCAACAGCAATTCTTCGTATTGAAGACAGAAATGGTAAAACGATTTATGAAGCTGATCAAAAACCAGTTCCTGTCTACCACCCTACTGTTGCCTATGAAACACTTTTGATGATGAAAAAGGTTGTTTCGCAAGGAACAGCAGGAAGCTTACGTGGAGGCCAATCTTGGGGTAATGTACTTTGGCCAACTGCAGGGAAAACTGGAACAACACAAAGTAATTCAGATGGTTGGTTTGTGGGTTTAACTCCTGATTTAGTAACAGGAGTATGGGTAGGTGCTGAAGACCGCTCGGTTAGATTCCGCTCAATGAATTGGGGACAAGGAGCGAGAATGGCGCTACCAATTTATGGTTACTACATGCAAAAAGTATATAAAGATCCAAATATTGCTTTGGCTACGGTTGATTTTCAAAAACCGAATGACTATGATCAGACAATGTTTAACTGTTCAGGAGGTGATGGTGGAGGTTCATCATCAAACACTTCAAATACAGAACAGCCAGTAACACTGCCGCCTCCCCCTGATGAAAATACCGTTGAAGAAACTGACTTAGGATTATAAAATGAATAAAGTAGTTAATAATGTAGAACAGGCCCTTGAAGGAATTCAGGATGGTATGACACTTATGCTTGGTGGTTTTGGACTCTGTGGTATTCCAGAAAATTCAATTGCACAACTTGTTAAACTTGGAGTGAAGAATCTTACTTGTATTTCAAATAATGCTGGGGTTGATGATTTCGGTTTAGGTTTATTACTTCAAAACCGACAAATAAAAAAAATGATCAGTTCATATGTTGGTGAGAATGCTGAATTTGAAAGACAAATGCTTTCAGGTGAATTAATTGTAGATCTTATACCACAAGGAAGTTTAGCAGAACGTTGCCGTGCTGGGGGAGCAGGAATCCCTGCGTTTTTTACACCTGCAGGATTCGGAACAGAGGTGGCAGAAGGAAAAGAAGTGCGAATGTATAATGGTAAACCACACATTCTTGAAGAAGCGCTCACAGCAGATTTTGCAATTGTAAAAGCATGGAAAGGAGATACTGAAGGGAATCTCGTTTTTAAAGCTACCGCCAGAAATTTTAATCCAATGATGGCAATGGCAGGAAAAATTACTATAGCTGAGGTAGAAGAATTGGTTCCGGCTGGCGAATTGGATCCCAATTTTATTCATACACCAGGTATTTTTGTTCAACGCATTTTCAAAGGTCAGCACTTTGAAAAACGAATCGAGCAGAGAACAGTAAGGACGAGAAATTAATTTTTCGAATTATACAAAATGGAATCAAGGCTTGGTGAGGACAACCAACGTATTCACTTTTTCAATCTTGACATTCTAAGGTTTTTTGCAGCTTTTATGATCGTATTCATGCATGGTTACAGAGCTGTTTTAGAGTGGACACAGGTTCCAAATGTGCTTTTGAAAAATCCTGTTAACAAGACTTACCAAGATGACAATTTAAATCATATGGGTCTATTTTTTAAAAGACTAATTGACAATTTTGATTTAGGCGTTGAATTTTTCTTTCTAATTTCTGGTTTTCTAATTACTTACCTGTTATTAGCAGAATTGAAGTCTTCAGGTAAATTGAATATACTTAAATTTTACATGCGCAGAATTTTGAGAATCTGGCCATTGTATTTTTTAATAATTGGGCTTACCCCATTTATAATCGATTGGACAGAATCAACACATCCCAATTATTGGTGGAATATTTTCTTTTTAAATAATTATTCTGCTATCATCCATTCACAATTCGAATCAGGATTAGCCCATTTATGGTCTATTTGTATTGAAGAACATTTCTATATTTTTTGGCCAATTCTAATTTATTTAACACCTCGAAGTAAGCTCCGTAGTCTTTTTATTGGAATTATTGGCTTGTCTTTTTTCTTTAAATGGTATTATTTTCAATATTATCCGAACGGGGATTTTCATTTAAAGCTCAATTCGCTTTGTAGAATGGATACACTGGCAATAGGTGGATGGATTGCATATTCCGTTGTTAACAAACAACCAGTTTTTAAATTCCCAGGATGGGTTAGATTTTCAGTATTTTTTACTTTTTTAGTTCTTATGTGTTTTGTTGATTCCCACCAAGTTAACAATGTATTTAGCGCCATATTTTTGCGCTTAATTTTTACACTGCTTTTTGCTTTTATTTTAATTAATTACCTTTTTAATCCAAATGTGAGATTCAATTTTAAAAAGAAGAATCCGCTACATTATCTTGGAAAAATCTCTTTTGGAATATACTTATATCATAATATATTTTTTGGATTGCTATTTCAAAAAATTATTTGGCCATTTAAGTTAGAAGGATTTTGGTGGTTTTGGGTAATTTATTTAAGCGTAATTATTCTAATTTCTATAATGAGTTTTGAAATTATTGAAAAACCTATTCTTAAATTTAAAGACCGATTTTCAGTCGTTCCGAACAATAGGTGAAAAATATGGGCAGCAAATAAAATCGTATTTTTAAACAATTATTAGATCATATGTTAGACAAAAGCGGAATAGCGAAGCGTATTGCACAAGAACTTAAAAACGGTTGGTATGTCAATCTCGGTATTGGTATCCCTACACTAGTTGCTAATTACATTCCTGAAGGAGTTGACGTTGAATTTCAATCTGAAAATGGTGTTTTAGGAATGGGACCCTTTCCATTTGAAGGTGAAGAAGATGCAGATCTTATCAATGCAGGGAAACAAACGATTACGGTAAGAAAAGGGGCAGCATTCTTCGATTCAGCAATGTCTTTTGCCATGATTCGTGGTCAACATGTTCAATTAACTGTTCTCGGAGCAATGGAGGTTTCACAAAGCGGAGATATTGCAAACTGGAAAATTCCAGGTAAAATGGTAAAAGGTATGGGTGGCGCAATGGACCTTGTTGCTTCCGCTGATAATATCATTGTGGCAATGATGCACAGCAACCGTGAAGGTGAATCAAAATTATTGAAGGAATGTTCCCTTCCTTTAACTGGTGTGGGCTGCGTAAAAAAGGTCGTTACTGAATTGGCAGTACTCGAAATAAAAGACAATAAATTCCACTTAATTGAAAGAGCACCAGGTGTTTCTGTTGAAGAAATAATTGCAAAAACAGAAGGAGACTTGGTGGTTCCGGAATTCGTTCCTGAAATGAAATTATAATGCCATCAAAAAATAAGCAGTTTCGCGAAACCATCACTCTTGGTACCTCCCTGCTTTTTTGTTCTGCTTGGATCATTTATATGATGCTTAAAAGTCCCGTCCCAAATGATGTTGGGGATGGAATTATGCATTATTTTATTTCAAATGCTTCTTGGGAAAATCCAGAACTTTTTTTGCACCATTGGGGTAAACCATTTTTCATACTCTTATCTTCCTCCTTTGCCCAATTTGGGTTTTATGGAATGGTTGTTTTCAATCTTCTCGCTTTTTGTTTTACGGTAATCATAGGATTTAAATTACTTCGTAAATATAGTGTACCCATTTATTTACAAATACTTTTACCCTTGGTTCTTCTTAAGGCACATGATATAGCAAACACAATCTTGGGCGGGATGACAGAACCTCTGTTTAATTTAAGCTTGATGGCTGCATTATTCTTTCTCAGTGAAAAAAAATATTTTTGGTTTGCCCTTGTCTTATCAACAATGCCTTTTTTGAGAAGTGAAGGACAGCTACCACTACTAATAGGGCTTATGGTATTGCTTTTTGCAAAGCAATTTAAATACATTCCGCTGCTTGCAAGTACCTTTCTTATATATGGAATAGTAGGGTTTTTTGTTTACAGGGATTTCTTTTGGTATTTTACCCAAAGTCCATATCAAATGAGCAACAATATTTATGGATCAGGAACCTGGGACCACTATTTACTATCCTATAAAAATTATATAGGAAATCCAGGATTGTATCTTTTTATTTTGGCAATTCCATCTTTCTTCTATATGCTATGGAAAAAGGTAATTATTGATTGGCGATTATGGATTTTCAGCTACGGTGTTTTTTTCGGAATCCTCATAGCACACAGCTATTTCTGGGCAACAGGGCAAAATGGCTCGTTAGGGCTAACCCGAATTGCAACCCAAGGGGTTCCTGTATTTATAATTATGAACCTGATCGCGATTCATAATGTTCCATGGAGTAAGAATGTAGTTGCGAAATGGTTGAGTTATTGTTTTGCTTTAGGAATTGCATACGCCCTTGTTACCACAAAGTATTATCCTAAAAAAATAGAACTACTGGAGGCTGAAATTATGAAAACTGCTGATTATTTGAAAAATCAAAACTTGAGAAATAGAAAGGTATATTATCACGCACCATTGCTTGCATATGAGTATGGAGAAAACCCTTTAAAACAAAATAAAAAGTTAATCTATTATACATTTTCGAACTTAGATAATGATTTAAGAACTATTTTGAAACCCGGTGATTTAATAGTTAGGGATAGCCATTTTGGACCCCTGGAAATGCTTCTACCATTAAGTAAAATTAAAGACCATCCAGATTTGCAAATCGTTAAAGAATATTTATGCAGTGAACAGATTCCTGATGCACTCAATGAGAAGGAAGGTGTAATTATTTTGGAATACAAACCCAACATTAAAACTTTTCAAGGTTCAGATAGTGTAATAACTATAAAGGCGGATCAAGAATACTCAGGCTTGAATGCATTTTTTCCAAAATCAAATAAAGCACTGAAGCTAAAGTTATCCATTAAGACAAATAATGATGGATTTGCATTGGTTTATGATCATAATAATGGCGCATCATACACTTTTACAGATTTAAAAGCCAGCGAGCAATTTAATGGGTCTTTTGTACTTCACGGTGACGGAAAAACCAAAATTTACATTTGGAATCCTAGAAAACTTAATGGAAAAATTAAGCTTGAAAAAATCATTATTGAATAGTTACAGAAAATCTTTCTTTATCGATAGAAGTGCATGTCTTCTATGTATTTAAAAACAGGTTCAGTTACTAAGTATCGAATATCCTTTCCGCTTTTAATTGCTTTTCTGATGTGACTCGCCGAAATCTTCATTATCGGAACATCTTGCATCATTATCACATTGGGATGTTCAATTATTGCATTTTCATTATCTTGATTTATAACTATTTCGCTCATTAAAACGGCTCTAGGATAAACGTAAATCTTATAATTCTTAAGTATTACCTCGTAATTGTACCATTTGTTCAAGCTTCGTAAACTGTCTTCTCCCATTATCAAACAGAATTCGTTATTTGGATATTTTTCTTTGATATGTGCCAAGGTTGTAACGGTATAGCTTGGTTGGGACAATTTAAATTCTATATCACTCGCTTTTAATTTGGGATTATCCTCAATAGCTTCTTTTACCATCTCTAATCTGTGAAAATCCTTTAATAAAGTTGCTTTGTCTTTTAATGGATTATGAGGAGAAACTACTAACCAGACCTGATCCAAATCGGTTTCATTTGCAAAGTAGTTAGCTATGATAAGGTGTCCAACATGAATCGGGTTGAACGTTCCAAAGTACAATCCAATTTTCATACTTTAAGAAATTGTCCCACCCAATTTTTAGCGTTGTCTATGGCAATTTCTAAATTTTCATTGACCAAAATTTTATCGAATTGAGAAGCGTATTCTAATTCTTTTCTTGCTTTTGTCATTCGTTGATTGATCTTGTCTTCACTTTCCGTACTTCTTAATCTTAAACGATTTTCCAATTCCTCGATACTTGGAGGTTGAACAAATATTGCCAATGCATCATCACCAAAGATTTTCTTAAGATTTAATCCGCCTATCACATCAACATCAAAGATTACGGCCTTGCCATTGTCCCAAATCCGATTGATTTCATCTTTAAGTGTACCATAAAAATTGTTGGTATACACTTCCTCCCATTCGATAAAAGCCCCATTTTCAATTTGTTGCTTAAATCCTTCTATTCCTAGAAAATAATAGTCTTTACCATTTACTTCATTTGGACGAGCCTCTCTACTGCAAGCTGAAACAGAAAATGATAAACCAAGATTTTTGCCCAACAAGGCGTGAACAATAGTGGTTTTTCCGGCACCGGATGGCGCAGAAAAAATGATACACTTACCTTTAGATTCCATTTTAGACACTACAAAGTATTGAGAACTTGTTCTTTTATTTTTTCCAGGTTATCTTTCATCTCCACGACCAATTTCTGCATCGTAACATGGTTGCATTTGCTTCCTAATGTGTTTATTTCACGACCAATTTCTTGTGAAATAAAACCTAGTTTTTTTCCTGAAGCTTCAACTTTTAAAGTGTCTAAAAAATAACTCAAATGATTGCTTAAACGCATTTTCTCCTCAGAAATATCCAGTTTTTCGATGTAGAAAATCAACTCCTGTTCAAGACGATTCTCATCGTATTTTGTGCCTGCAAATTCCTCAAGGCCACGTTTCAATCTTTCCTTGATATTCGTGACACGCTCTTGTTCGTATTGAGGAACCTGACCCAATAAATATTGAATGTCATTAATTCTGTTGGTAAACTCATCATTTAACGCTTGACCTTCTTGTTTACGAAAATCATTAACTCTTGCACATGCGTTCGATGTTAATTCAATTATCCAATCCTTTTCCTCTGCACCTAACTCTTGTTTGTCGTTGATGAAAATATCAGGCATCCTGAGAATTAACGATAAGTAATCTTCAGTTTTCCCATTAATAATAGCATTTAATTCCTTTAAATCTTTATGGTATGTAGATGCTAAATCTTTATTAATAACATAATTTTGTGTATCTCCGGTTCCTTCAATCGAAAGAATGAAATCTATTTTACCTCTTTCTAAATTGGCCGATATAATATTGCGAAATGACGGCTCGAGTTCTCTGTAATTATTAGGTAAACGGAAACTTAAATCTAACGATTTACTGTTCAAAGCGCGTATTTCTATGCTAACTTTTTTGTTGTTGAAAGTACCGGTAGATTTACCGAAACCTGTCATTGATAATACCATATACGATGTACTTTCGAGTAAAAGTAAGGATTTTAATCATAATTGATTATTTCTTTTGGCTGTCAATCATTTATCTTAATGAATCAGAATTGTAATAACATTACCTTTGTAAAATGATTTTATACAATGTTACTGTTGCTATTGATCCTTCAGTTGAAGAAGAGTGGTTGAATTGGATGAGGTCCGTTCATATTCCTGACGTTATGGCAACCGGGTGTTTTATCGAAAGTAGATTTTCAAAAGTGCAAACTGAAGAAGATGAGGCTAATAGTTATGCAATTACTTATTTGTGTAATAACACAGAATTGCTAGAAAAATATCGGACTACCCACGCACCTAAACTTCAGAAAGAGCATTCAGAAAAATTTGAAGGACGTTTTGCTGCTTTTCGCACGCTTCTTAATGTAATTGAAGAATTCAAGTAATATGTCTGTTCGCGCAAAAAAACATCTCGGCCAACATTTTCTTACGGATAAAAATATTTGTGAAAAAATTAGCAGTCAATACGGAAATCACAACAATTGTAAAAAGGTATTAGAAATTGGCCCGGGTATGGGGGCTTTGACAGAATTTTTAATTAAAAGAGGTGATTTAGACGTTTATGTCATAGATGTAGATAAAGATTCTATAGCTTTTTTAAAATCGAATTTTTCTCAACTCAACGGACGTATTTTTGAAGGAGATTTTTTAAGACTGAATCTTTTTGACCTTATGGGAACTGAACCATTTGCTGTGGTAGGGAATTTTCCATATAATATTTCGTCTCAAATACTTTTTAAGTGTCTAGACTACCGTGATCAGATTCCCGAAATTATGGGCATGTTTCAGAAAGAAGTTGCTGAACGTGTTGCAGAAAAACCTGGATCGAAAACGTATGGTATTATGAGTGTCCTTCTGCAGGCATTTTATACAATCAATTATTGTTTCACAGTTGACCAACATGTATTTAATCCTCCACCAAAAGTGAAATCTGGAGTTATACGTTGCGTAAGAAACACAAGAGAAAAATTACTTTGTGATGAAAAACTCTTTATTCAAGTTGTAAAAATGGCTTTCAATCAAAGAAGAAAAACAATCAGAAATTCACTCAAACAAATAATCGCTAATCCCAATTTTGAACATCCTTACCTCAATTTGAGACCTGAAGTGCTCTCTGTAGAGCAATTTGTAGAACTTACCTTGGCAATTGAACAAATTCGCTTACACGAATAAAAGGATGAATTATTCTTGTTTATGATGCTCTTTTAAAGAAAAATTATTTTCTTTGTACCAGATAAAAAGATTGATATGAGTACATTTTTTTACGCAATAGGAGATTTTTTGACTTGGACCTTTGGGTTTTTTGAGTCTGTAGGTAATATTTTCAACAATGCTGTTATCGTTTTAGGATTTATTGGTCTGTTTTATTGGTTAAATTGGCAACGCAAATTCAACAAGCGCGCTGAAGAAAATCCGAATCAACTTAAATAAGTTTAGTCATATAACATTTATGAGGTTGTTGGTTTCCAGCAACCTTTTTTTATGCTAACTTTAATCAATGGCAAAAACCCAATTTACGGTCATTATTACCGCAGGTGGTATTGGAAAACGCATGGTAAGCGATCTTCCAAAGCAATTCCTTAAATTGAATGATAAACCCATATTACTTCATACAATTGAGAAGTTTTATGATTTTGACCCGAGTATTCAATTGATTTTAACCCTTCCTTCAGATTGGAAAAGCTTCTGGAATGAGCTTTTAATGAAACACGAATGTAAGATTTCTCATTTAATCGTTGATGGTGGAAAAGAACGGTATGATTCTATTAAAAACGCCCTGGAATTTTCTGAAGGTGAATTTATTGCTGTTCATGATGGAGTAAGGCCATTAGTTTCTAATGACACAATTAAAAAGTGTTTCGACGCAGTGAAACAATTTGGTCAAGTAATTCCTGTAATTCCTTTAAAGGAATCATTAAGAAAAATAAATGACGAACTAACACAGGCTGTTTCAAGGTCAGAATATGTTCATGTGCAAACACCACAATGTTTTTTAAAGGAATCAATTACAAAAGCATACAGTCTGCCATTCCATCATAATATTACTGATGATGCATCTTTAATAGAAGAAGCAGGTTACAGCATTCATTGTGTTCAGGGAAATGAGGAGAATATAAAGATTACAACGCAGATGGACTTACTTTTTGCTGAAGCCTTAACGAAATTAAAGATCCAAAAATAATATTGATGAATTAGTTAAATCTATGAATTTCAAATTCTAATTTATCTTTGCACTTCACGATTTGAAATAATGAAAGTTACAGAACATTTAAAAGCCGCAAAACAACCCTTGTTTTCTTTTGAAATTCTTCCTCCATTGAAAGGAAAAAGTATTCAGTCTATTTTTGATGGAATAGACCCTCTGATGGAATTCAAACCTAGGTTTGTCAATGTAACTTACCACCGTGAGGAATTTATTTATAAGGAAAGAGAAAATGGTTTACTAGAAAAAATAGCCATTCGCAAACGTCCCGGAACCGTTGGGATATGCGCAGCAATTATGAATAAATATCAAGTCGATGCAGTTCCTCATCTAATTTGCGGAGGATTTAGTAAAGAAGAAACGGAAAACGCCTTAATTGATTTACATTTTTTAGGTATTGACAATGTTCTAGCATTAAGAGGAGATTCTATCAAAACTGAAAGTACCTTTCGTCCTCATACCGATGGACATAAATATGCAGTGGAACTCATTAGTCAAATATCAGACATTAATAGCGGAAGTTATATGATGGACGATGTGCAATTAGAACCTACAGATTTTTGCATTGGTACCGCTGGATATCCAGAAAAGCACTTCGAAGCGATGAATATGACAACCGACCTTCAATACCTCAAAGCAAAAGTTGATGCAGGTGCAGAATATATTGTTACCCAAATGTTTTTTGACAATAAAAAATATTTTGATTTTGTTAATGCTTGCCGAGAAATTGGAATAACAGTGCCAATTATTCCAGGGCTTAAACCCATCAAAACTTTGGATCATATTACCTTCCTTCCAAAATTCTTTAAAATTGATTACCCAAATGCTTTATCTACCGAATTGCTGAAATGTAAAAACAATAAAGATGTTGAACAATTGGGAATTGAATGGGGCATCGCTCAATCCAAAGAGTTAAAGGAAGCAGGGGTGCCATGTATTCATTATTACACCATGTCAAATTCTTCTATGGTCAAAGCCATTGCAAAAGAAATATTTTAAAATTTAATTATGAAAAACCACCTTTTTGGAATACTCCTTTTTTCTTCTTGTAGTCTTTTCGCGCAATTAGAAAACTTAAAATTGAAAAATGCACTCGTTATCGCGCAATTAGATCAAGAAGAAGACCGATTTTCAATTGAAATAAATCTTACCGAGTTGCTTTCCACATCAGGAATTAAAGCTGTGCCCTCACTTAATATTTTAAAATTAGGGAACGATGCCTCAATTTTAGCAACCGACTCGATTCAAGAAATTGCAAGGACAATGGGTGTAGACACCTACATGCTTGTAAGCGTTCGTGGATATGACAAAAAATTTAAGCCTTCATCATGTAAGGACGATTTACAACAAGCGTTGAGTGTGGGGAATCTTTTTCCCATGTATCGTGATGAAATTGTATCGGTAAGTTTTGAATTTATTTTTTATCGAAATGGACAATGCGTTGGATCAGACATTGTGAAGTGCGGAAACGTTTCTGATCGCGAATCGGTACTTAAAAAATTCCGTAAACAAATCACCAAAAAAATTATCAACGATTGGACTTAATTGCTAATATTTAAGTCTTAATCCTGATTAATAAGTTCGTAAAGCTCATTTAAGTTTGGAGAGAGAATAATCTCGATGCGACGGTTTTTTGCCTTGTCTGAAGCGTCAACAGGATGAAATTCTGATCTTCCTGCGGCCATTAATTGTGCCGGATTCACTTTTGAATTGGATATTAATATGTCAACAACAGCTGTAGCTCTTAGTACAGAAAGTTCCCAATTCGACTTTGGATGTGAGCTACTTGCCAATTTATCCGTGTCAGTGTGTCCTTCAACGATGATTTCAATATCTTTCTCCAATTCAAGAACTTTAGCCAGCTCAATTAATGCTTTTTTGCCATTTGCTTCAACTGCAGTGCTTCCCGACGCAAAAAGTAGTTTTGCCTCCATACTGACATAAATTTTACCGTCTTTTTCAACGACTGTCAATCCTTGATTTTCAAAACCCTTTAATGCATTTGCAATTTTTGATTTTAACAATTGAGCAGCCTCATCCTTCCTCTTCAACAATTCTTCAAGTTCATTGACACGTTGTTCACGTTCCGCAAGCAATTCTTCTTTTTTCTTCAATTCTGCTTCAAGTAAAAGCAATTCATCCTCCTTGCGCTGTAATTCCAGGTTTTTGGCATCCAATTCAGCTTGTAGCGTAGCTGTTTGCTTAGCACCTTTATCCCTTAATTTTTCCAATTCAGCGTTCAAGGATTCCTTTTCAGTGGTCAACTTGGTTTTTTGTGTTGTTAAATCTCTAATTTTCAACCCCAATGATGCAGTATCTTTTGCCAGTTGTGTCAATTTTTCCTTTGCTGAACTCAAATCGGCCTCGGCATCCTTTAATTTTCCATCGCAATCCAAAGAACTGTTTTTATATTTATCTAGTTCCTCTGAACAGGCCTGTTCCTTGGCTAATAATTCATTATATTTTTTAATAGGCACACAAGACGTGATTAAAAAAATAGCTGTTGAATAAATGAGTATGCGCATATTAGTATGTTTAATCGTTAACAAGCAAATATGATTAAACTAATGAAACGCTTTTCAAAGTTAGTTTAAGAATTATAAACACCTCATTTTGGATAATGTCTATGCATGCTTAAAAACCTAAAACATTGGGCATTTAGTTCCAGGACCATTTGCCTGAATTCCGTTATTGAATACGATGGAAATTTCATGCGAACCACTGTGGTTAGATCTGAAAGCAGAAATCCCCGCATCATACGAATAAAAGAGTGCAAAACGACTTGTAACCTTTATTCCAAACTGCGCTATTATTGCATCTCCTGTTCGAAACCCCAACCCGAAGTCTATAAGATTTCTGTAATTCAAAACACCTAATACATCAGCTGAAACTTTTCCTTTTGGAGGGATTTTAACCATTACCGCGGGTAAAAATGTAAGCACTGAATTGATTTGCATGCGATAACTTGCAGTCA
The DNA here is from genome assembly GCA_947475275.1 of Flavobacteriales bacterium. Classification (GTDB taxonomy): domain Bacteria; phylum Bacteroidota; class Bacteroidia; order Flavobacteriales_D; family Crocinitomicaceae; genus M0103. Next base: position 4,705 of record CANJNE010000011.1, on the reverse strand, counting down.
GTGATGTATGAAATCGTTGTCTCGAATCGCTCCCCAAATCATCCCACCGAGATGCCAATAAATTATCACAAACCAATCCAATGTAATAATTTTCACCATTCCACCATGCTCCAAAAGATGCATCAGGTAAAATCGCAGAACTTTCTTTCATAACCGTTGGGTCAGGGCTATTTGTGGTAGATCCAGATGGGTCATAGCCAAATTGCATCAATCCACCATATAACCCCAAAGAAAGCCTTGTATCTTTAGTGAAATTAAAATGCCCAGCATAGGCAAGATTGAAACGGGTAGTGTTGAATTGACCTATGCGATCTGATTCCATTCGGAATCCCAATCCATGCCTCGCACTCAAGTATTTTTTGCGTTTGGCATATAGAGGTGCGGATAAGCCAATGAACCCACTTCTTGGTGCTCCATCAAATCCAACCCACTGCAATCGGTAAAGACAATGAATTTCCATATAGGATTTAATTCCTGCATGTGCAGGATTTAAAGGAAATTGATGCCAATTCCATTGAGAAAATTGGGTGTTTTGTTGTGCGAAAACAGACCGCCCAATTAGTGAAAGTATACAGCAAACTAAAATAAACTTCTTCCTGCCAATCATCACCTAATAACCGTTATACTTCCTTTGTAAAGAGGGAAGTTGTCTTCATTCAAATCTACGGTATAAAAATATACACCTTCAGCCATGGGTTTATCGTTACTTGATCCATCCCATGCTTTGCTTTCATTATAGTTGGTTGATTGATAAATTTCTTGGCCCCAACGATTGAAGATGCGAACCAAACAATTGGGGTATTTTTCAATTCCCTCTATTATCCATTTTTCATTTATGTCATCTCCGTTCGGAGAGAAGGTTGTTGGAAAAAATAAAACATCATCAACAGTAACAGTAACCTGATCTGTTTGTGTACAACCATTCTCTGTGGCCGTTAAAGAAAATGTGGTTGTCTCGTTAATATTTACAATTGGATTTAAAATTGTCGGATCACTCAAACCAAAAGCTGGACTCCATAAGTATGATGCGGCACTTGTTGTTCCATTTAGCTGAACTGAATTATCTCCAGAAACGATAACATCACTTCCCGCATCCAGAATGAAATCAAAAACATCGAAAGCTCCCGAGCTTGCACTTACAATTTCAGTACACAAAGTATAGCAGTCCGTTTCAATGGTAATTATCGAACCATCAGAAATATTAGAAGTCATAAAAAAAGTATCAGTAGTGGTTGCAACCAAATTCCCATCAATATACCATTGATAAATACCGCTACCTGGACAATTTACTGTTTCACAATTTGCCGTAACGGGATCATCTTTACAAATGTTCGTTGAACTTGTGGTTAAAGAGATTGATGGAACTGGTCTTTCTATTCCTAATCCGGTTATTTCCAGATTGAATGTACAAGCAGCCGGTATTGTAATTCCAGGACCACTTTGATCACCAGAAATCACAATATAATAAGTTGTTGATGGAGTTAAGGCAGGTGCGGTTAAGATAAATGACCCTAATCCATTAGATACGCAATTGCTCACCAAGCTGTACGATGCAGCATCACAAGGAACAATTGCCTCTAATACAGCTGCCTGAATAGCGTTATCTTGACCAGGATTGTTTTCGAATATTAAATTGTTAAATGCAATTTCAACATCTCCTCCCGCAGCATTGGTTGTAAAAGTAAACCAAATTGAATTATTTGGTGAAAAACAAAATGAAAAATCATCCTCACAATCTGGACAAAAGGTCACATTTGATCCAGAGTTAGTATAGTTTCCGATAGTATTAGGGCAAAGTTCTATTGCACTGACGCAATCATTGTTAATTGGCTGTGCCCAGCTGTTTGAAGCCAAAATAATATGGGAAAAGAAAGAAGTTAAAAAGAGTCTTAAATTCATAACTTCAGAAAAGCAAATCCAAATATAATCGAGAAAAGTGCCATTTTATTTTCTTTATTGACTGAAATTAAGGAATTTTGGCATAAAAATCGTTCTATTTAATAGAATTTAAATCAATTATTATGAAGAAATTTTACTATGTCCTATGCTTTTTCATGCTTTTAACCTTTGGTTTAGATGCACAAAAAGTGGATTACGACATTAGTTCTAAGTGGTTTTTAGGGCTAAATCTCGGTGGAACTTGGCAATCATCTGACGTAACTAATAAAACACATGTTGGTTACGGTTTTACATTGGGCAAATCGTACAATTATTCCTACGGGAAGCCTTTCAGCTTTGATATTCGTGGAAGATATTTGGGGGGTTATTGGTATGGCCAGGATTTATCTAAAACGGATTCGGCAGGTTATACAGGCAACACCTTAAAGCCTTACATGGATTCACTTGGATTTGGTGTTAACAATTTTCAGGCTCAAAATCATGAAGTCAGTCTTGAATTGGTTTTACATGCAAACCGAATCACTGAAAAGACAGGTTTTGATCCATATATTTTTGGAGGAATTGGGTTGGTATGGAATCAAACTTATGGTGATTTGCGCTTCGGAGATTCTATCGGCGGTTCCGGGGGCATCTATAATTATGATCCCAATCAAGTTGGAAGCTCCTCTTACTACTTTAATCTTCATGACGGCCAATATGAAACCAATTTGGAAGGGACAAGTGCTGACATTGATAAATGGAATATAGATTTCATGCCCTCTCTTGGATTCGGACTTGGATACCGTGTTGGTAAAAGAGCCACAATAGGAATTGAACATAAGACAACTTTTACACTCAGGGATGATTATGATGGGTTTAAATCAGCAATTCGTTCAAAAAATGACTGGTATCACTACACTTCCTTTTATATAAATTTTCGTTTCCGTGCGAGAGGAACTAGCTCCACCAATGTTAACAATAACAACGTTAACAACATAAACAACTATAACTCGAATTGTCTGACGCCTGAAATAGTTTTTACAGCACCTTTTAACAATACCTCAATTGTTAGTACCAATGGTGGTCTTTACACTGTTAAAGCATCGGTAAAAAATTTGGAAACTTCGCAAGGACTATCCTTTACAGTAAATGGCGTTAATATCAATAATTTTTCCTTCAATCCTGAAATGGATTATTTTGAAGCCAACGTTTATCTTTCCCCAGGAGCCAACAATATACAACTTACAGCAACAAATAGCTGTGGGCAGGATCAAGAAACAACGCAATTAGTTTACAACCAATGTTTTGCTCCATTAGTAGCCTTTACAAATCCAACCATTGTTGGTACTGTAGTTGAAAATCAAACCTATACTGTTCAAGCATCTATTTCAAATTTGAATGGAGGTCAACTTTCAGTAATGCACAACAATAATCAAGTGTATAACTATTATCTTGACCCAACCACGGGATCATTGAGTTTCACAGTTTATTTATCTACAGGAGAGAATACATTTACAATAAACGCATCGAATGATTGTGGAAGTGTGGTTTCTACCTCATATGTGAAATACGAACGATGTCTATCTCCGACAATTTATTCAAATGCATTGAACGCAAACGGAATAACTGTCTCATCTCAATCCTTCAATTTTTCCGCAATTCTTAATTACGCTTCAAGCAATCAAATTGCGATTACGCAGAACAATCAGCAGTTGACAAATTTCAGTTATAATTCGATTACGGGACAGATAGATAAGGCTGTGTTTTTAAATCCAGGCTTGAATACTTTTGTAATTACAGCAACAAATGCTTGCGGAGCTACTTCTCAAACTTACACAGTTAATTATACAAGGGAATGTGTTAATCCAATCGTAAATATCAATTCAATTGCGAATAACAGCTTGGTTTTTTCTTCTGATCTTGCATTTTCTGCTCAAGTATTGAATGTAGTTAATTTATCTGGAATTACTTTAAGCATCAATGGAATAAACGTTCAAAATTTCAACTTCAATTCGTCAACAGGCGCTGTCTTTGGTAACTTTGTTCTAATTCCTGGAGTAAATACTATTATTTTGAGAGCAACAAATGATTGTGGGACGGTAACCCAAACAATTGCTGTTAATTATCAAACTTGTAATTTACCAGTAATTTCTTCAATTAATCCGGTAACTGATATTTCTTCAGTTAATACAACCACTTTTAATTTTGAGGCGACAATAACGAATTTAATCGGTCAACAGGACGTAACACTTAATTTAAATGGTCAGAATTTATCCAATTTTAATTTTCAATCTGCAACAGGTAAGGTAAGTGCAAATTTTAACCTAAATCTGGGATCGAACATTCTTATTGTTTACGCTCAAAACAATTGTGGTTCAATTAGCAAAACCTATGTTATCGAGCGTTTAACATGTAATGCTCCAGCGATTTTACTTTCAAACGCTTTAGCATCAGGTAGCACCACAACTTCGAGTCAATTCAATCTCCTCGGTACCGTTGCAAATGTCAGTTCTGTTAATGGAATTACAGTTACTTTGAACGGCCAAGTTGTTAGTAACGTAACCTTTAATACTGCAAATGGACAGATTTCGAAAACACTAACTTTATCTCCTGGTTACAACACGATTAATGTTAGTGCAGTTAATTCTTGTGGAAGTATTTCTGAGTCTTATAGCCTCAATTACTTAAATTGCACAGCACCTACAATTTCCACAATTAGCCCATCAAGTTTGAATTCTTCAGTTAATAATGAAGCGTTTACATTCAGTGCAAATATTGGTAATGTTACCCAAAGTCAAGGTGTTACAGTTACATTAAATGGCCAGGC
>CANJNE010000010.1 GCA_947475275.1 Flavobacteriales bacterium | reverse complement strand
TTGGAAACAGATGTAAGAGCCGATTTATGGTCTTCTATTTCAAAGAATATTCCTTCGTCAACAACTAAATTTTTAACAAAAACACTGATAAAAAAAGTAGTTGTGGGTTTTTCAGCCGCTGCTGTTGTGGGTGGTTTTACATACCTATTGTTAACGAAAGAAAAGACTTCTGATTCATTTAATAAATCTAATGCAAGAGAGGAAAAAGGAATTCAGAAAGATGAAAATGTTTCATTATCAAATAATACGTTAGAGACACCTTCACAATTAGTCACTAAAGAGGACAATCTGAGTAGTTTTGAAATACATGTAAATGATAAAAAAACGGACTCCATTTCCTTTGAAAAAGCAGATAATCCGGATATCGTAGTGTCAAATTTCACTGGTATTATATTGCCCCCATTCGAATCAGAAATTTTGCCACAGCTAATCGGAGAACAACTATCCGCTATTAATCAAAGTGTATTCACATTCTTTAAACAGGAAGATACACGAATAGTAAATGCTACATTCAACGAAGATATTCCCGAGGAAAAAGAAACCACTTATTTTATCGACGAACTTCCGAATATATTTACCCCGAACAACGATGGAATAAATGATAATCTAACTGTTAATTCAGAGGGAATAGACGAGTTTTATTTAATAGTTTTGAATGTATCAAATGAAGTGGTTTATTCTTCATCAGATTCAAGTTTTACTTGGGACGGTTCGGGTTTAAATGGTGATAAAGTACCTGTCGGTGATTACGTCTACTATATAACGGGTAAGGATAAAACAGGATCTTCGGTATACAAGTCAAGTTTACTAAGAATAACCTATTAAGGTACAGTTGTCGATTTAAGTTGTTTACTATAATTTTTTATAGTAATAAAGTAACAAAACATTCCAAGAATTAATAACACATGACTTAAGTCATTTCTATCCATCCAAGGCGCTATATTGATTTTCATCGCTTGGATTATAGCAGAAGGAATTAGAATTAAGGCGCTTATCCATAACCACTTAAAAGAAGGGTGTATAGTTTTAGAAAAATGATACCCAAGGAAGCCAAGAGAAAAACCTAAACCAATTACAGAATTGAGCGTTGGAACAATTAAACCTTTTGAAACATCGTCTTTTAAGTTAATATACGTAAAAACAAAAGTTGCTATAATGGCAACAAATAAAGCTTTGAAATGAGAAGTTTTTAAAGCAATACTTTTCAATTTTTGATTGGTTATCAGTGAAAACATAGCTTGCTCAACAAATAAGGTTGAAAGAATCCCGCTGTACCAAGAAGGATATTTACCGGTTAATCCAAAATAATTATAAAAAGTATGACCTATTCCTCCTAGGAAAAAGCCAATCCCAAAAACGATATAAAACCGTTTCCAGTTTTTAAAAAAAGGATTTCTGAGTTTGAATTTTTTTATTTGAACAGCAAAATATAGCGCCACAATTAGAATTATTGTATCACCAATAAACGCATTAGGCTCAAGTAAATCAAGACCGAAAAAGTCAAATTCTATTTTATCAAAGTCTTTACCGATTAACATAATCTATTTGCTGTTCTCTTCAAATTTATCGAGGTTTTTAAGAATTATTTTTTCTACTAAACTTGGAAACCTTGGCTGAAGGTAATGGTTAATTTTACCTATTCTAGTTAATACAGAAATAAATTTTCTTCTTTCAATATTTTTTAAAACTGACTTTGCTACCTTTTCGGTTGTTTGAACTTTTTTGGTTTTTCTAGATGCTAAAACCTTCATACTTCCATCAGCTGCTATTGTTTCCTTATTGTGTTCAATATCTGTAATGCCAACATAAATAAGACCAACATGTATATTGTGTTGTGCCTCTTCAATTCTTATGGATTCTGCTATAGCTCGAAGCGCCATTTTCGATGAACAATAAGCAGAAAGCGCTGGTAAACCTCTAATACCGGCTAAACTTGATATAAAAACAATACTTCCTTTGGTTTTTCTTAAGTGTTCTATTGCTGGAATAGTTGGATAAACAGTGCCTAACACATTACTTTCGAAAACACGCCTAAACACTTCTGGGTTCAAATCGGAAAAGTTTCCACGCATAGATACACCGACGTTATTGATAAGCATGTCAATTTTTCCGAAGCGATTAACCGTTCGATTGATTAATTCTTGAGCACCTTCTGTATGAGAAACATCTGCACAAATCACTTCAACCTCTTGAGTGTATTTGTTAATTTCTAAAGCTGTTTGGTTAAGCCTTTCCAAGTCTCTTCCATTAAGAACAACTGACGCACCTTGTTGAGCTAATTGTAAGGCTATAGCTTTACCTATTCCTCTGCTAGACCCTGTGATTATTGCAACTTTCCCCTCGTATTTTTTCATGTTTAACTTCTAGGACGATAATGAATATCAGGGTGAAATTTTAAGGCTGTGAAACAATTCGTCCAAGCCATCGCAACATGCACAAACAATGCAATCCATATAGTTCCTGAGGCCAAAGTTAATATGCATAACACCAATCCAAGAGGAATAGCCCCGATAGTTTCGTCTAATCCTTTAGGAATATGGGTAGCTGAATATAAAGCAATGTTTACTGCAATAGCCGGCCAAACACCAATAGCATCAACTAAAGGGAATAATAGAAGTCCTCTAAACATGAACTCATATCCAAAAAGATAAATGAACCAACCAAAAGCATGGGTGATGACTGTTTTTCTCGTCCATATTTTAGCCCTCATTTGAGGATAATTGATGAGGTTTTTGGGTTTTTGAGCACTTATATATGCAAGAGGAATAACCAAGGCACACAAACCCATTGTCCAGTACAAGGAAAATAATAAGGTCGATGGGATTATTGTTAATCCATAATCCGCTAAGTTGTAATTAGGTATAAATATCAAACAAACGACAGTAGGTATCACGCCCATTGAAATGAAACCAATATATTTTGTAAAAAATATGTGTTTGACTGATGCCGTGTCCTCATCATGTTTAAGATAAAACAGTTCTTTGATTTTTTCTGATTTGGAAATGAACCAAAAAATAATGAAACCAATAAGCGTTAGTATAATGGGAAGAACACTAACCAATTTGATAGGATCCCAATTTAGCCATGATAAATCTTTATAAAGTGGCTGCATTATAATTTTTTATTTAGGTAATCATTTTGTTTGAACCATTCAAAACACTCTTCTATAGCTTGGGAAAGAGGTGTTTCCGGCAATAAAAGTTCTTTTCGAGCTTTTTCCGGAGAATAGAAATGTTTTTCACATGAGATTATTGCTAGCTCACGTGTTACCGCTGGATGATATTTAAAAATTTTAGCAAACCAAGAGTTTAAAGTACCATAAGTAACTACTATAAAATTGGATAGCTTTCTTTTTGGGGGTTTTACACCAACAGATGAGGCAATGGTTTCAAAAGCTTCTTTATAAGTTAGGTTAGCGTTTCCTAAGATATAACACTCTCCGATTCTGCCCATTGTTATGGCATTAGCCATAGCATAAGCGACATCTTTTACAGCGACATAATTTTTCCCCCCCAGTGTATAACCAGGAACCCTTCTTTGATAAACCCCTAAGATCATTGCGCCAGAACTGGGTCTGGAATCATAGGGACCAATCATAAATGTAGGATTAACAACAATAGCAGGAAGATTTCTTTCTTTTACAGCTTTGAGTACAAGTTCTTGAGCCTGTTTTTTGGAATCCATGTAATCTAGACCATATTTTTCTGATAAATAAGGTCCTTTTTCTGTTCCTGGGTTACTGATGTCGTTACTGAAAGCAAAAGAATTGGCGGTTCCAACGTAGATTAATCGTTGTATTTTATTTTCTATGCAACTGTTTACAATGTTTTCTGTCCCTTTAACATTAACGGAGTTTACAATAGGATTCCTTGCAGGAAAGACAGATGTTGATGCAGCACAATGTAAAACAGCATCTTTACCTTTAACGGCATTATTTACCGCTTCAAAGTCAACGATGTTCCCAAAGTATCTATCAATAGGCAATTCTTTTAAGGTGATAGGGTCTTTTCCTTTCTCTAAAAACACGCTTACCTTGTAATTTCTTTTGAGTAATTCCCTAACTAAATTACTTCCCAACACCCCATCCGGACCAGTAACCAATACTTCCATAATTCAGACTTCAATTGCAGTAACAAAGGTACACCTTATTTTGATTTCAATAAAGTGGCTTTGTAACATAAAAAAACCCCAAAGCGGGGTTTTGAGGTCTCGTCCGGATTCGAACCGGAGTAAGCGGTTTTGCAGACCGGTGCCTAGCCGCTCGGCCACGAGACCGGTGTCACAAAGTTAAAAATAAAATTGGAGTTTGGGAAGGTATTAATTAAAATTCATCTATTGTTATTGCTACGTTGTCAACATCTCCATTTATTGGAGGTGAAATTTTGGTAACTGTTAACTTAACTTTTTCTATCGATGGTAACTCAAGTTTTAAACGAGTAACAATACGATGGCCAACGTGCTCTATTAACTTGGAACGAATAGCCATTTCTTCTGTGACTATTTTATTGACGATTACGTAATCGACGGTTTGGTTGAGGTCGTCAGTTTGGGCGGCAACAGAAAAATCCGTATTTAACATAACATCAACACGATAATGGCCGCCTATTTTTTCTTCCTCGGGTAAACAACCGTGAAAAGCATATAATTTGATGCCATTTACGTGAATAATGTGTTTCATATAAAGATAAACTTTGTTATGGAAGTTGTTCTAGAGCAATATCAATTCGTTCCAAACACTCCTGTTTTCCTAAGAAATCAGAAATATCAAACATGCTGGGCCCCATCCCCGTACCCGTTAAAGCCAGTCGGAAAATAGGTAAAAACATTCCAGTATTTAAATTTCGCTCAGACAGAAAATTTTTAAAAGATTCTTCAATTTGTTCTTTATCGAAGTTGTTTAAATTATGTAGAACTATTTTCCAGTCTTTGAGCAACGCTCTTGCTTGTTCGTTCCATTTTTTTTGAATTAGGGTTTCATCAAAAGTTGTGGGTCTTTCAAAGAGGTAATGTCCTTCTGAAAGAATATCCTCAATAAATGTAGCGCGCTCCTTCATTAGAGAAGCAATACCTTCAAGTTTTTCTAAATCAAATGACGATAAGTTTTTTTCTTGGATTAATTTGCCTAATTCATCATTGGAGATGGCGCGCAAATATTGTTGCTGAAACCATTTCGTTTTGTCAGGGTCAAACTTTGCCCCCGCTTTTGATACGCGATCTAAAGTAAATGCCTCGGATAGTTCTTCTAAAGAAAAAATTTCTTGCTGGGTTCCTGGGTTCCACCCTAAAAAGGCCAACATATTTATGAATGCTCCAGGAAAATATCCCTTCTCCCTGTATCCAGAATACAATTCTCCCTCTTCAGTTCTCCAGTCTAATGGAAAAACTGGAAACCCTAGTCGATCGCCATCTCTTTTAGAGAGTTTTCCGTTTCCATCAGGACGAAGTAATAAAGGTAAATGAGCGAATTTTGGACACTCCCAACCAAAAGCGTCATATAATAGAAAGTGCAAAGGCGCTGAGGGTAACCATTCTTCACCGCGTATAACATGAGATATTTCCATCAAGTGGTCATCAACGATATTGGCAAGGTGATACGTTGGCATTCCATCACTCTTGAATAGTACTTTATCGTCGAGGTTATTGGTATTAACAACCACCCAACCCCTTATAATATCTTCGAACCTAACGTCTTGATTTCTAGGCATTTTCATTCGAATAACATATGGTGTTTCTTTATCAAGTAGTTCATTAACTTGATCTTGAGAGAGGGTTAATGAATTTTTCATGCTACTTCTTGTGACATGGTTGTATTGCCAATTGGGCATTCCCATGAGTTTAGCTTTCTCTCTTACTGTTTCAAGCTCTTCAGCTGTGTCAAAGGCATAATATGCTTTACCTTCCTCTATAAGTTGTTCAGCATAAGGTTTGTATAAATGCTTTCTCTCAGACTGCACATAAGGACCAAACGCGCCTCCTATACCAGGCCCTTCGGTTGGTTCTATTCCGCACCATTTGAGTGATTCTAAAATATAATCTTGAGCCCCCGAAACAAATCGAGTCTGGTCTGTATCTTCTATACGAATGATAAATGTTCCATTATATTTTTTAGCAAACAAATAATTATAAAGTGCTGTTCGTACTCCCCCCATATGAAGGGGACCTGTTGGTGAAGGAGCAAATCTTACCCTTACAGTGTTATTGGACATAAGAAGTTTTTTTTGCAAAGATAACAGCTTTAAACCATTTAACAGAAATCATAAAAAAGGCTTTTTGACCGCTTATAAAGGTTAGGCTTATTTAACGAACTTTAAATGAAATGTAATCAATCAAACTAATAATAAGTATTACCTTAGAAAGTTAGTGAAAAAGTAAAGCAATGAATTCTTTTGAAAGATTATTAGAACAAATAGATGCGTTCATACGCAAATATTATAAAAATCAAATGTTAAAAGGTGTTCTACTATTCATAGTAGTATTGTTAACTTCCTTTTTGGTAGCAACATCTGTAGAATTTTATGGGCGTTTTGCTTCATGGTTTAGGGCGTTTTTATTTTTCTCATTTATAGGTCTGAACACTGTTATTTTGCTCTACTTTTTTTTAAGACCACTGTTAAAGCTTTATTCTTTTGGAAGGAGAATTAATAGACACCAAGCTGCAGAAATAATAGGGTCTTTTTTCCCTGAAATTTCAGATAGATTGAAGAACACGCTTCAGCTGCATGAAAATTTAGAAATGAACGAAGGAAATGTTGAATTGTTAAGAGCAAGTGTTTCCCAGCGTTCTGAAAAACTTAGCAAATTTTCTTTTTCAACCGCAGTGGATTATGGAGCGAATAGAAGGTATGCAAAATATTTGATACCCCTTTTTGTTATATTCATTGCTATAGGTATTGCAGCCCCTTCATTGTTTCTTAGGGGAGGTGAGCGCGTTTTAAATTACAATAAGGAATACAAAGACCCACCCCCATTTAGCTATGTCCTTAAAACGAAAAATTTGGTTCTCGAAGAGGGGAACGATTTACCTGTCGAAGTCCAAATAAAGGGCGATGAACTTCCCGATTTTGTTTATATGGTATCCGATAATGGTAAAGTACTTATGGAAAAAGTCTCCCGAAATTATTTTAAGGGAATTATTAAAAAGCCAAAACAATCCGGTAATTTTTATTTTGAAGCGAATGAAGTGACTAGCCCTAAATTTGGTTTAACCGTTTTTGGTAAGAGTGTAATAGGAAAGTTTGAAGCAAAAATTCATTATCCAAAGTACTTAGGTAAGACTGATGAAATTATTCAGAATGCTGGTGATTTGACACTACCTGAGGGTACAGAAATAGAGTGGAACGTTTCAACAAAGAACACGAAGTTTACAGATGTATCTTTAAATGGTAAGCAAACGAGATACGCCAATGATGGTTTTAGAATTGTAAAAAGGATAAAGGAACCGTTATCTATAAAATTAAATATGCATAATAAGTACCAGAATAAAATGGATAGCTCAAAGGTTTATATTGATGTTATTAAAGATGCTTATCCTGATGTTTTTGTTCAAGAAACTTGTGATTCTGCTGGTGATGGATTGAGGTTTTTTAATGGTAGGGTTAGTGATGATTATGGTTTATCAAACTTAACTTTTGTTTATACTATAATATCTAAAGATGGTTCTAAAAAGAATAACAGGATGTCCGTTAGGTCTGTTTCGGGTTTTGATTTACCTTTTGATTTTGCTGTAGATTTCAGAAGGGAAAATGTAAAAATAAACGATAAAATAGAGTATTATTTTATAGTGTCTGATAATGATGGTGTAAATGGTGCTAAGTCCACAAAAAGCCAAATTTTTACATACCAACTACCTACCCTTCAAGAATTGAATGATAAAAGAGAAGATGAGCAAGAACAAGTTAAAGCGGATTTGTCCGAGTTGTTGCAAAAAACAGATGACTTTCAAAAGAAAGTGGAAAAACTGAAAAATGAAGCTTTAAATTCAAAATCTACGGATTGGAATAAATTGAACAAAGTCAACCAATTAAAGGAAGAACAACAGCAGATAATAAATAATCTTGAGCAACTTCAGAATCAAATGCAGTTGAGTAAAGATGAGAAAAATCAACTTTCTGAAATAGATCCTACGATTCTTGAAAAACAAGAGCTAATAGATAAGCTTTTACAAGAATTAATGGACGATGAGTTAAAAAATTTACTTGATGAGTTGGAAAAGTTGATGAGAGAAAATAATAGGGAGCAAATGCAAGAAAAACTAGATGATATTGATCAGTCTTCCGAAGATTTAAAAAAGCAATTGGATAGAAGTTTAGAGATGTTAAAGCGTCTTCAGGTAAATGAAAAGATTGATGATATAGAAAGCGAACTTAAAGAATTGTCAGAAGAGCAGGAGGCCTTAAAGGAACAGGTTGAGAATAAAAGTATATCAAATGAGAGCGCAACGGAAGAACAAAAAGCGATAAATGAAAAGTTTGATGAGCTAAAAGAGGATATAGAAAAACTAAAAGAATTGAATCAAGAATTGGAGCAGCCAATGGAATTGGATAATATGGACGAGAATGAACAGGATGTTTCGGACGATCTTAATAATGCAGAAGACAACCTATCGAATCAAAAAGCAAGTAAGGCTGCACAAAATCAGAAATCTGCCGCTGATGGCATGAAAAAAATGGCTGAAGAAATGGACGCTGCCCAACAAGCGGCTAATCAGCAACAGCAAGAAGAAGATATAGACGCCTTAAGAATGATTTTAGAGAGTTTGATGACATTAAGTTTTGATCAGGAGGATTTAATTAGTTCTTTTAATCGTATTAGTGATAGTGATCCGTCTTATCGTAAATATGGACGTAGGCAACGAAAGATAATTGATGATACGAAAATTGTAAAAGACAGTTTGTTGGCACTTGCTAAGCGCCAACCGAAAATAGCAACGTTCATAGATGCTGAATTGGCAAGTATTGAAGACAATTTATCTTTGAGCGTAGAAGATATTGACGAGCACATGAAAAGGGAATTGCAAATGCATCAGCAGCTTGTTATGACCTCTTATAACAACCTTGCTTTATTGCTTAATGAAAGCTTGCAGAGCATGCAACAACAAATGCAAAGTATTCAACAGGGTTCAGGTAGTTGTAACAATCCTGGTGGAAAAGGTAAGCCTAAACCGGGCTCTTCTATGACACCCGGTGATATGAAACAAATGTTGCAAAAACAACTAGAGCAAATGCAAAAAGGTCAAGGTAAAGAAGGCAAGAGTCCTGGAGACGGTAAGGGCCAAGGGAAGGATGGTCAGAATATGCTGGGTTTAAGTAATGAGCAAATAGCTAAGATGGCAGCCGAGCAGACGGCAATTAGGCAGCGTTTGGAAGAGTTAAAGCAACAGTTAAATAAAGAAGGACAGGGTCAGGGAAATGCCTTGAATGATCTTATAAAGGACTTGGAAAAGCAAGAGTCTGATTTGATTAATAAGTCTTTTAATAGTGATATGTTAACGCGTCAAAAGAATATTTTGACCAGGTTATTAGAAAGTGAAAAAGCTATATTAGAAAGGGGTTTTGAAGAGAAACGTGAATCAACTACGGGAAAAAGTGTTCAGGATGGAAACAAAATTCGATTCGATGAGTATAACCGAGAGAAATTAAAACAAATAGAATTATTAAAAACCATAGATCCTGTCTATAAAAAGTATTATAAGGATAAAGCTAATGAGTACTTCAACAACAGTTTTTAATGGAACAATATTATTTCTTTTATGAAAGATGGTTTTGTTGTTATAAGAGAGGTTTCAATTGCTTCTAGTTATGATGAAATGAATAAGGTAGAGTCATTAATAACGCATTCGTGCGGTGATTTAGGAATTAATGAGGATGCTTATGGTAACATCCTAATAGCTGTTACTGAGGCCGTTAACAATGCGATTGAACACGGAAACAAGAAGTCAACTAGTTTGATTGTCTCTGTTTTGGTTGGTGATAATAAAGATGAGTTTTGCTATGCAATTAAAGATCAAGGTGTTGGATTCGATTATGATAATTTACCTGATCCAACTTCTCCAGAGAACATGCTTAAAGAGAATGGGCGTGGTGTTTTCTTAATGAGGTCACTGGCGGATGAGGTCGTTTATTCACACGGCGGTAGTCATGTTTATATTTACTTCAAGAAGTAGGTTTGATAACTTTTAATGAAGTATCTGTTATAGGTTATGATATCAATTATCGTGATGTTGAATCATGGATTAATGGTGTAATTTCAGACCAGAATAAAAACCTGGATTGTGTTAATTTTGTGTTTTGTTCTGATGACTATCTACTTGATGTTAATAATAAATACTTGAACCATGATTATTATACCGATGTAATAACGTTTGATTATAGCCGTGATATAATTCTATCTGATGTATTTATATCAGTTGATCGGGTAAAGGATAATGCAAGTGTTTTGGGTGTAATGTATTTCCAAGAGCTGTTAAGGGTTATGGTTCATGCAGTTCTACATTTGTGTGGTTTTGTAGATAAGACTGATGAGGAGAAAATGCTAATGAGAACAATGGAGGATAAATATTTGGCTTTATTTGTTTCACGTGAAACATAATATATTCATTTGATATTAAAATACGAGGTGATGCTAGGTCATTATGATGTTGTTGTTGTTGGCGCAGGTCATGCTGGTTGTGAGGCCGCGAATGCGGCCGCGAAAATGGGCAGTAAGGTCTTGTTGCTGACAATGAATATGGGTACTATAGCTCAAATGAGTTGTAATCCTGCAATGGGAGGCGTTGCGAAAGGTCAGATAATTCGTGAAATTGATGCTTTAGGCGGTGAGTCGGGTGTCATCAGCGATTCGAGCGCCTTGCAATTTCGTATGTTGAATCGTTCAAAAGGCCCGGCCATGTGGTCCCCCCGCACACAGAATGATAGAATGTTGTTTTCTGAATTATGGAGGTTGTCACTTGAGTCTAATCGGAATGTGGATTTTTGGCAAGACATGTGTGTGGGTTTAATCGTTGAAGAAGGTTATGTAAAGGGCGTTAGGACTTCCATGGGTTTCTCAATTTATTCAAATGCCGTTGTATTGACCAACGGAACCTTTTTAAATGGTTTGATTCATTTAGGTGAAAAACAATTTGGTGGTGGTCGAATGGCAGAAAAAGCCGCAATAGGTATTACAGAGGACTTGGTGAACCATGGTTTTGAAGCGGGCCGAATGAAAACGGGTACGCCCCCAAGATTAGATGGAAGGTCAATAGATTATTCTAAAATGGAAGTTCAGAATGGTGATGAACATCATTCTATTTTTAGTTTTAGAAAACGAACAGTATTAAATAAGCAATTACCTTGTTACATTACTTATACCAATACTAAAACACATGATGTTTTAAGGACGGGTTTTGATCGTTCACCAATGTTTAACGGATCAATTAAAAGCACAGGCCCGAGGTATTGTCCGAGTATCGAGGATAAAATAAATCGTTTTGCGGATAGAGATAGGCATCAATTATTTGTGGAGCCAGAAGGTTGGAAAACTGTGGAAATTTATTTGAATGGATTCAGCTCTTCCTTGCCGGAGGAAATTCAAATGAAGGCATTGAAAACAATCCCAGGTTTGGAATCGGTAAAAATGTTTAGACCAGGTTATGCTATAGAGTATGATTATTTTCCACCAACACAATTGAAGCATTCTCTTGAAACCAAGTTAATTCGTGGACTTTTCTTTGCGGGTCAAATTAATGGAACCACAGGTTATGAAGAAGCGGCCTGCCAGGGCCTTATGGCAGGTATTAATGCTAATTTGTATGTTAAAGGAGAGGAATCTTTTATTCTGTCTCGTGATCAGGCTTATATAGGTGTTCTTATTGATGATTTAATTACAAAAGGTACTGAAGAGCCTTATCGAATGTTTACTAGCCGGGCTGAATTTAGAATTCTATTAAGACAAGACAATGCAGACACGCGGTTATCATATTTTGGACATAAGCTCGGTCTCTTGGATGAAACTCAAATAGGTTTAATAGAGAGTAAAAAGACAAAAATAGATAGTTCACTTTATTCTTTTCGAACCTTTGGTGTTTCACCAGACAAAGCCAACCTTCGTTTAAAGGAATTGGGTTCTTCCCCGATTACTCAACAGGTTAAGGCTGCCTCGCTGGTTGCAAGGCCTCAGTTGAGTGTAGGAGACATTCTAGAAATGGATGATCAACTCTTTCATACATTAGGTTTGATCCTTCCAGATGAAAAAGATATTTTAGAGCAAGTTGAAATTCTTTTAAAATATCAGGGTTATATAGAAAGAGAGCAAGATCTTGCTGAAAAAACAAAGCGGCTAGAGGATGTTTTATTACCGGACAATATTGATTATCCTTCTATGAATAGTTTGAGTCTTGAGGCAAAGGAAAAACTTTCTAAACTAAGACCTCGTTCAATTGGACAAGCTTCGCGGATTAGTGGTGTTTCACCAAGTGATATATCAGTATTGTTAATTCATATTGGCAGGTAAAGTTAGTTGTGTTTCACGTGAAACTATTGTTCTTCAGAAATTATTGGTTCTACCCAGTCTTTATTTTCTTTTATAAGGTCGACTAAGGCCGTAACAGCCTCGTTTTCAGGTATATTTCTTTTAACCACATCCTTTTCTTTATAGAGATTGATTTTGCCTGGTCCAGAGCCAACGTAACCGTAATCGGCATCAGCCATTTCTCCTGGGCCATTAACAATACAGCCCATTATACCTATTTTGATGCCTTTTAAATGCGAGGTAACTTTTCTTATTTTGGCCGTTGTTTCCTGTAAATCAAATAAGGTTCTTCCACATGACGGACATGATATATATTCTGTTTTGGATATTCTTGTTCTCGTTGCTTGAAGAATACCGAAGGATGTTGAGTTTAAATGTTTCAGTGAATGAGGTCCATCAAGCCAAATCCCATCACCAAATCCATCTATGAATAACGAACCCAATTCTGAGGCTACGTGTAATTGATAGCTTTCATCATCATGTTCGTTTAACGTTCTTTTTAAAATAACAGGGGAAGAGATATTGTTTTCCGTTAAAGTCGTGTAAAAATTGCGAAATATATGTGTTGTATTAGAGTAATTCGAAACCAAAACTAGAATGATATTTGTTCTGATTTTTAGGGCTTTCCAATTATATTCTTGCCCTGGATGTATTTCTAAGAATACAGTTTGATTTTCATTTAGTTTTTCAAGTTCTATTTGTGTTCTTATTAGGGGAAAATACCCTTCTTTATTTGTATAATTATCTTTCCAGTTTTCGATTTCACATAAGATTCTTAGGGTACCTGGAATCTCAAAATCAATAGTTTTATGACCGATATATATGTAATCAACCGCTTGATCTTGAATGTTCCACTTGTCTAGGGAAGGTGAATAAGTGTATCCTGCTCCATAAAAGTTTGCTTGCGTTATGTTATCTCTATGTGATAAGTCGGAGATTACAACAGGAACATTTTTCCCACCAATATTTTCTAAATCTTTACTTTCTCTTTTTTTATATTGATATGGATTATATGGAAGTTTTATAGAAGTCTGCGGTATTTGATATTCTGGATTTACTGTATTGAATTTTGATAATAGTTTGCGTGCAACAGGTATTTCAAATTCTGGGTCTTCCGTTAAAGAAACCCTTATAGTGTCTCCGATACCATCTTCGAGTAATGCACCAATACCTACAGCAGATTTAATTCTTCCATCTTCACCATCACCGGCTTCAGTGACGCCTAAATGTAAAGGATAATTCATCCCGCTCTTGAGCATTTCTGCAACCAAAAGTCTGTATGCCTGAACCATTACCAATGTATTACTGGCCTTCATCGAAATTACGAGGTCGTGAAAGTTCAGTTTTTCACATATTTGTATGAATTCCATTGCGGACTCAACCATCCCCTCTGGAGTGTCGCCATACCTGCTTAGAATTCTATCTGATAATGAGCCGTGGTTGGTTCCAATGCGCATTGCTGTTTTATGTTCTTTACACAATATAACCAATGGTGTGAATTTTTCTTCAATGCGTTTTAGTTCGGCCGAATAACTTTCATCATTGTATTCAATGTTCTCGAATTTTTTCTTGTCAGCGTAATTTCCTGGGTTTACACGAACCTTCTCGACAATTTTTGAAGCTACTTCAGCAGCGTTTGGAGTAAAATGAATATCAGCAACAAGCGGAACCTGACAATATAAATCTTCTAACTTATTTTTTATGTGTTGTAAATTTTCAGCTTCTTTAATGCTTGGCGCCGTAATTCTTATCAGTTCACAACCAGCATTTACCATCCTAATGCACTGTTGAATAGTTTCCTCTGTGTTCATAGTGTCTGTGGTTGTCATTGACTGCACCACTATAGGGTTTTCTCCTCCCATTTTGATGTCACCAATTTTTACAACTCTAGTTTGAAAGCGCAGCCTTTGAAGCGGATCAGTTGTATAGGGTAAAAAGTTGTCGTTTTGTTTGTCTTGCATAGAGGAAATACATTTATAACAAATGTAAACATAATAGTGTTTAACAATGCTGATCCAATTGTGAAACATAATGTTTAGATGCACCCTTTTGTAAAAATTTCCAAGAGCTTTGAAAATAATAGAATATTATCTCCTTTTCAGGACCCACCGTGAGTAATCATTGCATGTGAAATGATTGCGAGGTTCAACCAAGTCTACAAAAAAAGAGTCTAAGCCCAAAGAATCTTTCATTTACTGCAATCCTCTGTGTTAACAAACTTTTAAGGGTAATAAAAATTCATAAAAAAACTGTAGCTTTTGAAAATATTTTTACATTTGTTACTGTATTAAACTTTAAAATAACATGAAAAAAACATTTTTAATGATTACTGCAGTTGCATTGTTGGCTGCATGTGGTGGTAAGTCTGATGAAGAAAAAGCAAAAGACGCATTGACTGAAATGGCTGGAGAAGTTGAAGGAGCTATGGATGCAGCAACTGATGCAGCAGCAGACGCAGCAGAAGGTGCTGAAGATGCATCTATGGATGCAGCTGACGTTAGCGATGCTGTAGAAGATGCAAAAGCAATGCAAGAAGATGCGATGGACAAAGCAAAAGAAATGCAAGAAGATGCGATGAATAACGCAAAAGAAATGCAAGACAAAGCAATGGAAGCATTGAAAAATATGTAATAATCCATCAAATAATTTGAGAAGGGGGCTAGCCCCCTTTTTTTATGAATAAATTTTTAAGAAATGCAAATAAAACCCCTTGTCCCAGGCAGTAAAATCTATATCACCTCGCCCGCAAAGGCCATTGACAAAGAATCTGTGGAGAATGCTAAAGTTTTTCTTGAGGAAAAGGGTTACGAAGTGCAAATTTCGGAGCATTGTTTGGGACACCACCACTATTTTTCAGGCACAGATGAAGTGAGAATTTCTGATATGCAACGCGCTTTGGACGATGATAGTTTTGATGCAATTTGGTGTGCGAGAGGTGGTTATGGCGCTGTTCGCATAGTTGACAGATTGAATTGGAATAATTTTCAGAAAAACCCTAAATGGTTAATAGGCTTTAGTGATATCACTGTTTTTCACAATAGATTGAATAGGATAAATATTCCAAGCGTGCACGCAACCATGCCTTTGAACTTGAAAGAAAATTCTGTGGAAGCAAAAGAAACTGTAATCGATGCAATTACAGGTAAAAAACTATCATACAAACTGAATTCGTGTATAGAAAATAAATTGGGCAAGACTCAAGGAGAGTTGGTGGGTGGAAACTTAAGCATTTTGTATAGTCTATTAGGAACAAATGATAACATAGATTATAATAATAAACTTTTGTTTATTGAAGATATAGGAGAACAGCTTTATAATATAGATCGCATGTTGTATGCTTTCGAAAAAGCTGGTGTTTTAAATCAGATTAAAGGTTTAATTGTCGGTGGTTTCACAGATTTAAAGGATAGTGCCATACCTTTCGGACAAGGTTATAAGGAAATTATTATTTCAAAATTGTTACAAAGAAATATTCCCATAGCATTTGATTTTCCAGCGGGGCATGTCGATGACAATAGGGCTTTAATTCTTGGTTACCAATATGTTTTGGAAGTCAATGACAATGAAGTGCAACTCACACAGGTTTAAATCAATTAACGATAACACGTTTAGGAATAATTCTATCACCACTTTTTACGTTAACAATATAGTTTCCTTTAGGAAGAATTATTTGTTGTTCCTCATTTTCTAAAAGTGTAATGTTTTGCACATAGTTTCCCGTTTCGGCCACTATAAAAACATCTGCATACATTTCACTTATAAGTGTTATTTCACCGTATGACGGGTTAGGGTAAATTTGTACCCAATCATTTTGTTCGGCGATAACAGTTTTTATCCGTAAAATCTCATTTTCATTGATGTTTTCGGCTTGACTTAATAAATCAAAAGAAATAAATAACCCAAAAGCAATTAGAAAAGTTCCTGTTCTGCACATGTCAACATCATTTAAGTATTCCTAAGAACGTTGAAGCGAAATCAAAATAACCACCACGCATTATTTAAAATAAATCTAAATAAGAACCATAAGAGATAAACATTGTTGTAAGTATTAAATTTGTACCTTAAAAAAAGAACTAAAATGAGCAAATCAGCGATTCTTTCATCCTCAATTGCAAAAAAATACTGGATGGCGTTAACAGGTTTATTTCTGTGTTTGTTTCTCGTGGGGCATTTGTTGGGTAATTTACAACTTATACTTATTGATGGTGAAGACGGAAAGCGGGCATTTAATGAGTACGCGTACTTTATGACTCATAATCCGTTTATTAAAATACTTTCTTACGTCACCTATATATCAATACTTTTTCACGCCGTAGATGGTATTTTACTTGCTATTCAAAATAAAAAGGCTAGACCAGTAAATTATCATTATAACAATCCATCAGCGAATTCAAAGCTTCCTGCGCGTCAAATGGCTGTTTTAGGTTCTGCGATATTGATTTTTATCGTTATTCACATGGCAAACTTCTGGTGGAAAATGAAATATTCCTCAAAGCAAATGCCCTTACATACTTACGTTGTATATCCTCCTCAAACAGGAAATCCTTCAGGTGACACATTATATTACACAACAAGTGGTATGCAGCTGCCAGTATCCGCTCAATTTGAAATTAGAGATGGAAACAAAATATTCATTAGTGATGAATGGTTAAACAGTGAGATTGAAGCGGCTAAATCTCAAGGACAAGAGATAGACCCTAAAATGTTTGAGAATAAAGATAAAAATGTCGAAATAGCGGAAGGATATAAAGATTTACATTCTTTGGTTTATGCTTTTTTTGGTCATAATAGATCTGAACAAGGGTTTGAAACGAATACAATGCCTGAAATTGCATTGTTATTATATGTTTTATCCATGATTGTTTTGTCATTTCATTTGATGCACGGGTTTTCATCAGCATTCCAGTCTCTAGGATTAAATCATCGTAAATACACACCCTTAATAAAGAAGTTTGGATTAGTTTTTTCAATTCTAGTTCCACTCGGCTTTGCAATAATTCCGATAGTCATTTATCTAACTAAATAAATTTAAAATTAATGTTATGTCTATGTTAGATTCAAAAATACCAGAAGGTCACATTTCCCAGAAATGGACAGATTATAAAAATCATTTGAAGTTGGTTGCTCCAAATAATCGTCCTAAAATTGATGTAATTGTTGTTGGAACTGGTTTAGCTGGATCATCTGCAGCTGCATCATTAGGAGAGATGGGTTATAATGTTAAGGCATTTTGTTTTCAGGACTCCCCAAGAAGGGCGCACTCAATCGCTGCACAAGGTGGTATAAATGCTGCGAAAAATTATCAGAATGACGGGGATAGCATTTATAGATTATTCTACGACACCATTAAAGGTGGAGACTATCGCGCGCGCGAGGCAAATGTGCATCGATTGGCGGAAGTTTCAGGCAATATTATAGATCAATGTGTTGCCCAGGGTGTTCCATTTGCGCGTGAGTATGGTGGTCTTTTGGATAATCGTTCTTTTGGCGGAACTCAGGTTCAGCGAACATTTTATGCTGCAGGACAAACCGGACAGCAATTGTTATTAGGAGCATACTCTGCATTATCTCGCCAGGTTGGCTTGGGTCGTGTTCAAATGTTTCACAGGCACGAAATGTTAGACATCGTTAAGGTGGATGGCAAGGCGCGAGGTATAATAGCAAGAAATCTTGTAACAGGAGAAATCGAAAGACATTCTGCACATGCAGTAATAATTGCAACTGGTGGCTACGGTAATGTGTATTTTCTATCAACGAATGCGATGGGAAGTAACGTTACTGCAGCATGGAAAATACATAAACAAGGCGCCATGTTTGCTAATCCTTGTTTTGTTCAAATTCACCCGACTTGTATTCCGGTGCATGGTGCCAATCAGTCAAAGTTGACCCTGATGTCAGAATCGTTAAGAAATTCAGGAAGAATTTGGGTTCCAAAAAGAAAAGAAGATGCCGAGGCTATTCGCGAAGGTCGCTTGAAACCAACACAGTTAGCAGAGGAGGATAGAGATTATTTCTTAGAGAGAAGATATCCTGCTTTTGGAAACCTTGTGCCACGTGATGTCGCTTCAAGAGCTGCAAAAGAGCGTTGCGATGCTGGCTATGGTATAGAGGCTAATGATACCAACGAAGGAGTTTATCTAGATTTTTCATCTGAAATTCGCTCAAAAGGTAAACAGGCTGCTTTTGCACAGGGAGATCAAAATCCTTCTGAGGATAAAATATTAGAATTAGGAAAAAAGTGGGTTGAAGAAAAATACGGAAATCTCTTTCAAATGTATGAAAAGATTACAGACGAGAATCCATACGAAACACCGATGAAAATTTATCCTGCTGTGCATTACACAATGGGGGGAGTTTGGGTAGATTATAACCTACAATCCTCAATTCCAGGTTGTTTCGTTGCAGGTGAGGCTAATTTTTCTGATCACGGAGCAAATCGATTAGGAGCCTCTGCATTGATGCAAGGTCTCGCCGATGGTTATTTCGTGCTTCCTTATACTGTTTCTGATTATTTAGCAAATGAAATTCGTACTGGAAAAATCCCTACTGATACACCCGAATTCGAAGAAGCTGAAAACCGCGTGAAATCATCAATCGATAGAATGTTGTCAAACAATGGAACAAAGTCTGTTGATCATTTCCACAAGCGTTTAGGGTTAATCATGTGGAACAAAGTCGGAATGGGTAGAAACGAGCAAGGTCTTAAAGAAGCCATAGAGGAAATTGCAACTTTGAAAAAAGAGTTCTTTGCGGATGTGTTTGTTCCTGGATCCGCTGAAGAATTGAATCCTGAATTAGAAAAAGCACTTCGTGTAGCAGACTTAATAGATTTAGGTCAACTTATGGCGATTGACGCGCTTCAAAGAAAAGAATCTTGTGGTGGGCATTTTCGTGATGAGTATCAAGATGAAGAGGGTGAAACTTTAAGAGATGATGAAAACTTCAAGTATGTTGCAGCATGGGAGTATAAAGGAGATGACATCAGTCAAGAGCAGTTACATAAAGAAGAATTGAAGTACGAATTCATAAAAATTGCTGCGAGAAATTACAAATAGAAGCATTAAATAATTTTGAAAAAACCATCTTATGGCATCTAAATATATCAATATTACCTTAAAAGTTTGGCGTCAAAAAAACGCCAATGCAAAAGGTGCAATGGAAACGTATAAGTTGAATGAAGTTTCAACTGACAGTTCCTTTTTGGAAATGATGGATCAGCTTAATGAACAACTCATTAATGACAGACAGGAGCCTGTTGCATTTGATCATGATTGTCGCGAAGGAATTTGTGGGATGTGTTCAATGTATATCAACGGTCGAGCCCATGGCCCGGATACTGGAACAACAACATGTCAATTGCACATGAGAAAATTCAATGATGGTGATACCATTTACATTGAACCTTGGAGAGCAAAGGCTTTTCCGGTAATTAAAGACTTGGTTGTTGATAGAAGCGCATTTGATCGCATACAGCAAGCGGGAGGGTTCGTATCAGTGAATACATCAGGAAGAACTATGGACGCTAATGCAATTCCAGTTCCTAAAGTAGACGCTGACAAAGCTTTTGAAGCCGCAGCTTGTATTGGTTGTGGTGCTTGTGTTGCATCATGCAAGAATAGTTCAGCAATGCTTTTTGTTGGGGCAAAGGTGTCTCAATATGCACTATTACCGCAAGGTCGTGTAGAAGCTAAAGAGCGTGTTTTGAATATGGTGAGGCAGATGGATGAAGAAGGATTCGGAAATTGCACAAATACTGGAGCTTGTGAAGTAGAATGCCCTAAAGGCATTTCTATAGAAAATATTGCAAGAATGAATCGTGAATTTTTGAAAGCTGCGCTTACTTCAGAGAAGTAAAAATGGTTTAAATTATATCAATATCGGCCGCTTTTGCGGCCTTTTTTGTTTATTAACCAACTTAGTCGAAGTAAAAATCGTTTTCAAGTTAAAAAATCGTTAATATTTATATTATTTTAGCAACACAAAATTTTTAACTATGAAAAAAATCTTACTTGCTTTCACATTTATTGGGTCAGCTTTAATGACTCAAGCGCAGGTAATATGTGCAGTGCAATCGCCTGCTAATATTGCTGGCAACTATGACTTTACATGGGCAGACCCTCCAGGAGGATGGGGTACGCCGGATTTCCTTATTCCAGGAACGTTTGTTGAGGACACGCTCATCATGGTGAATGATGGCACTCCAGGAACAAATGCTACATATGGTAACTTGTTGTCTGAAGAAGGTTGTAATCCTTCACCAGCAAATGCTTATGCAGGAAAAATTTGTGTTATCAGAAGAAACACTTGTGAATTTGGAACAAAGGCTTTTGAAGCGCAAGCGGCGGGAGCTGTAGCAGTTATCGTCGTAAATCGCGATCCTGCTGTTATTGGAATGGGACCTGGTGCTCAAGGTGCGAACGTAACTATCCCTGTAGTAATGTTAACAAGCACAGACGGTCAATTGTTAATTGATCAAATGGCTAACGGACCTGTTGTGTGTTTAATTGGTAACAAAACCGGACTATTTGCTAATGATGCTGGAATTACCGATGACGCAACTTTAATTTCTAAATCTTCAGGAGTTGCGTCTCAATTGGCACAAAACGGAACTGAATTTAATTTTGATTTGGGAACACGTATTTACAATTATGGACAATTACCACAATCTAACATAACTGTAGTTGCGAATATTGATGGTCCTTCTGGAACTTCTGTTTATAATCAAAGTGTATCTGTAGGCGCATTAGCCTCTGGAGACAGTATTGATGTTTTCCCTGGAGGAGCATTTTCTTTCCCTCAATTCTCCTTACCTAATTATCCAGCAGGAAGATATACATTATCTTATGACGTAAATCTAGGAATTGCAGATGAGTACGATGCTGATAACACTATTACTTCTGATTTCGTAATCAATGATTCAATTTTTACTTATGCAACAATTGATGAGGTGACAGGCTTGCCAACATCAAACAATGGTTTCCGTCCTTCTACTAACAATGCGACTTTTTCAACTTGTATGGTAATAAGTGATCCTAACGCAAGCCGAATTGCAGCAGCGGGGATTTATTTCCAAGCTTCTACATCTACTGCTTCAGGTTTAGCATTGACGGGAGAAGAGATTGCATTAAACTTATACCGTTGGGAAGATGTATTCGTTGATTTGAACGATGCAAATTTAGGCTTTACAGCTTTAAATGCAGTTGCTTTTGGTTTTTATAACTACACAGCAGATTTGCAAGGTGAGACAGTATTAGGTGTTTTTGACACACCAGTAGTATTAGAAGACAATCAACGTTATTTGGCTTGTGCACAAACGGTAAATGTTGAGGTATATTTAGGTCATGACACTAAGAAAAACTATTTATGGAACGAGGCTCTTTATTTGCAACCTCTAACTCCAAATGAGAGTGATGGAACTTATTTCGCTTCAGGTTTTGGAATGGACACTCCTTCTGCTGTAGGTGTTGCTATATTCAATGCGTCTGAATTAAGCATAGGTGAAACATCATTTATTGATGGTAAAGCTTATCCTAATCCAGCAAATGACAATGTAACAATTGAATTGGCAAGTGAAGGTTCTGCAAACTTGGTTATCACTGACCTTTCTGGAAAAGTGGTAATGAATAACGCTGTAAATTTCTTGAACGGAACAACTAAAGTAAATATTGATGGTTTAGATTCAGGTGTATACGTATTTAACGTAACATTTGAAAATGGAAAAACTTCTCAATTTAACGTAGTTAAAAGATAAGAAATAAACTTTTAAATAGTAAAAGGGGCGGTCTCAACGAGGCAGCCCCTTTTTCATGTTATCATATTAAACGCTTTGAAGGTTTTTGAAATTATGGGTTTTACTAAAGCAACAAGTCTAAAGTAATAGAGATATAAGTTTTAGAAAAAGCAATTTGAATTGAAATATAAACTGCGAATTTTCCATAATTTTTCTTAAAGTAATTCGGCTATTGTTTTTTTAACTTGTCCTATCCTGTTTTCCAAACTACCTGTTAATATTTTGTATGGTCGATGTGTTGCTATTAATTCAGCGCTATACAATTCAAATAATTCATCACGGTTGTTTTCATTTTCTCTCATTGGGTCTGGCTGCCATGGAATATCTGGTTTGCATAGGAAATAGAAGTCAAAGTATTGAGCTTCATAAAGTTGTTTGATGGTTTCAGATAATTTTCCAAATTTCACTTCTGACCAGATTTTATAAACTAACATTTCTGTGTCACATAAAATCAACGGTTGATTTTTGATTGCATCCCATTTCAAAACTTGTTCTAGTGCCATGACGTCCAAATCGCTCATTTCATAGTTGTTCTTGTTTTCGAGGTATTCGCGGGCATATTCAGAAATCCACAAACATTTGAGTTCATCTGCAAGCGCTTTGCACAAAGTTGTTTTTCCTGAAGATTCAGGACCTGTAAAAGCAATTTTAATCATGTTATTGCTTTTTATAAAGTTTAATCCAATTTATATATCCAAATGCGGCCATTAGAGAATATATGAGGTATAAAACAGCTGTTAAGTATAGTTCTCTTGAACCAAACACGTACATCGCTAAAAGATCTATTAATATCCAAAATAACCAGTTTTCGATAATACTTATGCTAGCTAGATAGGTAGTTATAATAGAAAAAACAAATATTCCCGCGTCTAAAAAAGGATTGTACTGCCGGGTGAAAGTTGAAAATAACCACCCTAAAATAACACTGGTAAAAACACCAAGAACTATGAGTAAAATGTTAGTTTTCAGGGGAAATGTTTTAAACTTCAACTTTTTGTCATTTGAATTCCATGAATACCAACCATAAACAGCCATGAAAACATAAAAAATTTGTAATGTAGCATCTAGATACAAGTTTGCATTATAACAGATGTACACATAAATTCCTGAACTTATTGCAGCAAAGTGCCAAGCAGAGATTTTATGGTAAGACATTAAAACTACATAAATCAAACTTGAAACCACAGCAATCCACTCCCAAATACCGGTTATTAAAATGGACTGATATAATTTTTGTAATATTTCCAATACAATTAGGGATTAAAAAACTTATCCTTTATAAGTAAATTTAGCAAAAATTAGATCTAATTGATACCGGACAAAAGATGTTCAAATGTGTTATCGATTAGAAGCTAGGTTATATCACACAGATTCATGAGGTTGCTGACTCTAAATAATTTGGTTGAAAATCCATGACGCTAATTTTGTATGCTGAATATTAAAACTAAATTGAAGGATAAACAAGATTTTTTATGGAGAAAAAATGGAGTATAAAACCACAACCCACGTTAGAAATTATTTCTAAAATTTCGAGTGAATTAAATGTTAGTCAACTTCTTGCGGCACTTTTTTATCAAAGAGGCATTCGAGAATTTGACGACGCTAAAAATTTTCTAAATCCCAAGATAGGTGATTTATATGATCCGTTTCTGATGAAGGATATGAAGCTAGCAGTTGATCGCATCAACACTGCCGTATCCAAAAATGAAAACATTCTGATTTACGGTGATTACGATGTGGATGGAACAACAGCGGTGGCAATGGTATATACTTTTTTAAAAAGCCAAGGATTAAATGTGGGGTTTTATATTCCCGACCGCTATTCTGAAGGGTACGGTGTGAGTTATAAAGGCGTCGATTTTGCCATATTGAACAATTTTAAATTAATTATTGCCCTCGATTGTGGAATACGAGCTGTTGATCAAATTGAATACGCAAGAAATAATAATGTTGATTTTATCGTATGTGATCATCACGAACCGGGTGAAGATTTACCAAAAGCCATTTTATTAAATCCAAAACAAAAAAATTGTAGTTACCCATTCAAAGAATTATCTGGTTGCGGTGTGGGTTTTAAACTTTTACAAGCTTGCGCAGCAACTAATAATTGGAATCTAGAAGAACTTTACAAACTGCTTGATTTTGTTGCGGTGAGCATTGGGGCTGATATCGTTCCAGTTACAAGTGAAAATCGCGCACTTTGTTTTCTCGGAATGGCTCAGTTGAACTCAAATCCAAGAAAAGCCTTCACATTACTTCTTAAAAATGCCAATAAATCTTTTCCAATAAATTTAACAGATGTTGTCTTTGCAATTGCGCCTCGAATTAATGCGGCAGGTAGATTGCGCTCAGGACGAGAAGCTGTTCAACTTATGATTAGCGAAGATGAGAATGAAATTTTAAAAGTTTCCAGTGAAATTGAAAATGATAATAAGTCTAGAAGACTGCTCGATCAGGAAATTACTCGTGAAGCACTTGAATTAATAGAGCAAAGTGAAAAAATTAGAAATTCAACAACAACGGTTGTTTTCCAACCACATTGGCATAAAGGTGTTGTTGGAATAGTGGCTTCAAGACTGATAGAAAAACATTATAAACCAACGATTGTCCTTACCGAATCCAATGGAATGGCCACCGGTTCAGCAAGAACCGTTCACAATTTTGATATTTATTCGGCTTTACTTCAATGTGAGCATTTGCTAGATCAATTTGGCGGACATAAACATGCTGCTGGGATTAATTTATCTATTGAAAAGTTAGATGCTTTTGTTGATCATTTCGAAAAGGTTGTGCAGGCCAGCATCTCTCCAGAAAATTTAGCACCTGAACTAGAAATTGATTTAGAAATTAATTTTCAGGACTTATTTGATTCTCAAATTACGAATCCAACAGTTCCGAAAATTTTAAAGCAATTGGAACGCTTTGAGCCTTTTGGTCCGGGAAATATGAAACCAGTTTTCTTAGTAAAAAACTGTTTTTGTCTATCTGCAAAAGTTTTGAAGGAAACGCATCTAAAATTGCTTTTGACCCAGCCACCATCCAATTATTCAATAGATGGTATTGGTTTCAATCTCGGAAACAAAATTTCTCTAGTTAGTCAGGGTAAACCTATGGACATTGTGTTTACTATTGAATCCAACACATGGAACGGTAAAACTAATTTGCAGTTGAACATTAAGGATATTCGTGAACACTATTAATGGTTTTATACATTTAGATTATTTTAAAATAAAACTTGTTCCATTAAATGTTTCATCCCTAGCGAAGCACTTTTTTTGATCAAAGTATAATCTGAAGGAATATCGCGTTCATTTATTCCAGGATCAATGATAAATTTTTGGCATTGCCGAGGAGTCATATAAACCAAACCAGCCGCTGGATAAACTTGAAGAGATGTGCCTATAACGATTAAAATGTCTGCTTCGGCTATCAATTCAGCAGCCTTATCCATCATAGGAACAGATTCCCCAAACCATACAACATGCGGTCGGAGCGGATAGCCATCAGGGCATAGGTCGCTCATTTTTAACCCCCAACCCTCAACGGGATAGTAATTGACTTCTTGGTTTGGCCCACTACTTTTGGCATACCTAATATTTCCATGCAAATGCAAAACATTGGTTGAACCCGCTCTTTCATGCAAATCATCTATATTTTGCGTAATTACATTTACATGAAAACGCGACTCTAATTTGGCAATTAAAAAATGTGCTTCATTAGGTTTAACTTCAAGAATCTGTTTCCTCCTTAAATTGTAAAAGGTTTGAACTTTTTGAGGGTTATTTTCCCAAGCTTCTGGAGTCGCAACCTCCTCTATTTTGTATTGTTCCCAGAGCCCTCCAGAATCGCGAAACGTAGAAATACCGCTTTCTGCGCTCACTCCTGCTCCAGATAGAATAACGATGTTTTTCATGGGTGTAAATTTAATTCAGGAATCCAAGAATAATAATGAAAATATAATTGAATTTGGTTTAAATGGCTTATATTTACGTTTCTAAAACGGTTTATTTTAAATTTTAACTATGAAAAAACTTTTATTCTCAGCTTTAGCTTTGTCTTTGGGTGGAGCGTTTAATACATCTAATGCCCAATTGGCTGCCGGAAGTGTTGCGCCAAACTTTACGGTAACAGCTTATCAGTCTTGGTTATCTACTGCAGGTGAAAACGGAAATGGTACATACACGCTTTATGATTACCTTGATGCAGGTTATACTGTATTTTTAGATGTATCTGCAACTTGGTGTGGTCCATGTTGGAATTACCACTTAAGTGGTGCTTTGGATGATGCTTACATCAACCACGGTCCAGCTGGATATCCAGGTGTTAGCGCTAGCACTACAGATGATATTATGGTTATTTGGATTGAAGGTGATGGTACAACTGCCGACGCAACAATGCTTGATGGTTCTGGAACAATCGGAAACTGGATAGAGCCTAATGCAACTTTAGGGCAAGTTCAGTTCCCAATGGCAAACCCAGCATCTGCCGGTGCAACTCAAATTAACAATGATTACAATATTGGTTATTTCCCTACAATCTACAGAATTTGTCCAAACAGAATCGTAGAAGAAGTAGGTCAACTTTCTGCAGCAGCATTATACAGTTCTGTTGTTGACTGTCCTCCACCAGCTTCTCAAGCTAACGACCCAGCTTTATTGAGCTATGAAGGCGAGACAAAATCTTGTGGTCCTATTGATTTAGTGGTTAAATTACAAAACAATGGTACTTCACCACTTACAGCTTGTACAATCACAGCAACTCAAGGAGCAAACACAATCGCAACATACAACTGGTCTGGAAGTTTAGCGACATACGGTGTACAAAACGTTACTATTGGTCAGTACACGCCAACAGCAGCTTCACAAAATATCTCAATCAATATTTCTTCCGCCGACAATAATGCTGCTAACAATACATTAGCTCAAGTGGTTGGATTAGCTACAACAGCAACAAATGGAAATGCTACAATTAAAGTTTCCTTAGATCGTTATGGTTCAGAAACTTCATGGAAGCTTTTTAAATCTAATGGTTCAATAGCATACACTAGCCCTACATATGCGGATGCAGCAGCAAATGGAACTTATCCACAAGCTGACATCAATACTTCTTTGACAGATGATTGCTACCGTTTAGAAGTTTATGATGCTTATGGTGATGGTTTTGATAGCGGATATGGCGATGGATTGGTTGAAGTATGGGTAAGCGGTGTTAAAATCGCTGGTGTTTCTAACTTCCCTTCAGGGTCTGAGGCTGCTGATGCATTCCAAATTGATGCGGTTGCTGGAATCGAGGAGGCTTTTGCAAGTACTTTCAATGTTTTCCCTAACCCAGCGTCTGATGTAGTTAATGTTTCTTTTGAAGGAACTGGATCTGACTATGTTGTTTCAATGCTTGATCTTCAAGGTAGAATTATGAATACACAATCATTAACAGGTTTAAATGGTACACAAACTATTGAAATTCCAGTTTCTGAATTGGCAAAAGGAAGCTACATTGTTTCTATCTCTGCAAACGGAGTAACCTCAACTAAAAGCGTTGTTGTTAAATAAGAAATAATTAAATTTCATACAAAATGGCTGTCTGAATAAGGCGGCCATTTTTTGTTTAATACCACAGTCGTTATATCACTCCGTTTTTTAAATTGCTGTTACGGTCTAATTTTGTATCTTTGTCGGCTTGAATTGAAGATATTATGCCGAAAATTCGAAAACAAGACGCATTGGATTACCACTCTTCCGGAAGACCTGGTAAAATAGAAGTGGTTCCAACCAAGCCTTATTCTTCACAACGTGATTTATCTCTAGCATATTCGCCTGGTGTTGCCGAGCCTTGTCTCAAAATTGCTGAAAATGCTGATGATGTATACAAATATACCAGCAAGTCAAATCTAGTAGCTGTAATTTCGAACGGAACAGCTGTTCTGGGATTAGGAGATATAGGCCCGTTGGCTTCCAAACCGGTTATGGAAGGTAAAGGATTGCTTTTTAAAATATTTGCCGACATTGATGTTTTTGATATTGAGGTTGACGCCAAGGATCCAGAATTATTTATTCAAACTGTTAAAGCTATTGCGCCAACGTTTGGAGGAATTAATCTTGAAGACATAAAAGCGCCAGAAGCTTTCGAGATAGAGAGAAGGTTAAAAGAGGAACTTGATATTCCTATAATGCATGATGACCAGCATGGAACCGCAATAATATCCTCTGCCGCATTGTTAAATGCACTTGAATTGGCAAAGAAAAGAATCAATCGTATTAAAATAGTTGTTTCAGGAGCTGGTGCAGCGGCAATGTCTTGCATGAATCTATATTGTGCCTTAGGGGTTCAAAAAGATAACATTTACATGTTTGACTCTAAAGGCCTAATTTGTGCCGAAAGGGAAGATTTAGACGAAAGTAAAGTTCCTTATGCTGGGCATAAAAAATCGATGACCCTGTTTGATGCAATGAAAAAGGCTGATGTCTTTTTAGGGCTTTCCAAAGGAAATGTTGTTTCAAAAGAAATGATTAAAAACATGGCGAAGGATCCTATTGTTTTTGCATTAGCTAATCCTGAACCGGAAATATCTTACAAGGACGCAACTTCAGTTCGTAAGGATATTATAATGGCCACAGGAAGATCGGATCACCCTAACCAAGTAAATAACGTTCTTGGATTTCCTTTTATTTTTCGAGGCGCGTTAGATGTCCGCGCTACGGCAATTAATGAAGAAATGAAGTTGGCAGCAGTTAAGGCACTCGCCGATCTTGCTAAAGAAACAATTCCTGAGGAAGTAATAGAAGCCTACGGAGAAAAAAATATTTCTTTCGGTAGAGAACAAATTATACCAAAACCATTAGACCCTCGCTTGATTTATTACGTTGCACCTGCTGTAGCTAAGGCAGCGATTTCTTCAGGAGTGGCCCGAGAACCCATCACCGATTGGGAGGCTTATGAAGTACTTTTGAAAAATCGTTTGGGGCTGGATAATAAATTGGTGAGAACATTAACAGAAAAAGCACAAGCTAACCCTAAAAGGGTGGTTTTCGCTGAGGCGGACCAAATCAAAATACTTAAAGCGGCACAAACGTCATATGAAGAAGGAATAGCGGTTCCCGTATTACTTGGAAAACGCAGTAAAATAGAAGCCTTGATAAATGAGTACGCAATTGAAATTCCTGATGTTGTTATCATTGATCCAAAATCGGAGGAGGAAGACGAGCGTCGAATAGCTTTTGGTAAAGCATTTTTCGAGAAACGTAAACGCAAAGGATTCACAGAGTTTGAATCTATTCAAATCATGCGCGAGCGCAATCACTTTGGCGCCATGATGGTGGAAATGGGCGATGCAGATGCAATGATAACGGGCCTTACTCGTAGCTATAGAAATAGCGTTCGACCAGTTTTGCAAACAATAGGTCTTGATAAAGATGTTAATACCTTAGCGGGCCTTTACATGTTAAATACAAAAAGAGGATTGTTTTTCTTGGCCGATACAACGATAAATTTGGACCCTACAGCTGAGCAAATTGCTGAAATAACTGCAAACGTTGCGAAAACAATAAGAAAATTTAAAGTTACACCCAGGATTGCAATGTTGAGCTATAGTAATTTTGGTTCCTCAATTGGCAATGATGCTGAAAAAATGTCGAAGGCTACAAAAATACTTCATGAAAAGCATCCAAATCTGGTTGTTGATGGGGAACTTCAAGCAAACTTTGCCTTGAACAATGAACTTATGATGGAAAAATTTTCATTTTCACATTTAGCGAATAAACAAGTAAATACTTTGATTTTCCCAAATCTTTCTGCTGGAAATATTGCATATAAATTATTACAAGAAATGACCGAAGGAGATGCTATTGGACCAGTTCTCGTTGGGTTAAAAAAATCGGTGCATGTGTTGCAACTTGGTTCATCTGTAAGAGAAATTATCAATATGGTGAAGGTTGCAGTTGTAGATGCACA
This sequence comes from Flavobacteriales bacterium, assembly GCA_947475275.1. GTDB lineage: Bacteria > Bacteroidota > Bacteroidia > Flavobacteriales_D > Crocinitomicaceae > M0103. The sequence continues at coordinate 15,978 of CANJNE010000010.1, read as the reverse complement.
AAATAAGTAGTAAATGATTGGACAGTTAAACGGAAAGTTAATAGAGAAAAACCCAACGGAGCTGCTCATAGATTGTGCAGGAGTTGGTTATGAGGTAAAAATTTCTCTTAATACTTTTTCTGCAATTGGTAATGACGAGGCAATTCGTTTGTTTACCAGGCTGATCGTTCGTGAAGATGCGCACATACTTTATGGTTTTGCATCCAAAGAGGAAAGAGAAATGTTCAGTCATTTGATTTCAGTTTCTGGAATAGGGCCAAATACTGCAATGATCATGTTGTCATCATTGGTGCCAGATGAGATTGCACATGCCATTCAAGTTGAGGATGTAAGAACAATACAAAGTATAAAAGGTATTGGCGCTAAAACAGCACAGCGTGTAATTATTGATTTGAAAGACAAAGTGTTAAAAATGACATTTTCTGCTGAAAATATGTTCAGCCAAAACAATACCCAACGATTTGATGCGTTAACAGCACTTGTTTCTTTAGGTTTTGATAAAAAGGCTGCCGATAAAGCTCTTGACAAAATCTCAACTGGAAATGAAACAGTAGAACAATTAATAAAAGAAGCACTTAAAATACTTTGATGGCTTAATGCTAAAAAAGAAATATATAGGAAAATTACTACTGCTTATTTGTACTTTTACAAGTATAACGGGGAAGTTTTATACTCAAGATACTTTACCTTTTCCTATTCAAAATTATATTGATCCTACCCAAACGCAGTCACAAAGCTTCGATCTAGGAGACCCATCCTCTGTTTCCCAAACTATTGTTTACGATCCAATAACGGGAAGATACGTTTTTAAAGAAACATTTTCAAATGGCTTAAATTATCGAAATCCTTCAATGATGACTCTAGAGGAATATCTGGAGTATGAGCGCCAAAAAGCTTTAAGAGATAATTGGAAGGATAAAATCGAAGAACAAACCGAAGCAGGTCAACCCATAGAATTTCCAATAAAAATAGGAAGCAAAGCGTTTGAAAGCGTTTTTGGTTCAGATCAAATTACCATTAGACCCCAAGGTGCTGTAGAGTTGTCATTTGGAGTTAATTCTTCTCGCTACGACAATCCCATTTTACCAATGAAACAGCGTAGGATTACCCGTTTTGACTTCAACCAGCAAATTCAGCTGAATTTGGTTGGATTAATAGGTACCAAATTAAAGGTATCTACAAGCTACAATACACAAGCAACCTTCGATTTTGATAACGTAACAAAATTGGAATACACAGGCGATGAAGATCAAATTTTGCAAAAGCTGGAACTTGGAAATGTTGCTTTGCAATTACCTACTACCTTAATACAAGGCTCACAAACTCTTTTTGGAGCTAAAACGAAATTAAAATTTGGAAGATCAACTATCGATTTGATTGCGGCATCTTCAAAGGGAAAACGAACTGAAATCAATGTTTCAGGTGGCGCTCAAGTGCAACAATTTGAATTGAATGCTGATAATTATGAGGTGAATCGACACTATTTTATCAACCTGTATCATAAAGATCACTATGATGAAGCTATGTCAACAGTTCCAATAGTGAATTCTACCATAAACATTACAAGAATCGAAGTTTGGCTTACCAATAGGACAAGCAGTATTGAAAACACGAGAAATATAATCGCCTTTGCAGATTTAGGTGAAGCTAAAGCTGAAAATTGTCAAGGCCAACCTGGTGGATTTGGGCCAAGTGAATTGCCCGATAATGAGGCCAATAATTTATACAATTGGGCAGCAAACCAACCCCTCGTAAGAGGCTTCGCCAACTCTGTACTTGCATTAAGCACTCAGGTTACTGCACCGGGGCCATTTCAACAAGCAATAGAATATGAAAAGGTTGAAAATGCCAGAAAACTAACAGAACAAGAATTTACTTACAATGCTCAATTAGGATATATATCATTGAATTTACCTCTTAATAATGACGAGGTACTTGCTGTGGCTTATGAATATACTTATCGCGGCGACACTTATCAAGTTGGAGAATTTTCTACAGATGGTGTGGCGGGACAGCAAGCGTTAATTCTAAAACTTTTAAAACCTACCATTACAAATCCTAAAAATAAGGTTTGGGACTTGATGATGAAAAACGTTTATTCAATAGGCGCTTCACAGCTTGATCAAACAGGTTTTAGAATTGATATTTTGTACAATAATCCTGCAACATCATTGCTTGTTCCATTCTTTCCGCAAGAAGGTGTAGATGATAAACAAATAGTTACCTTAATTGAAATGGACAGGTTGAACCAAAACAACCAACCATTCTCTGATGGGGTTTTTGATTTCGTTCCCATTACATACACTGGAAACAGAGCAGAAAACGGAGGTACAATAAATACAAAGAATGGTCGAATTTATTTTTCTACCGTTGAGCCATTTGGTAAAACTTTAAAAACCAAACTTGAAGCAGCTGCGGTGCCACCATTAATTATCGATCAAGTAGTTTTCACTGAATTGTATGATTCCACCAAAACGGCAGCTCAGCAGATTCCGAGTAAAAATCGTTTCAGTTTTAAAGGCCAATACCAATCTTCGGTTTCTTCAGATATTCCTTTGAATGCTATAAATGTTCCTGAAGGTGCTGTTGTGGTTACCGCTGGTGGAATAAAACTTACGGAAGGCGTTGATTATACAGTTGATTACAATTTAGGTCGGGTAAAAATCCTTAATACAGGAATTTTAGAGTCTAATGCGCCAATTAAAATTTCAATAGAAAGCAATTCTGTTTTTGGATTTCAAGCGCGTTCGCTGATGGGTATGCATTACAACTTTAAGTTGAATGATCAATTCAATTTTGGGGCTACATGGATGCGAATGATGGAACGTCCCGTTACTCAAAAAGTAGATATTGGTAGCGAACCATTCAAAAACAATGTTATTGGATTTGATTTTGCTTATCGAACAGATGTACCATTTTTAACTAAGTTAGTTGATCTCTTACCCGTAATTTCAACAACTCAAAAGTCTACTTTTTCTCTTTCTGGTGAATTCGCACATTTAATCCCAGGACAACCCCGAGCAATCAACAAAGATGGAACATCGTACATCGATGATTTCGAGGGGTCTCAAAGCACTATTGACCTCAGAACAATTACTGCTTGGCGACTATCATCTATACCACAAGGACAACCAGATTTGTTTCCAGAAGCTATTTATAAAGACCTTTCCGCAGGATTCAAGCGCTCAAAAACATGTTGGTATTTGATCGATCCATTATTTTATCAAAGCAATTCGCTCACACCTCAACACATCAAGGACAATCCATTAATGCTTTCTGATAGTAGAATGCGCCTTGTAAATCAAACGGATATTTTTCCAAACTTACAGCAGCAATACGGATCTATACCTAATATTCCCATTTTAGAGTTAGCATATTATCCATCAGAACGGGGTATGTACAATTATGATACTACAGCAACCGTTAATGCCGATGGAACATTCACCAATCCTGAAAATCGATGGGGAGGGATTATGCGTGGTTTGACGACAAATGATTTCGAGCAGACCAATATCGAATTTATTCAGTTCTGGGTTTTGGATCCATTTAATGAAGATGCGGAAAATGCCAATCCGAACTCAATTCATACCGGAGGAGACTTGTATTTTAATCTCGGAAATATTTCAGAAGATGCACTTCCAGATTCTAGAAAAAGTTTTGAAAATGGACTGCCACCAACAGGAATATCTGTAAATGATGATTTGGACACTACAGCTTGGGCAAGAATTTCAACGCAACAAGTAGTTGTTAATGCTTTTGATACTGATCCACAATCACGATTAAACCAAGATGTTGGTTTGGATGGATGGTCAGATACCGATGAAAAAATAGCTTTCGATAATTACGTAAATTGGGTGTTAAGTAATCCTGTTCTAGATGCTGCCACGAAAGCAAGAATGATAAGTGACCCATCAACGGATGATTACAATTTTTATCGTGATGATAATTATGATGCAGATACGCTGAATATATTGCAGCGGTACAAAAAGTACAACGGAATGGAGGGCAACTCCCCGACCACCGAAATGTCGGACACCGCAAATGCAGATGGTTATCCAACACAAGGCACAAACCTTCCAGATATCGAAGACATCAATCAGGATAATAATTTAGCTGAGTCTGAAAGCTATTTTCAATATCGTGTGAGTTTACGACCTAACGACATGCAGGTAGGGAAGAACTTCATTACCAATGTGCAAACTTTTCAAAATGGTACAAAAACTGAAAAATGGTACCAATTTAAAATCCCAATACAGGGCTATGAAAAGAAAATAAACGGTATTCAAGATTTCAGGTCTATTCGTTTTATGCGTATGTTCATGAAGGACTTTGATGAAGAGGTCTTGCTGCGCTTTGCTAGGCTTGAACTCATTAGAGGTGAATGGCGACGTTATTTAGAAGATCTTACGGCACCAGGCGAAAGTGTTCAAACCGACCCTAACTTGACAAGCTTTAATATTGGAGCCGTTAATGTTGAAGAAAACGACCAAAGAAGCCCGATAAAATACGAAATACCGCCAGGAATTATTCGTGAAGTTGACCCATCACAAACTTTCCAAAGACAGCTTAACGAGCAATCGTTGGTGCTTGATGTTTGTAACCTACAAGATGGTGACGCAAGAGCAGCATACCGCAATGTTCAGTTTGATGTCCGCACTTATAAAAAGCTCAAAATGTTTGTGCACGCGGAAGAAGTGCTACAAACTTTGCCACTTAATGATGAAGATCTCACTTTATTTGTACGTCTAGGAACAGATTTTAACGACAATTACTACGAATATGAATTACCACTTTATACAACTGATTGGGGTGCTACGGTAGCAGAGGATATTTGGCCGGAAGAAAACAATGTAGAAATTGTTTTCGATGACCTTCTTAACCTGAAAAAGAAACGTAATGAATTGATTGCTTCTGGAAGTACAGATGTTTCTTATGTAGTTGAGTATAGTGATTTAGATCCAGCGAATCCAAAAAGATTGCTCAAAGTAAAGGGTAGTCCAAATCTTCAAGGTATAAAAACACTAATGGTTGGTGTGCGCAATCCAGGGGTTAATCAAGTCAACCCTTGGCCGGATAATGGTGACGCAGAATGTGCAATTATTTGGATCAATGAGTTGCGTTTGACAGATTTCGTAAGTGAAGGTGGGTCTGCGGCAATAGCACAAATGCAGGTACAACTTGCTGATTTTGCGAACATTTCTGCATCAGGAAACTATTCAGGCATCAACTGGGGAAGTGTTGAAAGTAGGGTTCAGGAAAGACAGCGAAATGAAAAGATAGGGGTTGATATGAATGCAAATGTGCAACTCGGTCAATTCTTTGGTAAAAGAGCATCGGTTTCATTGCCATTCTTCTATGCATATTCTCTCGGCTTAATAAATCCTGAATATGATCCTTTCAATCCAGATGTCAGATTGAGCGACTATGATTTAGCAACGCGTAAGGAAAGAGCTAAACTAGGTCAAGATTTTAATGAAAGAAAATCATATAATTTTACCAATGTACGTAAGGAATTAAAAGCCGGAGCTACTGCTCATTTCTGGAGGGTTTCTAACTGGTCGGCAAACTACGCGTATGCAGAAAACTTGAGACGTGATTTCAATACAAAATCTGATTTAACGAAAACGTGGACGGCCGGCTTGAATTACAATTATTCATTTACTGCTAAAGCATTTGAGCCATTCAAGAACAACGAATTTTTGAAAAAATCTAAATGGTTTACCCTAATTAAGGACTTTAATTTATACTTAACGCCAAAAAACATTTCATTTACTAATGATATTCTAAGAACCTATAATGAGCGACAGGTAAGGAATAATATGGTGCCTGATTATGAATTCCAGCCGGTTTATGTCAAACGTTTTACATGGAATAGAACCTACAGTTTGGGTTATGATCTTACCAAGAATTTGAAACTAACTTTCAACGCTACCAATCAAGCCTTATTCACTGAAGGGGATGGACGTGTAGATCGTAAATTAGATCCTGAAGGATTCCAACAATTCAGAGATACTATAGTCGACCAGCTTTCAACCTTTGGAACAACAACGGATTATTCGCATACTTATGCGGTTAATTATACGTTGCCATTGGATAAGATTCCTGCAACCGATTGGATGACTGCCAATTTTAAGTACGGTGGGACATACAACTGGCAACGTGCGCCACTTAATCAATCTGAATTTGGAAATATCATCCAAAATAACAGAACGGTTAATGTTACTGCGCAATTAAACTTTACGAATCTCTATAATAAATTACCTTATTTTAAGAAGGTGTTAGGAGATGGTAAAGGTGGACGCGGCGCTATTGCAGCAAAAGAAGTAGGGGTGCGTAATACAGGTGAAAAGAATGAAACCAATACTGATACTGCTACTGAAGAGGACGCTGAGACTTCGGATTCTGAAATGACGAATAAAGAGCGCAGAAAGGCCAAGCGTAAAAAGCGTAAAGAAGAAAGAGAAAAACGTGCTGAAGAGAAAAGAGGTGGTAAAGTTCACCCCGTTGCTGGATTTTTTGCGAGAGCAATTATGACTGTAAGAAATGTTTCTGGAACATATGCTTTGAATGATGGAACCATGTTACCAGGATACAATCAGGAAACGCGAATTCTAGGGTTTAATGGAGCTTTCGATGCGCCTTTAGCTGGATTTGTCTTTGGTCAGCAACAATATGATATTTTTGGTCGCCAAACAGATTACAATATTGCAACTACGGCAGCTGGTCAAGGTTGGTTGGTGAAAAATGAGAATTTGAACAAGCAGTTCACGATGACACATTCTAAGAACCTTAATCTAAGGGCATCCTTGGAACCATTGAAAGATGTTACAATAGAACTTACATTGAACAGAACCTTTGGAAATAATTCGAGTGAATTCTACCGTTGGAATGATTCAACACAGGTCTTTGAAGGCCAAAGTCGCGTTCAAACGGGTACTCTAACATATTCTAATGTGTCATTGAGTTCAGCATTTGCATTATTAGGAAATGAATACCAGTCCACGGTATTTGATCAATTATTAGATAATAGAAGAGACGTTTCTCAATTGCTAGGACAAGCCAATAACAATTCTAATTCACTTACTTCAGGATATTATACGGGATATAGCGGATCACAACAAGAGGTTGTTACAGGTGCATTTTTAACTTCATATACCAATAGAGGAATAAATGATAAGAACATCAATCCTGTCAAAAACTTGCCTTTACCGAATTGGTCTGTGAACTATAACGGTTTAACCAAGTTTGAATTCGCTAAGAAACTTTTTAAGAATTTCGTAATCAAACATGCATATAGCAGCTCCATAAGTGTAACAGGATTACAGACTAATCTCAATGCGGTATTTGACGGTAATGGTGATGCTAGTGCATTTGATATCAACAATAATTTCATAGCTGATAGACAAATGCAAAACATCACGATAACGGAGAAATTTGGTCCTTTACTTGGTTTTGATGCTACGTGGAATATTAAAGGTCAGGGGTTGATTACAAAATTTGAATTCAAAAAGGATCGTTCCGCTACGCTTTCATTGAATAACAATCAGGTTACAGAGGTAAACGGTAAAGAGTGGGTAATTGGTTCAGGATATAAATTCTCCAAAGTGAAATTACCGATAGAAAAAATCCCTGCTAGTGATATCAATTTGAGAGTAGATATAACATTTAGGGACAACATCACTGTAATAAGAAAAATTATAGAAAACACCAATCAAGCAACAGCAGGTCAAAGGGTTGTTTCTATTAAAACTTCTGCTGATTATAATGTGTCGCAGAATCTTACTGTACAATTCTATTATGATCAAGTAATCAATACCCCAAAAATTGCAACGGCTTTCCCTACAGGAAACATGAGTTGTGGATTAAGGTTAAGGTTTAACTTAGCCGGCGTTCAATAATGGTTATACGAGAAGCCATAAAAGGCGATGAGCTTGCTATTATGTCTCTTATTCACGAACTCGCTGAATATGAAAAGGCTCCACTTGAAGTAGTTAACACTTCAGAAGATTTGGCTTTACATTTATTTGAAGAAAATATTTGTGATGCTTTGGTAGTAGAAACCTTAGATCAGCTCATAGTAGGTTTTGCACTGTATTTTACCAACTATTCAACATGGAAAGGGAAATGTCTGTATTTGGAGGATTTTTACATTCAACCAGAATATCGAATGAAGGGTATTGGTTCTCAACTTTTTGATTGTGTTGTTGAAATAGCAAAGGATAGAAAGGTTAAACGTATGGATTGGCAGGTGTTAGAATGGAATGAACCCGCAATCTCATTCTACAAGAAGAAAATGGCAACGCTAGATCCTGAATGGGTCAATGGCCGTTTGTTTTTTTGAACCTTCCCAAAATCTATTTGTTGCATTAATAAAGCTTTATGAAAACTATAGTAGTTGCAGGTGGAACAGGTTTAATAGGTAAACGATTGGTCAATTTACTTAGAAACTCAGGATACAAAGTAAATGTCTTATCAAGAAAGCCACTACTTCAGGGCGAATATCGTTGGGATCCACGTGAAGGAGTAATAGATGAAAGCGCAATAGCTGATGCTTCGGTTTTTATAAATTTAAGCGGAGCAGGAATTGCAGATGAAAAATGGACGCACAACCGTAAACTTTACTTGCAGCAATCACGAGTTGGCACTAATGTTTTCCTTTACAGTATACGCGAGAAAATGCCAAAACTTGAACAATTTATTTGTGCATCTGGTATTAATGCTTATGGCTTTAAAGACCCTTCCAAAACATATATTGAGGATGATCCTTATGGTGGAGATTTCGTTTCTCAACTTGTTAAGGGTTGGGAATTGAGTGCTGAACAATTCCAGCCAGACGTAAAGGTTGCAACTGTAAGAACAGCTGTGGTATTAGATGGAAATGGTGGGGCATTGCAGAAAATGGTTCCAATTGTTAAGAAAGGCATTGGATCTGCTCTAGGTTCAGGAGATCAAATGATGCCTTGGATTCATGCGGAAGATTTGGTAAAAATCTACCTTCATATTATTGAGCATCAATTGGAAGGACCTTATAATGCTTTGGCTGCTGCATCCTCAAATAAAGAATTTATGGAGAGCATTGCCAAGGTGTTGCACAAGCCATTTTGGTTTCCAAAAGTTCCAGCATTTGTGATGAGAATGATGTACGGAGAAATGTCCATTATTCTGTTGAATGGTGTAAAAGCCAGCAATGAAAAAATTATCAAAACCGGCTTTCATTTTCAGCACCCGAATCTTGATGAAGCATTAGAAGAAACGCTTCAATAATAGCGTATTACAATTCAAATTTAATGCCTTGTGCTAACGGTAAACTATCTGAATAATTAATAGTGTTGGTTTGACGTCTCATGTAGATTTTCCAAGAATCAGAGCCAGATTCTCTTCCGCCACCTGTTTCTTTTTCTCCACCGAAAGCACCACCAATTTCAGCACCAGATGTTCCAATATTCACATTTGCAATTCCGCAATCTGATCCTGCCTGTGATAAGAAAGCTTCTGCCTCTTTGAGATTATTCGTCATTACAGCAGATGAAAGTCCTTGAGGAACATTGTTTTGAATGCTAATAGCTTCTTCAATTCCTCCTGAATATTTCAAAAGATAAAGAATAGGAGCAAATGTTTCATGTTGTACAATAGCGAAATGGTTTTCAGCTTCAATGATACAAGGCTTTACATAACAACCTGATTCATAACTTTCTCCGCTCAAAACCCCACCGTCAACAAGACATTTTCCACCTTCTTTTTGAGCACTTTCAATAGCATTAAGGTAATTGTTAACAGCATCTTTATCAATCAGTGGTCCAACGTGATTATTTTGGTCTAAAGGATTTCCAATTTTCAATTGGCCATATGCTTTTACCAAAGCATCTTTCACCTTTTCATAAATCGAATCATGAATAATTAATCTTCTTGTAGAGGTGCAACGCTGCCCAGCCGTACCAACAGCACCAAATACAGCTCCCGGTACAACCATTTTTAAATCAGCGCTTGGAGTAATAATAATAGCATTATTCCCCCCTAACTCTAAAAGAGATCGTCCTAATCGAGCACCTACTGCCGCGCCTACTGATTTACCCATTCGGGTTGAACCAGTTGCAGAAACTAGAGGAACTCGTGTGTCGTCAGCCATTAATTTACCAATTTCAGGCCCACCTATTACCAATCCCGAAACACCTTCAGGAACACCATTTGCATCAAATACTTCTTTTGTAATTTGCTGACACGCTATTGCTGTAATTGGAGTCTTTTCTGAAGGTTTCCAAACACAAACATCTCCGCAAACCCAAGCCAAAGCTGTGTTCCAATTCCAAACAGCCACTGGGAAATTAAAAGCAGATATGATACCTACAATTCCAAGCGGGTGGTATTGCTCGTACATGCGATGTCCGGGGCGTTCCGAATGCATAGTCAGTCCATATAATTGTCTGGAAAGACCAACTGCAAAATCACATATATCTATCATCTCTTGTACTTCGCCTAATCCTTCCTGTAAGGATTTCCCCATTTCGTATGAAACCAATCTTCCAAGTGGCTCTTTATAATATCTTATTCTTTCTGCCAACTGACGAATTACTTCACCTCTCTTAGGAGCAGGAATCATACGCCATTCCTTGAATGCTTCTTGAGCTTTAAGAATTACAGCTTCATAATCAGCCTCTGTGGCAGCGTTAACAGAAGCGATTATTTTGCCATCAACTGGAGAAACAGAATCAATTTTTGATCCTCTGGTTTTAAACCATTTACCTCCGGTTGAAGCGCCATTATTCACCTCCTCAATTCCCAATTGCTTTAATATAGAATGTATTCCTAAATCTGTTGACATATTATTATGTATTAAATTGACACAAAGTTAATTGAAATTATTCGAGTGGTTTAGGAAATTGCTGAATGACAGCGAAAGTTTTTTAACAATTTATTCAATCCCAAAAAACACTGATTTTTCCTATTGATTTTCCCGATTCTAAACAGTTGTGTGCTTCATTCAAGGCTGTATGTGGAAATTGCTTTCCCGCTAGAATTTTTAACTCCCCGGTTTTATATAAATTAACGAGTTCGGTCATTGCTTCCTTAAAAATTTCTGGGTGGGATTCGGCAATTCTTAACATGTTTACTCCAAAAACTCCTTTGGATTGCATCATTAATGCAATCGGTGGGGCAAATCCCATTTTCTTTACAAAATTTAATTTTGAAAAAAATCCCCACTTCCCTTTTGCCAATTCTGAAGCACCAAATAAAACCAATTTACCGCCTGAACCAATTAATGATAAATCTTTTTTATAAGTACTACCAGCAGCTGGGTTAAAACTCATGTCCAATTTAAGGCCATTTAATTTCTTTTGGATTGCGGAAGCATAATCTTCTGTATTGTAATTTATAACTTCATTTGCTCCCAAATTTAAAACCGCATTTTCCTTAGAATCATCACCTATTTTCGCAAAAGTATATACTTCTTTGCGTTTTAATAGTTGAATAATTATGTTTCCTACGCCGCCAGCAGCTGCATGCACGAGGGCTTTTTCACCCTTTCTAATTTTGAATAAATATTCGACCATGTAATATGCAGTGCTTCCTTGAGTGCCTAAAGGAAGAGCATCATGGGCTGAAATTTCACCTATTTCGACACAAGCATTATTTTCTACGATAACATGTTTAGCATAACCTCCAAATCGACAAAAACTGAGAACACGTTTGTTTAATAAACCTTGATCTACTTGTGAACCTATTTGTTTAACGCGCCCAACTACTTCATAACCAAGAACACAGGGTAGTGGTGGTGCTTCACGATATAAACCTTTGCGGGCCATAACGTCTGCGAAATTTAGACCGAAAGCCTCTACCTCAATTAAAATTTGATAATTACCAAGCGCTGGTAAATCAAACTCACGTAATTCAAAGGCAACTTCAGGGTTGCCAAATTTGGTCAAGAAGAAAGCGTGTGATTTCATTTTATTGTGTTAACCCTTCTATAATAATGACGATTTCACCTTTTGGAGCTTTTTGAGTAAAATGCGCATGCAATGTTGCTGCTGTGCCTCTTTGATGCTCTTCAAAAAATTTACTAATTTCTCGAGAAACACAGACCTTTCGTTCAGAACCAAAAAATTCTTGAATCTGTTCCAAACATTTCAATAAACGATGAGGTGATTCGTAAAGAATTATAGTTCTTTCTTCTTGAGCCAAAAGTTTTAGTCTTGTTTGTCTACCTTTTTTATGTGGTAAAAAGCCTTCAAAAACAAATTTATCTATTGGAAAACCACTTACAACAAGAGCTGGAACAAATGCTGTTGGCCCCGGCAAACATTCCAAATCAATTCCTTGAGCAACACATGCTCTTGCTAACAGAAAACCGGGATCTGAAATTCCAGGCGTTCCTGCATCTGAAACCAAAACTGTTAATGCGTTGTTTTGAATTTTTTGAATAGCGGTTTCTAAACTTTTGTGTTCGTTGTGCGCATGAAAAGCAAGAATAGGTTTGGAAATTTCGAAATGGGTTAATAAACGCTTTGTTACTCGTGTATCCTCAGCTAAAATCAAATCACACGCTTTGAGTACGTTGAGCGACCTAATGGTAATGTCCTCCAAATTTCCAATAGGTGTTGGCACAAAACAAAGTTTCCCCATAAATTATCAATTGAATAACAAACTTGTTTGAAAGCTAAAATCGATGACTAAAATAACCAAAAGTGATGGTTTCAAAACTTATTGTGCTCATTTTGCTAATTATTTAATTTAAATCGGGTCTAAATAATGTTTTTTGACATTTCTATGACACAACACAAAGTTCTAAGTCCCAATTTTGCATAAGTGATGATTAGGGATAGGTCGTTTTATATTGTTGCATTTACACACAGAAACATGTCTGTTGCAGACATTGGCATGTTACATATTAATGTAGCTGATCAAAAAGAACGTCTGTCAAAAGTCAAAAATCATTTGGAAATCGATGAATTAATGTTTTTATCAACCTGCAATAGGGTTGAATTTTCATTGGTTTGCTCCGATGAGGTTAACGCATCTTTCTTAGCAGATTTCTGTAAATTACTTTATCCAAATATGAATGAGGATCAAGTTTCTATGTTTGCAGGACAAGCTGAGATTTATAAAGACCAAATTGCTGTTTCACATATTCTTGCAGTAGCTTCTTCAATTGATTCCATGGTAGTTGGAGAGCGAGAGATCATTACTCAAGTAAGATCTGCCTATGAAAATTCTAAAAAAAATGGGTTAACTGGAGATTATATTCGCTTGGTTGTTCGTCATACCATTGAAACGGCTAAACGCGTTTACACTGAAACCAGTATTGCAACCAAGCCAGTCTCAGTTGTTGCTTTAGCATATCATAAATTAAGGGATCTGAATATTTCATTGGACGCGAGGATTTTGATAATCGGTGCTGGAGTTACCAACACAAATATGGGTCGCTTTCTGAAGAAACATGGTTTTAAAAATTTCACCGTCTTCAACAGAACCCTTTCTAAAGCTGAACAATTAGCGGCAGACCTTAATGGAAGGGCATTTCCTCTAAATACCATTTTGGAATTCAACGAAGGCTTTGATATTATAATTGCTTGCACAGGGGCAGACACGCACATTATTACACCAGAGATTTACGAGCAGCTTTTGTTAGGAGAATCCTCAAGAAAAGTAGTAATTGATATTGCTATACCTCAAGATTTACACCCGGAAATTCTTGATAAGCACACTGTTACTCATATTTCAGTTGACTTACTGCAGAAAGTTTCAAATGAAAACCTTAAAAGCAGGTCACAAGAAATTCAGCATGTTGAAGAAATTTTATCAGAGGCGCTATACGATTTTGAACAAATTGAAAAAATTAGAGCTGTAGAATTGGTGATGAGGACTGTTCCAGAGAAAGTGAAGGAAATCAAATCAACAGCATTAAATGTAGTGTTCAAAAATGACCTTCAAAAACTAGATGATGAATCTAAAGAAGTTTTAGATAAAATTATCGGCTATATGGAAAAGAAGTACATGAGCGTTCCAATGTTGATGGCCAAAGAGATATTACTAAAAAATCAGTAAATTATGCAAATTCGAATCGGATCACGTGGTAGCGATTTGGCATTATGGCAAGCACATCACATCAAAAATCAACTTGAGAATTTAGGTGCTGCTGTTACCATTACAATTATTAAAACTAGAGGTGATGCTATTCAGAATTTAAGCTTTGATAAAATAGAGGGTAAGGGATTTTTCACCAAGGAAATTGAAGAAGCGTTGTTGAAAAATGAAATAGACTTAGCTGTTCATTCCCATAAAGATCTAGAAACTAGTCAGCCTAGTGGATTAAAAATTGCTTGTGTTTCAGAACGTGAGGACCCTGCTGACTTGTTGCTCATAAGGCCTGATGCAGTAGAAAACAATCAAGTTTTTAACTTAAAAAAAGGTGCTATTGTAGGAACTTCATCAGCAAGGAGAAAGGCGCAAATGGTTGCCTTGTGCGATGAAATAGAAATCAAGGATATTCGTGGCAATATACCAACACGTATTCAAAAACTTGAAGATGGTCAATTTGATGCCATAATGCTTGCCAAAGCTGGAGTTGATAGACTTCAAATTAATCTAGATAAATTCAAAACCATTCGTTTCGACCCTACTTCATTCGTTCCTGCGCCGGCTCAAGGGGTTTTAGCCTTACAAATACGTGAAAATGACAGAGAATTACACGCTTTTCTTCAAGAAATCAACCATCGGGATGTTCAATCAAAAATTGAAATTGAACGCAAGGTATTAGAATTGATGAAAGGAGGGTGTCAATTGCCATTGGGTGTTTATTGTGATGATGACTTTAAGGTGCACGTTGCTTTTGCTAAAACTTGGGAAGAAGGTGCAATATTTAACACCTATGAAAGTGAGGATTTGGAGCATATTGCAGAAACCATCGTTCATGATTTAACTTCGGAAAACTCCAATGAATTTTGAAAAAACTCTTTATTTCTAAAGATCTAAAAGAATTAAGTCAATTACCATCATTTTGTCAAAGAAACGACATTGAATTGATAGCTTCATCGCTTATTCATTTTGAACCAATCCTATTCAAAACGGAGTATGTTTATGACGTAATTTTTTTTAGTAGTATAAGATCAGCAACGTTTTTTCTTGAACAGGCTACTATCCCCTCAGGGATAAAAATTGCGTGTATTGGCGACACAACATCCAAAAAACTTGTAAAAAAAGGTTTTAATATCAGTTTTAGAGGTAAAAAAAGTGGAAATCCTGATGAAGTAGGTCACGAATTTTTAAAATGGTTGGGTGATAGAAAGGTATTGATCCCATGCTCGAAACAATCCAAAAGAACAATAGGTAGTGTTATACCAAGCAATCAATTACAAGAAATAGCAGTTTATCAAACATTGTCTGATTGTAAATCGATAACTGTTTGCGATTTTTATGTTTTTACGAGTCCTTCTAATTTGGAATCATTTTTATCATGCAATCCAAAACCGGAAGGTGTAATAATTGCTTGGGGATCGACAACAAAAAAGGCCATGTTGGACAAAGGAATAATTCCTTCAATTACACTAGAAAACTCAAATGAGGAGGAGGTGATTCACTACCTTTTATAGGTAAATTTTGATTTGTGTTTAATTATTTTTCTTCCAGCTTTAAATATTGCCTCGAACAACAAAGACCCTAGACCATTAAAAATTGGCGTAAAATAATTGGTATTACTTTTCTTAACTGAGTCCAGTTTTTTGACTTGATAAAATCTTGTAAAAGCACAAAGAACAAAAGGCTTTTTAATAGTTGTATCGAGGACCAATATGTTTTTATAAATCATTTATTGGTGTGTTTTTGATTTAAATAGATTAAAACGCATCATAAATAAGTACAACTACTTAGGCTTCATAGGTGAAAGCTTCCAAATTGGTATGTTGTAACATCAGATTTCTTTTTTTTCGGTTGAAATGCCTACAACTTTGTCTCAACCAAATGAAACAAAAATTATTAAAAATTGAA